>NZ_JBFRFO010000004.1:0-432086 GCF_052114865.1 Hyphomicrobium sp. 2TAF46 | reverse complement strand
CGGCGACATGACGTTCTATGGCCTCGGCGAAGGCTTCGTGCGGTCGAACGACCGCTGGGGGGTGACGCAGGTCTGGAGCAGCCCGTTCGGCAAGGGCCGGGTGACGACGCGGTGGGAGGACGGCTACACGGTCGGCCGCGATGCCGGCCAGCTGATCCTGTCGACGCCGACGGCGGTGTTCGAGGGCAAGATCCTCGCCGACGTCGTGCAGGGCAGCCGTCAGCTCAACGCGCGCCCCGCCGGCGCCACCGACGGCTACAAGGTCGGACAGACCCAGGTCGCGAAAGCCGGGCAGCTTCTCGTCGGCGCCTACGGTGCGCTTGGCCGCATCGGCGCCTACACGAGCGACGTCGTGATCGGCGACATCGCCAACGTCACGGCGGGGCTCGATGCCTCGTCCGTACTTCCCTCCGGCCGCGCCGGCACGCTGTATCTCGATGCCGGCCATCTCAACGAGCAAAAGCTCGGCGGCCTCGACATCGCTACGCGCGGCGCGATCGCGATCGACAGCGACCTCACGCTTGCCGATGGCGGATCGCTTGATCTCGTTGCCCCCACCGTCAACATCAACGCCGATGTGACCGCACGCGCCGGCAGCGTCGCCGTCACCAATATTCTCAGGCCGGACGCCGCCATCCTTACGCCGATCGTTCTGACCGCGGCCGACGGCACGGCACAGCTCACGCTGCATGCCGGCGCAACCATCGACACGCGCGGGCTGTGGACCAATGCGGCGAACGCGCCCGGCGATCTTTCCGGCCTGGCCTTCATCAATGGAGGCAGCGTCAGCTTCAATTCCACCCAGGGCGCGACGATTACCGTCGGCAGCACCATCGACGTCTCCTCCGGCGCCGCCGTCCTGCCAAACGGCAAGACCACGGGAGGCAAGGGTGGGAGCGTCACTCTGGTCGCCGATGATCGTTCGGTTGGCGGTCGAAGTGTCGGTGGGCGCTTAGTCCTTGACGGACGGATCAACGGCTACGGCGCAAGTGGCGGCGGCAAGCTCGTGATCGGGAGCGGTCCGTCGATCGTGATCGGCGGCAAAGCGCTCGCCAATGACGGCGTGCTGGGCGCCGGCGAAAGGGCGCCCATCCCGCTGTTGCTGGCTGAAGAGATCATCATCCCCGCCGGCGGACGGATTCCATTCAACTACGATGAGACCATCACCGGGCTTGCGCCGGGCGATTTTGCACCAGTGCCGCTGAAGGTAGACGCAAACCAACAGAAGCCGCTCAAGGTGGGACCCGATGGCTGGACCGTCCCCGCCGGTACCAACTTCTACGACGTCAACTACACATACTTCGGCGCTGGTGCGCATGTCGCGCCAGGCACGCTGATCTTCCCCGGCGACGGCGTCAAGCTGCCGGCTGGTTTCACCTTCACAGCCGGCGAGTTTCCCAACGGCATTGTGGTGGCGGAGACCCGCGTCACGTTTACCGCCGGAGACGTGGCTTCAACACAATTGCGCTTTGCTGCCGGTACCACAATTCCCCTCGGAACCGTGGCGCCGCGGCCCCTAGCTGTCGCCCCTCTGACAGAACTCGGCACCGGTTTGTTCCAGACGGGATTTTCGAGCTACGACATCAATGGCCATCAGGGACTACTGGTCCAAGATCGCGCCGTCATCGATGTCAACATGCCCGTCTATCGCTTTGGTGCGGCGGCATGGAGCGCGCCGACCGGCTCCGATCCGGCGTCGGCCCTGGAGCTTTGGCTACCTCCGGTCACTCAGGACGATCCGGCAAAGCGTCAGATCGCGTGGCGGGCCGGTGCCGATCTTACGCTCCAGTCGAACCTCGATCTAAATAAAGGCGCGCTCGTCATCGGACGGGATGCGAACATCACCGTCGATCCGCGACGTGCGATTACGCTGCAGAGCCCGGGGCAGATCACCGTTGATGGACGGCTGACCGCGGCTGGCGGCCGCATCAACGTGATCCAGATGAACGTCGCGAGCACGAGCACCAGCTTTGCCAATCCCACACTGGGTGCACGGTCGATTTGGCTCGGCGAGACGGCGGTCCTCGACGTGGCGGGACGCGGCGCGTCGGCGCTCGACCGCGCTGGCGAGCGATATGGATTTGCGGACGCGGGCGGGAGCATCATGCTCGGCGCCATCACGGGCAACGAGGTCGGTGGAATCGCCTATGCCGGCAACAGCTTCGTCATCACGCGGCCGGGCGCGCGCCTGGATGCCTCCGGCACGAGCATTGTGATCGATGTGCCCAGTGCGGGGTTTGGCGCTTCGGGTGCAGCGCAGCCTCTCACCCTGGCGACGCCGGGTGGCACCATCGGGATCAACACGTTCAGCGGCTTCTATCTGGACGGCGAGATGACCGCCAAGGCCGGCGGCGAGGGCGCGGCTGGCGGAACGCTCAGCCTGGCGCTGGTCACGCCCCGCTATGCCGATCCCATCGATCAGCCGGCCCCCAATGAAGTGCGACGCCTGCGCATCCTTGAGGTCAGCGCGCAGGCGGGCGCGAGCGATCTTGCGACCGACCTTGCTCCAGGCTCCAGGGATTCGGCGCTGCTTTTCGGACACGCGCGGATCGGCGCTGACCAAGTTGCCGCCGGCGGTTTTGCCAATCTCAGCCTTTATGCCGACACCATCGCTTTCGACGGCGACGTGCGGCTCGCCGTGCCGCAGAGCTTGAAGCTCTCAGGTAATCTTGTTGCCAAGAATGGGAACGAGCGGGTCGATCTCGCCGCGCCCTATGTCACCTTCGGCGCTGTGTCCAATGTCGCCGTCAGTGGTGCGTTTGAGCCGCGTCCCGGAAGCATTATCGGCAAGATCGGCGCCGGATTAGGCACGGAGCCGAGCAGCGAGCCGACGAAGTCCGGCACGGCGCAATTGACGATCACGGCTGATCTCGTCGACCTCGCCGCCAAATCCGAACCGCTCAACATCGCCGTGACGCAGACGGACGGCGTGGCGCCGGTCGTCACCAACATTGCCGGATTCGATCGAATCAACGTGGTCAGCCGCGGAGACATACGGCTGGTCGGCGACAGCTATGGCAGCCACACGCTCGAACTCGATGCCGCGCAGATCTACCCGGTGAGCAACGCGAAGGTCATTCTGGCAGCGACTGATCTCGTCCGGTTCGGCCGCACTACGGCGGATACGCCGCCCGTCCCGTTCTCGGCGTTCGGCACGATGACGGTCTTTGCTACGGCTATCCAACAGGGTGGCGTGCTGCGCGCGCCGCTCGGCACAATCGCGCTCGGCGGCGCCAGCCAGTCGGGCGTACCCGACACTCAGCGACTCGATCTCCTGCCGGGCAGCATCACCTCGAGCAGCGGCGCGGGATTGACGATGCCTTATGGCGGGACCGTCGACGGCATCGTCTATCGCTACGACGGTGCCGAGGTCGGAGCCGCCTACAATGGAGTGGACGGGTTCGGCCGGCTGACCGGCGGTATCCGCCTATCCGGACCTGCGGTCTCGGTCGCCGCCGGTGCGCTGGTCGATCTGTCGGGCGGAGGTGATCTGCGTGGCTCCGGCTTCATCAGCGGTCGCGGCGGCTCTGTCGATGCGCTCCTTAACCCGTTGCGCGCCGCCAATCCGGGCAACAGCTACAGCAGTCTGAGCAGCCAGGTGTTTGCGATCGTGCCGAGTTCGACGGCAGAATACGCGCCCGTGGTGCCGGCGAGCCAGGGCAGCACGCCAATGATCGGCCAGCGCATCACGATCGGCGGCGGCGTGCCCGACCTTGCGGCAGGCACGTACACGCTGATGCCGGCGTCTTTTGCACTTCTGCCCGGTGCCTTCCGCGTGGAGATCGGCGCAAGCAATCCGTCCAATCTTGCGGGCGCCAGCTCGCTCGGGAGTGCTACCGCCATCGGTAACGGCTCCTGGACTGCGGCCGGTTATCTCGGCATCGCCAACACGTCCATTCGCGCGTCGTTGCCCAACCAGGTCATCATCACGCCCGGTGCAGTGGTGCGCAGCTACTCGCAATACAACGAGCAAGGCTATGCGAGCTTCATGCTCGCCGCGGCCGCGCGCAACGGCCAACCGCGGCCGAGCCTGCCGGTCGACGCCGGCGTGCTGCAACTTGTTCTCGCGAGTGACGCGTCGGCGGCCCGGACGGCGTTGTCCTTCGCCGGACAGGCTCTGTTCACGCCGGGCAACGGCGRCTACGGCGGCACAGTGAGTGTCGACGTCGACTACTACGCGCCCTGGGACCAGCCAAAGCAGGTCGAAATTCTTGGTGCCGACGCTGCGCCGACCGCAGGCTTCGTGTCGGTGCGTGCGGCCGATCTCAATGCGATCGGCGCCGCCAGGCTGTCGATCGGTGGTGGCCAGCAGCTCATCCTCGACTTAGGTAGTGTCCGCACCACCAGTTCCACCAATTCCGTGGTGGTGCGCAGCGGCGCGGTGCTGCGCGCGCCGGACGTCTTCATCGCGGCCGGCGCTGGCGGAATCCGCATCGAGGATGGCGCGCGTATCGACACGATCGGCGCGGGTGCCTCCATCGTGATGCCGCCCGCCGACGGCTTTGCTTATACAGCCAGTGGCAACATGATCGTCGTCTCCAACGGACGGATCGATGTGCAGCAAATGCAAGGTGGATATACGCTCGGCGGCATCACCATCGGCGCCGCCACGATCGCCACCGAAGGGACCCTCGGCTTCGCTGTCGAGCGCGGCACGCTGTCGATTGCCGATAACACGCGTTTCGGCGCGCGCTATCTTTCGCTCACCACGCCAAGCCTGAATATCGGCGACGAGGGCGCGATCGCCGCGGCCCGCGCCGCCGGTGTGCTGCCCGCCGGCCTCGTGCTCAACCAGACTGTGCTGGGGCGCCTGCTGGCAGGCAACGCGGTTGCTGGCGCGCCCAAGTTGGAAGGGTTGGTGCTTTCGGCGCTGGCGTCGGTCAACTTCTACGGAGCGGTGAACCTCTCCACAATCGACTCCGCGGCGGGACACTCCAGCCTGCGCTCGCTCATCCTCAACACGCCGGCGATCTATGGCCTCGGGTCAGCCGCCGAAAGTGCAACCCTGACGACCGGCAACTTGATCTGGAACGGCGTCAGCGATGGCGTACGCCGTGCGACGAACGCCACACCGCGCAGCGTCCCGCCCGGCGCTGTGATCGCGGGCGGAGCCGGCACCGGCCATGGTACGTTCAATATCGTCGCCGATCAGGTGCTGTTCGGCTATGCTGATGGAACCCAGCCGGATAGCCAGCTCACGCTGGACCGCCTGATGCTCGGCTTCTCCACCGTCAACATCACCGCGCACACGCAGATAACCGCGAACAATCGCAACACGATGTCGGTCTATGAAAGTCAGGGCGCCTACCAGCCCGGCGTCGGTTATGCCTATAGCGGCGGCAACCTGAACATGATGACGCCACTGCTCACCGGCGGGTCCGGCTCGGTGAACCGTATCACGGCGGGTGGCGCGCTTCGTGTCGCCGGCTCCGGCGACGTCGCCACGGCGCCGGCCACGACGTTCGGCGCCGAGATCGGTCTGAAAGCGGCGACGGTTGCGATTGCAAGCTCTGTTCTGCTGCCCAGCGGCAAGTTCACCGTCTCCGCGGGCGGCGACATCATTTTGACCGACGCCGCGCGTCTGGACCTGGCGGGACGGTCTGAGACCCTGATCGATGCCGTTCGCTACAGCTGGGGTGGTGACGTCAGTCTCGAGAGCGCGCACGGGAATATCACGCAGGCTGCCGGATCGACGATCGACCTCTCCGCAGTCAATAACCGCGCCGGAACGTTGTCGGTGACAGCGTTGGATGCCGCGGCCGGTCATGTCGACCTGGCCGGCACGATCAGCGCCGGAAGCTCCGGGCATTTCGATGCGGGCGGCACCAAGGTGCCGTTCAGCGCTGGCGGCATCGACGTGCGCGCGCAGACGCTGGACGATTTCGCGGCCCTCAACCGGCGGCTCACCGCCAGCGGCGTGGTCGGGTCGCGCAACTTCCAGATCAAGCAGGGCGATCTCATCGTCGGCGACGAGCTCGTCGCCAACAGCGTCAGCCTGTCGGTGGATGGCGGAAAACTCATCGTCAACGGGCGCATCGATGCGAGTGGCGAGCAGGTCGGCACCATCCGGCTAGCGGCGCGCGACGGGCTATTGCTTGGATCCGGCGCCGCGCTCGATGCACACGGCAACGTGCTGCGCGTCGACAGCTATGGCAAGCCGATCGATGCGCCCAATCGGGCCGTGGTCGAACTCACGACGACGCAGGGTCGGCTTCAGCTTACGCCGGGCGCAACGATCGACGTGCGCTCCGCCGATGCCGTCGCACGCGGCACGGTGGAGCTAAACGCGCCGCGGCTTGGCGGCGCGGGTGGCAGCGGCGATGGCGCCAACGACGTCGCGATCGACGCAACTGGTCCAGTGACGATCACGGGTGCACGCAGCGTTGCCGTCAACGGCTTCCGCACCTACCGGCCTGCCGACGGCATCGTCAACCAGGCCTTGATGGACACCGTGCACACCTCCAGCACATCGTTCATCGCGGCGGCGTTGCAAAACGCGGACCTGCAGGGCAGGCTCGCTGGCCTGCGCGTCTATGCCGATGCGTTTCATCTGCGGCCCGGTGTGGAGATCGCCAGTGCGGCGCCCAACGGCGACCTAACCGTCCCAGGCGACATCGATCTTTCGCGCTATCGCTACGACAGCCTCAACCAAAACACGTTGAAGACCGGCGTTTACGGCTCCGGCGAACCGGGCCGGCTGGTGATCCGCGCCGGCGGCAACCTGAATATCTTCGGCAATGTCAGCGACGGCTTTGGCGCTGCGCCCCAGCCGCTCGGGACAGGGGTCCAAGTCGCAAGGATGCTGTACAGCGGAACGCAGCCGTCCGGCAGTGATGTCGTCATTCCGCGCGACGGCGTGGTGCTGGCAGACGGCACGGTGTTTCCGCGCTTTAGCGTGCTGAATTACGATCTGCCCGTACGGCAATTTAGTTTGGGGGCAAACAACGTGCTGCCTGCGGACGCGCCGCTGAAGACGGCGCTTACCGTTCCGGCGGGGACCGTGCTGCGCGCGGACGTGCGCAATGCCGGCGGCGCCGTGATCTACGCGAAGGGCACGCTGCTGCCACAGAATACGGTTTTGCCCGTGGGGACCGTGCTTGGCGCCGGCAGCCTGTTCACTTCCGCCATTACCATAGGTCCAATGGTTTGGCCGAAGAACGTAGCTTTGCCGCTCGTCCTTACGCTCAACGGCGCCTTGACGCTGCCGGTCGGCGCTGTGGTGCCTGCCGCGACCACGGTCAAGTTGCCGGGCGGCGCGTCATCCGTGCGGCTGCGCGACAGCGCGCCAACCGACGGGATCTGGGCGGCTGCGCCGATGCTGCCGGCCGGATCGCAGTCGTGGTCTTTGCGCCTCGCGGCCGGCGCGGATATCGCCGCAGCTGACAGCCGGGCGCTGCGGCCGCGCAGCGCGAACGCCGGAAACCTGGTGCTCGCGGATTCCTCCGTTGTGGTGTCGGGCACGCAGATGCAATTCCCGCTGACGAGCGTTGTGCGCACCGGCACGGGCGATCTTGAGCTGCTGAGCGCTGCCGACCTGAAGGTGCGTACGGCTTACGGCATCTACACGGCAGGCGCGCAATCGCAGGCGATGCTCGCACCGGACGGCTCCAATCCTTACGACCTGCCGCGCGGACAGTTGGCCGGCGGCTCGATCCTCGGCAGCTATGGCCCAGCTTATGAGGGGCTGGTCGATGGCAGTGCGACCAGCGTCTATCACGCCTGGTACCCCGATGGCGGTGGCAACCTTCTTGTGACGGCGCAGGGTAACCTGACCGGCATGTCGATCAACCAGGGGAACAACCGGCCCCTGCAGTACAACGATCCCAGCAACTGGCTCTGGCGGCAGGGCGGAGACATCGCTGGCCAGCGCACCGCTTGGTGGATCAATTTCGGTACCCTTGCATTGCCGAAATCGCGCTATTCCGACGACGTGATGCCGGCGCTGACTGGATTTTCCGGTTTCGGCACGCTGGGCGGAGGCAACGTCACCGTGCAGGCGGGCGGCGATGCCGGGTTGCTTGCGAGCCAGGGATCGAACCAAGCGTCAAGCTCGACCGCGCTCGATATCGCGGTGGGGTCGACCGGGCGGATCGGAAGCGATGGCCAGTTGGTCCTCACCGGCGGCGGCGACATGCTGGTGAAGATCGGTGGCCAGCTCAATCCGTGGCAAACCATGCTGACAGCGTCTCGGACCAGAAGCGACTCCAGCGGCGCGCTCGTCAACGTTCGCGGCCTGATTGACGTGCGAGCCGGCACGATTGGTGGCGTCAATCTGAGTTACGGAATGAAGCTTGGGGCGGATCCCCGCTGGCCCGACTTATCGGTCGCCAACAAAGGCATCGGCTTCGGCGGACCGGTCGTCGTCCCGGGCGACTCCGTGGTCAATCTGTCGGCGCGCGGCGATCTCGTGCTATCGGGCGCCACGGACCCCGGCCGGCTGCTCCTGCCGAGTACCACGTCTTATGTCGCGGCCGGCAGCGGGCACCAGGGTGGCGGCAGGACCTGGTTCTCGCTATGGCGCGACGAAACGGCGATCAATCTGGTTTCGGCAGGCGGCAATCTGGTGCCGACCATGCAGTACGTTCTGGCGGAGTCCGGGAGCCTCGACGCGACGACCGACAGCATGTTCGTCTATCCGCCTACGCTGACGGCGCTTGCGACGAGCGGCAGCATCTATTACGGCGCCTATGATATCCAGCCGACAAATACGCCGCCGCAACTGGTGCTCGCGCCGTCGCCGCAGGGGCAGCTCGAGCTGCTGGCCGGCCGCTCGATCTATGCCAACGGCTACGCCATCGACATCTCCGGCGCCGACCAGAGCGCTCTGGCGACCCCGTTCAGGCCGGCGTTCAGCGGGTGGCAGCGCGGCGAGAGCAATCGCACCACCAACACCAATGGCAGCGGTACAGTACCGAATAATTTTGGTATTATAACGCCCGTCGGCAACGAGCTTTTTGCGTTCGGCCCCAACACCGCCAGCGACCTGCATCAGAACGATGGCACATCGGCGCTCATCTATGCCGCCGGCGGCGATATCGTCGGCTTCAAATCGGGCGAGGTGCTCGACTTTACGGCTGGCGGTGAGAGAGCGTCCTCGCGGACGTTGAGCGCGTGGTACGTGGCGGCCAAGCCAATGCGCATCATGGCGGCGCGCGACATCGTCAATCTCGGTACGCCGGTTGGCGGTTACGACCTTGCCACCTTCGACGGTGCATACGCCACCAGCAACCTGATCCTGCATGCCGGCAACAACGACTTCTCGGTGGTGTCGGCGGGACGGGACATCCTTTACGCCAACGTGCAGATCGTGGGTCCCGGCACGCTAGATGTGTTGGCGGGCCGCAACATCTATCAGGCCGACAAGGGTTCGATTACGTCGATCGGCGCAGTCGTCCCTGGCGATAATCGTCCTGGCGCGAGCATCTTCATGCAGGCCGGCGTCGGCGCGAGCGGGCCGGACTATGCGAAGCTGGCGTCGCTCTATCTCGATCCGGCGAACCTCGCGGTCACCGGTACGCCGCTCGCCGATCAGCCGGGCAAAGTGGCCAAGACCTACGAGAAGGAGCTCGCAGCGTGGCTGAAGGAGCGCTACGGCTTCGAGGCCGCCAGCGTTGACGAGCGCCGAGCGTACTTCGATGCGCTGGCCTCGGACCAGAAGAACATCTTCCTGCGGACGATCTACTTCGCGGAACTGCGCGAAGGCGGACGCGAGTACAACAACCCGGAGAGCTCGCGTTACGGTTCCTACCTGCGCGGCCGCAACGTCATCGCGGCACTGTTCCCGGACAAGGATGCCAACGGCAACCTCATCGTGCGCACCGGCGATATCACCATGTTCGGCGGCTCCAATATCCGAACGCTGGCCGGCGGCGACATTCAGCTCCTGGCGCCGGGAGGTCAGATCGTGCTCGGGGTCGACGGTGTGGTGCCGCCAGCTTCGGCCGGACTGATCACGCAAGGTGCAGGCAACATTCTTAGCTACTCGAAGGGAAGTCTGCTGCTCGGCCTGTCGCGCATCATGACCACCTATGGCGGAAGCATCCTGGCCTGGTCGGCGGAGGGCGACATCAACGCTGGCCGCGGCGCCAAGACGACGATCGTCTATACGCCGCCGAAGCGCGTGACCGACAACTACGGCAATGTCACGCTGTCGCCGCAGGCGCCGTCGTCGGGTGCCGGCATCGCGACCTTGAGTCCGATCCCGGGCATCGCGGCGGGTGATATCGATCTTATTGCACCGCTTGGCACCATCGACGCCGGTGAGGCCGGCGTTCGCTCATCGGGCAACGTCAACCTCGCGGCGCTACATATCGTCAACGCGGCCAATATCCAGGCGCAGGGCAACACCACCGGTGTGCCGCAGATCCAGGCGCCGAACATTGGCGGCCTGACGGAGGCCTCGAATGCCTCGGGGGCGGCGGCCAAGCAAGCGACCAACCCGGCCCAGTCAGGAGCTTCGGAGCAACCGTCGGTGATCATCGTCGAGGTCATCGGCTTCGGCGGCGGTGACGGGGAAAACACGCCGAGCGAGGAGGAGCGCAGGCGTAGAGCGCGTGGGCAGCAGCAGGGCAGCTATAATCCGAACAGCGCCTTCCAGGTGGTCGGTGCAGGCCACCTCACAGAAGAGCAGAAACAACAGCTAAGCGAGACCGAGCGGCGTGCGCTGCGCGGATCTCCATAGTCGTCGTCACGCACGGACGCGCCGCTACTGACGCATATGCGGCGATCGCAAATTTCTGATTGACAGTTGAGTATTGCTGGTAATCGGTCGACATCCGCACGTACTGAGCTGCCTTTTTCGTGCTGGTCGGGTCAAAGATTGAGTTCATGCTGAAGGCCAACAGATCAAGCACCGGTGATGCCAGTGATGCCACACGACGCGCGGGCACGGGACTCGACCCGTAACCCAAACATCTATTTGGTTCTGTCTCCTTGATGCAAAAAGAAAAGCCCCGGCGATCGGCGCTGGGCTCGTCAGAATTCGTGTTGAAGTAACGAGACAAAGTTGGCGTTGGGCGTGCCAGGCGCCTGGGCCGCTTGGTGCATTCGTCGCAGGTCGACTTGTTAGATGTCGCTGACTTGAAGTGCTCAGCGATCCTGAATGCAGCTAACTAAGCCTTGCTTCGCTCGGTGGTTGCTTGTTCGTCAGCTGAAAGACGATTGTGCCTTCCCGAGTGTGGTCAGCGGCGGTGCAGGTCGATCCACGCGAAACGACGGGTGCACGACAGCAAAAAGCCCGAACAAAATGCCGGGCGGTGCAAAAAAAACATCGTTTCGGGAAATGCGGTCGCGCGTATCTTATAAAAAACGAAGACTGTGTCGGCCGTTTTCGTCAAGGGGGCCTGCGCGAAAATCTGATATCATTTTTGTTGGCCAATTGTGGCGTAACGCTAGCCTCTACCAAATAGCTGCGCCGCAAACTAACATTACACTTGGGCCATTCAGTGGCGGCTTTGCGTATTCAAACTCAACGAATCTGATCCACGAAAGAGGAGTCGGTACTTAGATCCCATTCGTAGGCGCCTACTCCTGCGCGATGCGCTTGATGTCGTCGTACGATGCAATTTTGAAGACCTTGCTTCCCTTGATCAAATAAAGCCAATCAAGCTTGTCAGTCTGCGCCAAGTCTTCGGGCGTCACCGCGTAAAGCTCGTCGTTTAGGAGATCACGAAAGATTTGCGCCGTCTCTTTCTGCTGGTCGCCAAGATTTGTCCACATGCCCCGCTCGGGTAGATATTTTTCTGCGCTTCTCGTGAAGACGACATCGCGCAGAGCCTCGGGAGAAATATCATTCTTCTTGATGGCTTCGACCATCATTTCGACGAACCCGATCTGAACGAGGCCGCTGCAAATGAACTGATTGGGCGGCGTCCAATCCATGTCCCGAAACGTCTTCACCGTATCTTGTCTCGAGCTTACTTTTTCTTGGACACCAAACCAAAGTTGTTTTGCGACCTGGAATACCGTCCAGAAATCATAGCGCGCCTTGATCTTGTCGAGAAGCAAGCCGCGTACCCGAGCTTGGCGGTCGGAGTCGAACCACGGTTTCTCTTTGAGGCGTTTTATTGCGATATAACCGACGCCAGAATTGTGCACGTAATCGGAGAGCTTCGTTAGGTCGACGCCTGCGGTTCCTGCCTCGATAACGAAAGTATTGGATAAGCCATCGTCGTATGGCGGAGCTGCATACACGAGCGCGGCATGTGAGAATTGCGAATTCGTGGCCCAGCGTATGACTAGAGCTGGAAGATCATTTATGCGCCTCTCAAGCATGACATCGGCTTTGCGAAGATACGGGCCCGCAAGAAAAGCATCGACGTCCATCGGCCAATCGACTTGAGGAGAAGATGTTGAGGCTATAGTCGGAAGTGACGAAGTCTCGCGTTCGGTCTGAAGGCGGAAAGGTGGATCAGGCGATATCGCGATCGCTGCTGAAAAGACGATGATACTTAATCCGAGACGGCAAAGTCGCGAGAACATCGATGCCTCCTTCGAGCCATGCGCTGTTACCGCGACGAACGGCTGCTCAGCAAGAAGTTGGCGGTCCGCTCAAATGTTACGGAGCATAGCTGTGGTGTTGAGGTTACGCTGCAAAGCGTGAAGACTGAGCACGGCGTGCCGGAGCATTTCGGGACTTTGGCAAAACGCCTGACCTCACCGACGAGAACGAAGCGCAAATGCCCGCGCCAACCGCCGACACCGACATGCTGGCGCCGCTGCCAGCAAAGCTCGCTTCTTTGGCGGTGATGGTGCTTGTGTTGTTCACTGTAGAGCCGTGGCGGACAGGGTCCTTGATGCTAAGGACGTTCGGCTGGATGATGTTCGCGTTTGGCCGAGGAGTCTTGCCCTTCGTCATACGAGACAAACGCTCGCCCGTCTCGGAGATACAAGTCATTCAGACTACGACCAAAGCCATTGATTCATCGTCCCGTGAACCGAACGCGAATTGTCAGAATCCGCCTTGATCCGCGGAGACTGAGTTCGGGTTTTCAATTTAAAAAGACGGGTTCGACTCCCGTAGGGAGCGCCATACCTGTCATCGGCGCAAGCAATTTCAATATGTTAGGCTCGGATTTGGCTAGCTAGGTAGTTTCGCTAGCCAATTTTGTTTGAGCTTCGTTCTCATTCGCGCTGGACGGGATCGAAGCCATAGCCGTCTCGGCCGCCTTCTCCTTGTTGAAGTCGCGAATGTAGCGCTCGATGACGACGATACTCTGGCCGGTGATCGCGGAGATTTGCTGCGGCGTGCAATCTCCGTCCGTCAGGCGACGACACATGGCCTTCCGGAGCCCGTGCGGTGAGCGATTTGGTGGCAGACCAGCGTCGCGTGCCGCTTCGATGATGTAGTTCGTGAACGCTTTCTCGGAACGGGCTGCGCCGTACACCGTCGATAGGTAGACCAAATGATTGTGCAGTCCGGCGATGTGAGGCTCTAAGTCGGGGTGTACCGGGATGTAGACCGTCACCGTCTCACCGCTCTTGCGTAGATTGACGATGTGCCGGTTGCCGTCACGATGCTGCGGCCCAAGCTTCACGGCATCTGCGCGACGCAATCCGGTGTTGAGCAGAATTTCGAGGGCGAGGCGTTGCGGCGTACCCTTCGCCCAATGGGCGCGATACTTCGCAATGTCCGCTTCAGTCCAGGGCTTCCAGCCCTTGGCCTTGTACTTGATCTTCGGTGCGAGCCGAGCGGGGTTGTCTTTGCGGTAGCCGTTAAGCGCGGCCAAGTCGAGAAGCATAACCAGTCGCTTCCGCATCGTGTGGGCCTGTGCTTTCGACTCGGCAACAATCGGCTTCAAGATCACCTTGTCGATGATCTCCGGCGTCAGGCCAGCGACTGAACGGTCTCCGTAGCTGTTGCGAAGTCGCTCAATGAGGCTGCGGTTGTCCGTGAAATCGTGCACGTACTTAGGAAGCTTGAGGCGTGCCATTGAGCAAGTCATCCCAATCGTCAGCAGGTTCGGTCTTCTTCGTGACATCCAGGTCGGCGCGGCACACGACGCGAAAGCCGCTGTCGTCCGAGCAATGTTTGACGTAGGCCACATCCTTGCCCGCTGCCTCTACGGCAGTGACGAGGTACTTCACGTCAGACTGCGAGTAGTTTCGCTTCTTACGCGGCATCGGGCTCGATCCCCCAATCGGCTCTAATCGCAGCATCCGCTTCGGCGTGGCTCTCGGCCATGCACTGTGCGAACTCTTGGGCGTGGCGTCGATATTCAGCAGGCGAATTGCAGAAGCGTAGAAGCTCCTTCACCAGTTCGAGAACTTCGTCGGCAACTAACTCCGCGCTGCTATCGATCAAAACTTCGCTGTCATAAGCGAGGCTGTAAACGTCAGTACCCCAAACATCCTTGCCTGTCGCTCTGGCGATAAAACCGAACTCGGCGATTGCCGCTATTTCTGCCTTAGACTGGCGATCATATTTCGCCAAATCATCTTCAAGCTGTTTGAGCAGCCGTTCCGCCTTTACTTTCTTCAACTCGATGACGTTGCTCATCACGCAGCCTCCGACATATCGACGTAGACGATGCGAGCATTGCCGAGCTTCTTGAGAAGTTCCAAGCCGCGCGACCACGCTTTAGCGCGGCTCGTGAAAAGTTCCGATTTTGCGCCATGCCCAACGGTGTAATGACCGCGTGTGTGTTTGATGATCTTGATGTTGATCGGCCCCATCGTGCCGTTGCGCGTGCTTCTCATTTTTACTCCTGACAAGAAATGTACTTGGCGACCGTGCCACATCGAGGATATTATCCCCGGGATAATGTTTGGGCAATATCCCTGGGATAAGCAATGGCAAAAAAGGTTAAGGATGCGAGAGTTCGTGAGGGAGAACAGATACTTATACGCTTTCCGCCCGACTCAGATTTGCGGTCGAGACTGGACGCGGAAGCTAAGAAAAATGGCCGCCGAACAACGGCTGAGGTGATCTATCGGCTTGAACAGAGTTTCAAGGAGCCGACGTCCGCTGAAGACGTCCGAGAGATTGCCTACCGCATTGAAGGGATAGTGCAGGCCTTGGAAGCAAAGGTTTCTGAGATCATGGCCGCATCATCTCCGCAGCAATCGGAGAACGCCGACGAAGTAGGGGGCACTGCAATGCAGATGGCGGAGCAAATCCGAAAGCGTCTGAAGACCTAGTGGGTCACTGACGAACCACCCCCGTTGTCTCCCGGCTATCGGACACAGAAGAAGAAAAACCCCGCGACTGCAATCGCGGGGTTGAAATCTCACGCCGGTCGCGTCGGCGTTACGTAGTAGTCGGAATGCTGACTACGTATCATCGACTGCGGCCGAACACAATTGGAGTTGTTCGACGCATGTCGCGTTACACGGAGAAAATAATCAAGCTCGTTGAGCAGGGCCTGCAAGAGTCACCGTGGCCCTATGACGGCGCTGTTTGGGTCGCTGCGCCTCAAGACGATTGGGCGGCAGAGTTAGGTTGCTCGACCAGGACGTTCCGAAGCGTCGTCAGTAAGCCGCCCTTCGACACAGCTCGCACGGTGATCAATGGTAAAACAGTTTGCCTCGTCCGTATCGGAGAGCCGAGACCCAAGACGCCACGCCATCTCGCGAACATCATGGCGAAGATGTTTCGAGCGAAGACCGGGAAAGTCGTCAGTCGCCACAACTTCGGTTGCTTGGTAGGATGCGCCGAACTGTGGCCCGCCGACTGCGCGATTGAAATTTTCAAATGCGTGCTCGCCAACTGGGGGGCCGTTCGCGGGCTGCGCAAAGGACGTGCTGTACGTGACCGACAAGCTTGCAGGGAAGAAGCCTCGCACCAAGGAATGGTTCTACGAGTTCCCGTGCTTGTCGTTCCTTCGTAAGGCGCACGGTGTGGCAGTTGATTTTTACATCATGGAAGCGCAGCACGCGGGCAAGGTTCTCCCGCCTTCGTTGGCGAATTGGAATGACCCAGACGCGCTCTGAGCGATTGCTTCCGAACGCATCTAAGATCGATACAGTATATAAGGATATAAAGGTGTAACCCGCCTATTGTTATATTTATATACAGGGGACTAGAAGGTTAGGAAGAAATATAACGATAGGGCCGCCTCGTGCGCTTTGCTGCACGATACGGCAGAAGCCGCTTAATTCATTCAGTGAAGTAGCTCGCTTCGCTTGCATCGTGCTCCGGAAGGGGAATGAACAATACGAAGGTTCTTATCCGAGAACACAGATCACTTAGAAAAAGGGGCTGCCGCCGCGTAAGTCTTGCCCATTGAAATTGATTGCAATGGCCATTCCGGAGATAGCCAATGCGCGTTAACTCTTTCCGTTAGCGCGAAGGTAGAAGTTTCAGAGTAAGGCGAGGGTTATGCTGAATTAGGAAGTGGGCGGCCTATGCACGCGATTTTACCCGCCTTAAGTTCAATGATTGTGTTTGCCGCTGCGTTGTTCTGGACCATTGGGCATGGCGACGCGTCGGCGACTGCCATAGGGTTCACCGTTGTCTTCACGATCGCAATCGGTGGCACCGTCGTTGCCGCTCTGATTGTCGCCCAGATAGCTACGAGCAAGGTCGATCATCTTTACGCAAGGCTGGTTTCCTTCGCAGCAATCTCGGTCGTGACACTGGCGATTGCGCTGATGGCTTTGTCGCTCCGAGCGCCCCACCCAGACCTTGTCGGCTTTCTTAAGGCTTTCCCACCTTTCGCCCTCTACCCGACTATTGCGGCATGGACAACGTACGTGCTTGCCTTGTGGTGGCAGAGCAGTCGAGATTAAGAGCTTCGCCGTATCCGGGGAAAGATACACGCACTCTCCGCATCCCCCGTTGTCTCATCACGGAACCGATCAACTTGCCCAACCACGAAACAACAGTTCGTGGCACAAGTGGGCGTCCTCACTCGCACCGTCCGTCGGCAGAAAACCACTCGATCGATACCAACGCCAATCGGACTGATGTCGTAATCGGTTCCACCAGGTCGGCCAGTTGTTGGTCGGTCCGGCATCCGCGTTGTGTTCGACCGTCGTCAGATCGTGCTTGAGGCTGATCTCCTGAGTTCTGGCTACTTGCCACCTGAGTCATTCGAAATCGCCGCCAGCAACGAACGTCGAGTCAGCAATGACCATCCTGGTCATGAGCAACGCATCTCGATCAAATGATCAGGGTAGAATGCAGGGCGATCGATCACTGGCTTGACGGGTTTAAGATCGATACTCGACAAACGACAGATCACTTGATTAACTTGTTGCGTTCTCGTCATGGCTTTCTCATCACAACTCCTACCGCAAGATCAGTACGGATGAATGAGCACCACGAGAGGCTCAGCGCGGCCATCCTGGAAGCAATCGCAGCTTGTGAGTGTGGCCAGCTAAGTTTGGAAGATACAGAAAATACTATTCGCGCTCTGTTGAATGCGGCAGACTCTACCTATCCCCTCCCTCTTAGAGGGATGATAAGTGGCTTTGTGCAGTCGGTCTTTGCAGCGCAAAACGAACACCTCGACGAGCCCGATGAGGATCAGTTCGTGGGGAAACAATTCAGCGAAGCGAAAACGGCAATTCAGAATGCGATGCGAGTCCCTCGTAGCGGATAATCGTTATCGACCAACGACGACATTCGTTGCGCGTAACTCTGGCTTTATCTCGACTCATGCTCTGCCATCTCTCATGTACGAGATGGGTTCATGAGAGCCGACGTTGCCGCTAGCCCGAAGCAGCGCAAGGTGTACTCGAACTTCGTCGATGCCGGTATCCACCCCACGTACCTAAGTCTGCGCCCGTTGTAAGAAAAATTTTTGGAGCCACTTGCAATCACGGCACCTGCTCGCAACACGAAGGCTTACGCAATCGACTGGCATAATCGATGAAAATCGGCATCGCTGATTTGGAGGTTGCGACGCGCGCCGAGGCAGAAGTCGATGGCCTCAAGAACCGACGACTTACCGCTGTCGCCAGGACCAATGAGGCAGTTGAGACCGTCCACAGGAAACCAAGTCAGCTTCTTGATCCCGCGAAAATTCTCAATTTCAATCAATCGAATGCGCGCCAATCCCTTTTCCCCCAATTTGGTAGCCGCCCCAATCGCACTTATGAGAGCGGACGCTCACTCAACTCCAGCAAGCCAGCGTCGGCATTGCGGACAAAATAGCCATGGTTCAATCGAAAGATGCGTTTATGCACAGCTCGCCTTATTCGGCGGAGCCGCACAGCCGCCCTTTAGTCGAACCAGGGCTGCAATACCAAGCGCACCATAGAAGCGATGAAAAATCCTGAGGCAAGTCATTTACTAGGCTGTTCGCGGAGTTAGAGTTTGCTGTCGCCCTCGCGTGTATCGGGACGACAAATGGACAGCAGACAAACAATCTCCGGACTTCAGGAACACCCTTCGATCGCCAATAATTCACGTGCGATCGACCACTGGATAGCCGCATCTTGGATGCAAAAAGCTATCCGTCGTGGCGAACTCGACCTAGCCGAGCAGGCGACTTCGCATCTCTATCGCTTCCGCGGCGCAAACGCGCTACGCCGTCTCTTGATCGTTTCGTTCGAAGACGTCGGTGTCGCCTCGACGGAGACTGTTTCCGCGATCGTTGACGCAGGCGGCCAGCCCCCGTTGTTTCGAAACGAAGACGTCGCGGCAGCGACAGTGTCGTTATCTAACGTTCTCGCTGCGGCTTCTAAAGATCGCTCCGCCGATCTCTTAATATCGGCAATCAATAGTCATCCGTCCTTGGCCCATGTCCGAGCGCAGGCAAAAAATTTGAAAGTCGGCCAACGTCTCAAGATGATCGCCGATAGCTCCGCGACCCTTCATGAGCGGGGAGCCGCAACGCTGTACGCTTCCGGACTCGTCGGACCCAATGGGAGAGCCTGGAGAAATAACCTCGATGAGGTGCTGACAACCTTCAAAAAGCTCGGCGCTCCTGCTCAGTTGATTGACGTTGTCCGTTGCGCGGCGTGGCTGACCAGAGAGCCGTTGACGATTGTGCTGCCGCTTTTCTGGCTAGCTCTGCGGCATGCGGCCCGAAAGGCAACGTCCTTATCAACTGGCACCTGATCTTCGCCCCGAGGAAGGTACTCGAATATGTCGTCGTGCATGAACTGGCACACCTTAAGTACAGGGTTCACGGGCGCTCGTTCTGGAATTTTCTCGCAACGCTTGCGCCCGACTATCAAACATCAAAGACATGGTTAGACCGGCATCAGACCGCGCTTTCGGCAGACTTTCTAGCCAGCTGCTGATCTCTGTTTGAATGGCTGGGCCACCGCGTTGACATGCGCCTTGTGCTGACAATTACGCGTGAGCGACACCCAAAGGCTTGCAATGGCGGGCATCGCCACCCGCCAAGCCGCGCAACGCAATGGTTGATTGAAGACGAAATCAGACTGGTGTGTAGATACCAATCTCATCGGATTTGATGCCAAAAGACCCATGAGACTGGGAGCGATTGTGGGAGCCGATCTGCTTTTCTAGGGCTGCGTCCAGCTTCTGCGCATCGTCGCCCTTTGGGTCCATGATCGCATTCACCACTTCGTCAATCGAGAGACCAAGCTTGTCCAAGCCAAGTTTCCTTCCGATGCCGTCAAGCACCTGTTGGCCGTTGGGTTGGAGTTTGATTTGAGCGATTTTCTGTTTGATCGCTGCTCCGTAGGCCGATGGAGAGTTATAATCGCTTTCATCGATGCCAAATTCGTCACCAACTCTCTTGATGAGATCGATTTTCATTTTGTTGAGATTGGGACTATTCACGCTGAAGAGGGCATCTCCTGTTTGAGCGGACGCTGTCGCAGCCGGTCCTTTTGTAATCGTTCCGCTTGCCGCGACAGTGAGGTCGTCGGCGCTCCCTTTGCTCGGTGTATTTGATTTTGCGGTGTCCGTTCGTTGCAGTATCTGCAAGGCTAGCGTAGCCGAAGAGACAGGTGTCATTTGCGATTGGTCCCCAATGCCTCAACGAGAGCATTGCAAGAGTCGGTTAAAAAAGTGAAACGATCATATCGATTGCTAACTGCCCCGAAACCCAGACGATGGTTCCATCGCTACCCCCAAGTCGCTAAAACGCAACGCTTAAGCCGCGTCATGACCTTGAACTGAATAGAGCCAATCAGCTCCCTCGTCAGTGATCTGGTAGCGCGCGAGCGCGCCCTGTGCGCCAGCCGGGCCCGGCGTGATGTCGAGAAAGCCCCAGCTAACGAGGAAATCGAGATGCTCTCGAACGATGTCGGCGCTGTATCCCTGTACGCGAAATGATGAGGCGTAGCATCCATCGCGACGGTCGCCACGAAGTTCGACCATCTCCATTATCTGGCGTATGAGAGCGTTATTAAAGCCTTGGGGCTCGGGTTCCGAGACTTTCGAGCGCCGCTGTTTGCGCTCAACGATAAGGGGTTGGCGACGTTTGTCGAAGTGATAATCGGCGAAGGTGCGGGCTGCGAGTTTGGGGCAGTAGTTTTGGTTGGCGTGTTTTTGGGGCGGGCGGTTTGGGAGGCTAGCGTCATAGCGAAGTGACATGGCGGCGGGATCGATAGACCGAACTTCTACGATTTCAAATTTGGCCTTCGGGTAGAAGGGTTTTAGACGCGCAATGAGGTCTTCGGCTTCTACGCGATCCATCGTGAACTGTGGCTCCAATGGCGCGTCGTCGAGAAGGATCGTTCGCGAGTGAAGATACGGACTCAAAAACCAGGGTCTACTCGCCGGTTCTTCGCGGATGACTGCGAACGGCTTAATTTCCAAAGGATCGGTCATGATGTGCCCCCCAAGGCTCGCCATACACGGAAATCAGAAGTCGGATTTATTCTCCGTTGACTATCTGAGTCGGTTGTCTATGCGAAGCATTGAGTCGGGTAGCTAATCGCAAAAATTCCCTTTTAGACTCAATGACGGGGTTATGTACTGCTAGCCAAACTAAGCTATTGAACAGGCTGCATTGTTAGCGTCCCGTAGGGAGCGCCGGTGTTCAATTCCCTACAGCTGAGCCGACTGGTTGAACGGTGAGCGGCAAGCGGCGGACTATCGGCACACACCAAATACGTCGGGCGTGCGAACCACCGGCCCCTACCTTGACATGGTAGGTTCCCGTCTCCGCGTTGGGATGTAGCCAAGTGGTAAGGCCGAACATTCGCTGCTTCCACAGACTGAAATCTACGGAACTTGGACACTTGCATTGGGATGGCGCCTTGCGGTTGCTGGCGTCGTGATCGGGTATGAACCTAAGCGCCGGATGGATTGACAGCAGTACCGACTACCGCGGACAGCGGGTTATGAGCGAGAAACCGCCGCGGGGATTTTCCGCGAAGTACGTGTTCGAAGCGGGCTCGAGAAAAGGACTTGCGGGGCGGCTTAGGTGTCCCCCTCTCGATCGAGAGGCGGACAGGTTGGGGACGAATTACATATTGATTTTATTGAGTGTCCCCACTGTCCCCAGTGTCCCCACCAAAATTTACCTCTCGGTTACTCTTCGTTTCCACTTGGACAGGCAAGCATCTCTAACGCCGAGGCACCGGGGCGCACGAAAAGTGGAAACTGACGTTGAAACCATTGGGTCCAAGGACGATTTTGATTCCGCCATTCGGAGGTTCGAACCCTCCCATCCCAGCCAATATATCAGTGACTTCGCGATCTGAGCGCCGTCCACTCCCACTTTTGAAAAAGCCGCCGTTCCCACTCTCTCCCCCCGGGTTTGCCGAGGCGCGGTTCCTAAAGCGAAAGCAGCGCTGGAGCACATTCGGATACGTGCGCAGCAAGCGCCTCGCGAAACTTTTTTGGAGAAATGACGTAGGGTCGGCAGACGTTGGATAGATCGCGATCCCAAACCAAGGGGCCGTCGTCTGGCAAAAGATAGCCCGTTGGCTGACTTCTGAGGTGGGCGACGCGAGACTGAAATTCGGCGACCCAGTTCAGGGCGAGAACACGGGTTCCGATCGGGGAGAAGATCGAATTATGAAGCGCGGACCCGAACTCGCCGGTTATCGTCTCTGCGTTGGCGAATAGCCGGATTTGATCTTCGATCGAAAGCGTCTCCGGACTAATGAGAAAGAGGCCAGCATCCCGTGCGATGGCTTCGATTTCTTCCCGGTTTGCCATGCAGCGGAAACGGCTTTGGACTTCGCGGGTAACGTAGAGATGCTTCTTTATTTGATCCGCCGGTCCGGCCAACCTGACAATATCGTCGATGTAGTCGTTCATGCGCGGGTGAAAAAAGGTGCCAGCCGAGCATAGTTGACCTGGAATAATCAGCTCGCGGCAGCGCACGAACGCGCTTTGATCGTCGAATTCAATGATCGGAATATCCGGAACTATAAGATTGCACCAGCGCCGGGCGAACCCGCCTAGGGATTTGGGCAAAAGTATCGAAATCGGGTGGGGAAATGCAGATCTGATTTCCCGCAGGAGCATCAGTTTTGGCAAGCATTCCAGAAGCCAGTGCCCATAAGTGCAGGAATTGAAGTGCGTGACCGAAATGCAGACGCCATCGACATACTGCTCTGCCTTTTGATTGATGGAATATGGCGAACCGTATGCCCATCCGTTCTCGATATAGGCCGGAAGATAGTACGGCATGATCGGCGGTTCGATCGAATACACCTCCCGGTTCGAGCCGATGAAAGACCATCCTGAAAAAATGGCATTTGGGATCGATGCAACAAGGATCTCGGGGCAGTCCGCTTGCAGGAAATGCTCTTTCTCGATATCGGCGGTGGCAGGCAAAAAGAGTGGCGGGACATTTGGTATAACGCGTTTGTCTGGATCGAAGGGCGCCCACAGTGAAGGGACTCGGGAATCGAGAAGTGCCTCGAGAGTTTTGACCTTCTTTTCAAATCGAATCTTCCGGGCCTTTCGCGGGAGATCTCGTTTATTTGACCAAAAAAGCCGCGCCAGAAGGTCCATGAGATTTCCAGGTTCGCTGCAGAACTAAATATATACGGTGTACGCCGTATCGCCTGCAAGGCACCTGAAAAAACAGAATGTGGGGAATTATGACCGACGCGCCGGCATCAGCCGAGGCGCGAACGACTGACTATGGTGCCGCCAACCGTCGCTCGGGCGGCGATTCTCCTCACGCGCTGGTGGGATGTAGCCAAGTGGTAAGGCAGCGGATTTTGATTCCCCCGTTCAGAGGTTCGAACCCTCGCACCCCAGCCAATATTTCAGTGGCTCGAAGACGTCTGCAAAGCTGGCAAGCTTCAAACAAATCAGTTTTTCGGGCGCCGGCCCGCGCTACGTCAGAACTCTGCTATCTCGCTGACTTCGCGACTTTCTTGGCGCGGCCGGCGTTGTTGGATTTTCCCGCGGGACGTTCGGTCGGACGCCTCATGCCTTCTATTCGCGTCTCGTGGTGCTTGCCGCCGGGCGGATTGGTCGCGATGGTCTGATCGATGTAGTTGGTTTTCGCTGACATCGTGTTCCTCCAGTTCTTTCAGGAGCAACGAAAGCGAGTTCCAGTCGGTTCCGAATTCCAACGACAAGGACAATCCCAACGGAGCAACGACGCCGCTTCCTCGTCCTCTTATGCACCCCCCCCCGGCACGCGCGCCGTTTTGAATTACGCCTGAAATAATCCGAGAGCGGATGTATTCTGCCTACACGTACGCTCGGCGCGCTTGCCAGCGCCTGTATCATACACCGCATTGGCTCCAGATTTTTAAGCCTGTCCAAGAAATTGCTGCAACGCGGAGCGGGTTCTCTGGTCTTGTATTTCATGACCCGGTGGAGCGCCGAGGCTCAGCGCGGCTTCCGGCTTTGCGTTGTGCGTATTTGAGGAGAATTTATATGAACCTCGCGGCATTGATCATCCAACTCATCAGCGGTGCGCTTGGCGGTAACGCGGCAGGCGCGCTTTCCGAGAAGGCGAGCTTGGGGACGCTCGGCAATTCGATCGTCGGCGCGCTTGGCGGTGGCGTCGGCGGCCAGATTTTGAGCTCTCTCCTCGGCCTCGGTGGTGCGGCGGCGACATCCGGGCTCGACATCGGGACGATTGTATCCAGCTTCGTCACCGGCGGTGTCAGCGGTGGCGTGACGGCCCTCGTTCTCGGCTTGCTGAAGTCAAGGTTGGCGCACTGAGCATTCAGTGAATACGTCCAGTGAATACGTCGCGGGCGGCGGTCGCCGTTGGAACGATCGTCGCCTGCTGCCAAGTCGCGTCGAGCGGCCAGGGTATCGAGGGCGGCGTCAGTCGCCCTTGCCGTTTCGCGTTCCGGCCGATTGTCCCGCGATCTTTCTCAGCAAACTCTCGATGAGCAGATTGGCGGATTCGTTTGCGGATCCATCGATGGTCTCGGTGAGCGCCTGGCCGCGGTTCTGCGCATTCCGATACGTCGAGCGCTCCGGAATGAACCCCGGCAACAACTCGTACCCGGCGGCATGGACGTAGTCCCGCGCGACGTGCTCCTCCTCCGCTTCCAAGACGCGGCAGAGCGCGACGGCCAGCCGGCTGCGCGGAATTCCGATTTCCTCGAGCGCATGGAGCAGAAGGACGGTCGGATAGAGATCGTCGATGGTGGCGCTCGTCGGCACGACGACGACATGCGAGGCGCGCGCGACGGTGCCCGTCGCTGGGCTCGTGTGGCCGGGCGTATCGACGATGATGAGATCGAAAGAGTCACAATCCTCGAGCGCGTCTTCGAATGTACGGAAGGCCCCGACCTCGACGGGAGATGCCGCTGCGCGCTGCTGGCGCGCCTTGCCCCATCTGACGGAGGTTTGCTGTTGGATATCGAGATCCGCGAGCTTGACCCTCAGCCGGCCGGCGGCCCCGACTGCGGCCAGGGCCCGTGCGAGGGTGCTTTTGCCGACGCCCCCCTTCTGACTGACGAACGACACGATCAATGGCATTCGCATTCCCTAACGCGCGCTTTTTTTGTCCGTCTTCTTTCCCCCGAGTGATGACCTGTTACCTCAAGAGACGCAAGCAGATAGGAAAGGCGTCGGGCGCCGGACGCGAAACGCCACTGGCGGCGGCCGATTGCATCGTCAGGATTTTAAGTCCGCCTCAATGGATCGCGCAAAAGCCCTTTACCGCGTCTTCGCGGCTCTCTCCCTGCGCCGGGTGGGATCGCGGGCATCCGGCCGTTGTTCGCGCGGGCGAAGCCGATCGCCGGTCGTCCGATGGCTGACCGGTTCCGCGCGTGGATGCCGCCGCTTCCCCCGTTTGGTGGCGGCGGGCAGCTCGGAATCGAACGGATGCCATTTCATTTTTTCATTCATCGCGGTGACCTACCTTGAAGACGCTGGCCCTGTGGCCGAGCTTCACCGGAGCGGCGTGTCTCGGCGGTATGAGCCGCTCCTTCAATGCGAACTTTGTCCCGCAACCGCTGGACCGCACGAGCGTTCCGCGACCGCCTCGCGATTGCACCTTCTGCGCCAAGCTGCCGCCAATGCCGTTTGAATTCCCGGGCGAACTCATTCACGATCCGGCCGGAAGGGGCTAATGAGACCCGGCGCAAACGGGAAGAGGCATTCCGGAAATGTCGGTTGAGGTCGAGACGGTGGTCATCGGAGCCGGCGCCGTCGGGCTCGCCATCGCAGCCGAACTCGCGAGCCTCGGGCGCGACGTCCTCGTCGTTGAGCGCCACCATGCGTTCGGCACCGAAACGTCTTCGCGAAATTCCGAGGTGATCCACGCTGGAATTTATTATCCGGAGGGATCGCTCCGCGCCAAGCTCTGCGTCGAAGGCAAGAAGCGCCTCTACGCATTCGCCGAGGAATACAAGGTCCCGTTCAACCGGTGCGGCAAGCTTCTCGTCGCCACGACCGAAGCGGAAGTCAGCCAGCTCGCGATGATCGAAGGTAGGGCCATCCGCAACGGCGTCGGTGATCTGACGCGCCTGACGGTGGCGGAGGCCAATCGCCTCGAACCCGAAGTTCGCTGCGTCGCTGCAACCCTGTCGCCATCGACAGGAATAATCGACAGCCACCGTCTGATGGCAGCTTTCGAAACCCGGCTGCTCGATGCAGGCGGCCAAGTCGCCTTCAATTCCGAGGTCGTCGGTATAGCTCCGGTCTCGAAAGGTGAATTCCACCTGTCGATGTCGTCGGCGGGGGAGATCTCGGATCTGACCTGCGCCCGTGTCGTCAACGCGGCAGGCCTCGGCGCCTCGCGCATCGGGTGCATGCTGCCGCCAGCGAAACCGGAATACGTCGTACCGAAGCTTTACCCCGCGAAAGGCCATTATTTCGCGTTATCGGGGCGAGCGCCGTTCAAGCACCTCATCTATCCGATGCCGTCGCCCGACGCGCTCGGCATTCACCTGACGCTCGATACGTCCGGGGCCGCCAAGTTCGGACCCGATATCCATTGGCAGGACGACATCGATTATGCGTTCGTCGATCCCGATGCGCGGCGCGCCGTGTTTGCGAAAGAGATCAAACGCTATTGGCCAGCCCTCTCCGAAGGCGCGCTGGTGCCCGCCTACACCGGCATCCGGCCGAAGATCTACGCCGAGGGAACGCCGCCCGCCGACTTCGCGGTCCACGGCGAAACGGAGCACGGAGTGCCGGGTTTTGTCGGCCTCTACGGGATCGAGAGCCCGGGCTTGACCGCGTCACTCGCCATCGCCGCGTATGTTGCCCAGTTGGTCGGCCGGTAAATTGAAAGCGGAGATCGACCGCGCACATCGCGTCGCCAATCCTCAGGATCGGTCGCGTCGAAGAATCCTCTTACCAATTTGGATTTGCGATCCGAAAGCCGGATAGCGAAATGCCGATGAAAGGAGCGCTGCCGCTCCTAACGACGTTCAGCATTCATTCCGCAAACCCAAGTAGCGCCCATTCGATCTGGCGAGTCGTGGCGATTTACCAGGCCAACTAATAATCTTCCCGTTTTCTTCTTGTCATTTGCCCGCGGGATGACAAGAGATATACAACGAGTCGCGGGGGGCTTGCGCATGACGGGATCCGATATAGCTAATTTTCTCGGCCTGAAATTCAACGGCGGCTCGACTGAAACTGCAATCGACGAAATATTGGGCGCAATTGGGCAGCCGTTCAGATACGTCGTCACGCCCAACGTGCAGCATGTCGTCGAGATTTACGAGCAGGGCGACGCACTCAAAGCCAAATACGCCGCCGCATGGCGAATATATTGTGACAGTCGTGTGCTGAGAAAATTGGCACATTTGTGCGGTTCGAAGCTCGATGTCGTAACCGGCAGCGATCTTACCGCCCGCCTTTTGGAGAGGGCCTCCGGCCTCGGGCTGAAAGTCGGAATTATCGGGCCGAGCGCGGACGACTGCGCAATCCTCGGTCGCCGCTTTTCCGGCCTCAAAATCGCGTCCTATACGCCGCCGATGGGATTTATTAAGTCCGATGCCGAGGTCCAGAAATGCATCGCGTTCATTTTGGATGCGAACGCAGACATCACATTCTTGGCTGTTGGATTTCCGCAACAAGAAACCTTGGCGAACCGGCTCCTCGAGTACCCCGAAGCAAGGGGAGTGGCTCTTTGTATTGGTGCGTCGATCGACTTTCTTACTGGAAAACAGCAGCGTGCACCGCTCTGGATTCAGAATTCGGGCCTCGAATGGCTGCATCGCCTGTTGTCGGATCCCAAGCGCCTCGCGAAGCGATACCTGGTTAAAAGCCCGAAAATATTCGGCTTGGTCGTCGCGCAAATGATGAATCCGCGATTTCGTTCCTGAACGCGGAATGTTGCCCTAGGCTTTTCGAAAATAATATGTACACTGAAGACGGCTTTCGTACTTTTTCGCAGTGTTTAAGGGCGTATGAGGGGTGCGCTGGCGAATTCTGCAATGTGAATGAATAGCTTTTGATGGTCTCCCACGAAATGTCTGTCGCCGCTGCATTCGGTTCGGGAGCCCTAGGCGCGATTGCGCTACTCGTAAGTATTCCCGTTCTTGTTCTTCTGATCGAAGTTCTGGCGGCACTTCCGAAAAGAAATTCCGAGCGCAAGCCAAATTCCAATAGACCCTCTCTGGCAGTACTCGTTCCCGCTCACAATGAGAGCGTGAGCATCCTTCCGACATTGACTGACATTTTGGCTGAGATTGGCCCGCGTGATCGCCTGCTGGTGGTCGCAGATAATTGTTCAGACGATACTGCGGAGGTTGCCCGTTCGGCAGGAGCGGAAGTCATCGAACGCCGAGATGACGAAAACCGCGGCAAAGGTCACGCACTTGACTATGGAATTCGGCATCTCTCGAGAGCAGCCCCCGAGGTCGTGATTATAGTCGATGCGGACTGTCGCCTGGAAAACGGCGCCATCGACACTCTCGCTGAACGGGCATCCGCCACCGGACGGCCAATTCAAGCCCTTTATCTGATGCATGCGCCGGATGAGTCATCCGTCAACGAGCAGGTATCGGAATTCACGTGGCGCTTGAAGAACTGGGTGCGTCCACTCGGTCTCACGAACCTCGGGCTCCCTTGCCAACTGGTCGGCACAGGAATGGCATTTACGTGGAGCACCTTGAACGCTGCCAATCTCGCAACCGGGGCGCTGACCGAGGACCTCAAGCTGGGGCTGGACCTCGCATTGAAAGGCCACTTGCCGCTATTTTGTCCGTCGGCGGTCGTAAGAAGCTACTTTGCGTCCTCTTCACAGGGAAGGAATACGCAACAGCAGCGCTGGGAGCAGGGCCACAGAGAGCTGATTTTCTCTACTGTTCCGCGTGTCTTGTCGTCGGCGTTTGCGAGCCGCGATTTGCGACTGATGGCGATGGCCCTGGACTTGGCCGTGCCGCCCCTTTTTCTTCTCGTTCTATTGTTGTCGGCAGTCTTCGCGATCACGGCATCGGGAGCCGTCTTGGGCCTATCAGCCGTTCCTTCCTATATCAGCGGCTCAGCCGTAGCGGCGCTGGTGCTGAGCATAGTGATTGCGTGGTTCGGTTATGGCCGCGATGCCTTGCCGCCCAGATCGCTGGTGTCGATAGTGCCCTACGTTTACTCAAAACTGCATCACTACATTCGCATTCTTGGCGGTAGTCGCGCCACGACCTGGGTGAGAACAGATAGGAGCTGACAATATCCATCTTCAGTTCGGCGGCGAACTAGGATGGTCCGGTATCGGATATCTGGAAACGAACATTGCGCATTTTGCGCAATGCAAATTCTGCAAAGCGAGGCCCGAAGACATAAACAAAAAATAACGGACATAAGATGATCCTCGGAATCGGCGCCAATTCGATAAAAATTTCGAATTCGATTATTGCATTCGCGGCAATTAGCGCATTTCTGTTGCTGGCATTCAAGATTCCCTCGCGCTTGGTTCATCATGCATCTCAAATGAGTTTGCGCCTCTCTGCTGTCGGTTGCGGCGAAGTTGTGGCTGATGCAGCGTTCAAATCCCTCGCTCCGGCCGGCGTCGACATGGGCTTCGCTTATCCGGTCGCAACATCAAATCGCCGGTTCGTCGACCAGAGCGGAAACGTATATTTGCTAAAGATGATGTCGTCGTGGGCGATGGCGCAGAGATGCTCTAACGCCACGATCACAAGCGCCTTGGAAGGATTGAATTCGCTCGGCTTCAATGCTGTCGCCGTGGCGCCGTTCGGCGTGCATTTAAATGAGAGTTTTGGCGACCGCTATCGAAACGGATCCGGGGAAAGTTTTTTTGCAGGTGCGCCGTATGCATCGCCTTTCGGCCCAGCTTGGTCGTCAATGGACTGGATTGTCCAGGAGGCAACGCGACTGCGAATGACTGTTGTGTTTTCCCTGTTTCTGAGTTGGGGCGACAGCGGTACGACACCAGATTTGGTGAGCGTTGGGCCAGCAGACGCATACAATTTCGGCAAGACGCTCGCTCTTCGCTATGCGCAGTATCCCAACATTGTTTGGCACGTCATGGGAGATTTCGTGTGGACCGCCAGCGATCCGGTCGGCCGGCAAGTCGACGCGGTATTCCACGGCATAAAGGACGGGGAAGGCTCGAGCCACCGCTTGCAGATCGGGGAACAGCAAAGAGGATGGAGCGGCCACCAACAGTTCAATCTCTCGCAAGGCGGAGAGAGCGGCTACCAGTGGTTCAAGCCAAGCGCCAACACGCTGTACGACTACGGTGGAAATTCTGTCGAATTGTTTGACGCCGCATATGGAGAACCTGGAGCCGGAAATTACGGCGTCGTTGACATCGAACCCCCTTACGTCAATTCGCCTCATTATGGCGGCAACAAAGACCAGCAGTACCGCGAAAGAAATTATTCGGTATTGCTACGCGGTGGCATTGGCATCAATTTTGGTCACGAAAAATGGTGGCCCTTTGGTGCTGCCGGCATTTTCGATGGAGGAGCGGGATGGTTCGAAATTCTCAACGAGCCTCCGCAACTCCAGGCCAAGTATGCTTGGTCTTTGCTTGACAAGTATGTCGTCGATCCTTCTTGGAGCCGCGACGATGGCAGCTTTGTCAAGTTGGGCATTGGAGACGGCGACACGAAAGCCGCGTCCGGATATTCGAAACTTGCCGCAGTTGCTTACTTTCCGACGGGCCGTTCGGTAACGGTGGATACGACTGTGATCGCGGGGCCGATAAACGTGAAGTTGAGTTGGTATGATCCAACGACCGGCAAATATCACCTTATTTCTGAATCCGAAGCCGCAATGGCGGACCGGTCAATCGAGTTCCCCGGAGCTCACCCGGACGGCTCGGCCGACTGGGTTCTCGTCGCCGAAAGAACATGATTATAAGCCTATTCTTGCGACTCAGGCTCGTGGCCGAGTTCGGGGCGCAGTCAGCGTGCTGTGTATTTCCAACATGAAATCATTTGTTGCGCCATCGGATATGGCTCAATGCAAAGCGTCATAATCCTGAGGCAAGTCATCAACCTGGTCCGGTGTTGAATTAATGGCCCCGGAGATGCGGGCTGCATATCGGAAAAAATCAGAGAAATCTCTCGCCTGAAGGTTACGAAAAACCACGTCCCGTGGCGTGCCTAGGTATCCGCGCGAAATTGTAAATAAGTGGCGTTTCGGCATTGGCCCGCGGCATTACAGATTTGCGGCGCCAAAATGAACGACGATTCGCGGTTACCATTATTCTCTGTGCTGTCTTTACCCGAAACGTTAGATGCCTTATCTTCAACTTATGCGAATATGCATCGGAATTTTTGGCTGATTTCTATTAATCAGGGCGAGAGTGACAACAACAGGCGTGTCGAGCAGACAGCCAAGTTGGTTCCCGCCATCGTCGACCCCACTGTCGGGAGGCAACGACATGCGAGAAGGTGCCCTGCGCAGAGGCGACATCGTCGAAGTGCGCCGCGCGGGCGAAATCCTCGCCACGCTCGACGAGCAGGGAACTATCGGCGCGATGTCCTTCATGCCCGAGATGATCCCCTACCTGGGTCGTCGCTTCATGGTGCAGGCGAGAGCGGACAAGATCTGCGACACGATCGGCAGCACACTGCGGAGCAGGCGGATGACCGACACCGTGCTGCTTGACGACCTCCGCTGCGATGGACGCGCTCATGGCGGCTGTCAGGCCGACTGCCGCATCTACTGGAACGAGGCGTGGCTGAAAAAGGTGAACTCGCTCACCGCCCCGGCGGTCGCACAGGACGAGACCGACGTCGCCGCGCTGCGGGCGCGCATCGAACCTAACGTCAGGGCGTCCGGCGACGGTGAGGGCGACGATGTCCGCTGGAAGTGCCAGGTGACCGAGGCCAACAGGGCGTCCGAGCCGTTGTCGAACACCGACCCGCGTCCCTACTTCAACGAACTGCTTTCGGGCAACGTCGGACCACTGACCTTCGTCGAGGTGATGTTCCGGGCGGCGTACATGCAGCCAATGCACCGCTTCAAGGTCCTGCGCCGGCCCAAGGGGCCGAACGTGAAGTCGCCGCGACGGCCGGAGCCGCTCAACTTGCAGCCCGGGGAATGGGTGCGGGTGAAGTCACTGGAGGCGATCGAGGAAACGCTCACGACGACGGGGAGCAACCGCGGGTTACATTTCGATATCGAGATGGTCCCATTTTGCAACCAAGTGATGCAAGTGCGGGGGGCAGTCACCCAAATCATTGAAGAGCATACCGGCCGCATGCTGCGCTTTCACAATGAATGCATCAAGCTGGAGGGCGCTGTCTGCTCGGCAAAGCTCAGCACGGGGCGCTTCTTCTGCCCGAGAAAGATCTACCCGTATTGGCGCGAGGCATGGCTGGAGCGCGCCGACGGGCCGCCTGGCACGCCGAATGCAAAGCCCGGTCGTACGGCGCCGGCAACCTGTCTCGGTGGTGTGGCAGCTGCAACGCAGGGGGAGGCGAGCGGAAGCGATGAGCGCATATGATGAGGCGGTGCCGAACGTCAGCATCTGTCTGCCAGTCTACAACGGCGAGAATTACGTAGCTGAGGCAATCGAGTCGCTGCTCGCGCAGACATTCACCGACTTTGAGCTGATTATCACCGACAACGCCTCCACGGATCGGACAGAGGAGATCTGTCGTAAGTTCGCCGCCGCCGACCCCCGCGTCCGATACCACCGCAACGTGCGCAACGTCGGCGGAGCCCGCAACCAGGCGATCGCCATTCAGCTCTCTCGCGGTCGCTACATTCGGCTCTCGGCGCACGACGACAAGATTGCGCCGACCCACCTTGAAGAGTGCATCGCTGCCCTCGAGCAACGGCCCGATGCCGTCATTGTCTTCCCCAGCACCGTCGTTATCGATACGGTCGGCGCCGAAGACAGCCGGTACCGTTCCAAGCGCGGTACTGGTGACACGCCATCACGTCGCTTCCGTGAGTTACTCTTTCGGGATCACAACTGCGACGCGATCTACGGCGTCATGCGCGGTGAGTTCCTGCGCGGCGTGAAACCTCTGGAGAACTTCATCGACGCTGACAAGGTATTCCTCTGCCGGCTGGCGTTCCAAGGACCTTTCGTATCCATCGACCGTCCCCTGTTCTACAAGCGCTTCCACCCGAAGAATTGGGTCGGCAATTGGCGCGACCGGATGGCTTGGTTCAACCCCGATGCCAAGGGCAAGGTCTCGTTCCCGAACTGGCTCGAGCTGTTTAGCTTCTGCAATGCAATCGCGGCGGCGCCGATCCCGCTGAAGGAAAAGTTGCGCTGCGGCGCGAGCATGGTCCACTGGGTCGTGCGCTACTCACCAGGTTTAGCGAAGGATCTGCTTGTTGCAGCAGGCTCGTTGGTTCCGCGCGCACGGCCGCGGGAGGGAATCTACAATTGGGAATAGAGACGGGAAGACTTCATTGCCGTCAAAAACGATCTCAAGCGTCCGGCAGCCTTCGACGGGCATGGCGTGACGGTACGACGTTTGTAAACATCGATCAGGGGGCTCCAGAGCAATCACGTGAAAATCTTTTTGACCGGCCACATGGGCTATATCGGCACGGTGATGACGCCGGCCCTCCTCGCTGCGGGACACAGTGTTACGGGTTGCGACACCGATCTTTATGAGCGCTGTACCTTCGCCAACGGCGGAAAGATCGTCGATATTCCGTCGATCCGAAAGGACATCCGCGATCTTGAACGCAGCGACCTGGCAGGCTTCGACGCCGTCATTCACCTTGCGGCGCTTTCCAACGATCCGTTGAGCGATCTCAACCGCGATCTGACGTATGCGATCAATCACCGTGGCAGCGTGCACGTTGCTCAGGTTGCCAAGCGCGCAGGGGTCGGACGCTTTGTCATGGCCTCTTCGTGCAGCAATTACGGATTGGCGGGCGACGATTTCGTTGACGAAACCGCCGCACTGAATCCCGTGACGGCATATGGCGAATCGAAAGTCTGGTCCGAGCGCGACATCGCGAAATTGGCGAGTAGCGACTTCTGCCCGACGTTCCTGCGCCCCGCTACCGCCTACGGACTTTCGCCAAGAATGCGCTTCGACATCGTCCTCAACAATCTCGTTGCCTGGGCTGTGACAAAGCGGCTGATCTACCTGAAGTCGGATGGCACACCCTGGCGGCCGATCGTGCATATCGAGGATATTTCGCGAGCCTTCGTTGCCGCGCTGGCTGCTCCGGCGGACACAGTCTTCAATCAGGCATTCAATGTCGGCAGCACGTCGGAAAATTACAGGATCAGCGAGATCGCAAACATCGTCGCCGAGGTCGTGCCGGGCTGCCGAGTCGAATATGCGGCCGACGCTGGTCCCGACAAGCGCTGCTATCGTGTTAACTTTGATAAAATCACTCGCGCATTGCCGGATTTCAAACCGCTATGGACGGCGAGGGCCGGTGCTCAACAGGTTTACGAAGCGTTCAAGGCATCCGGCTTGACCCTCGAAGAGTTCGAGGGTCCGCGCTACCTGCGCATCGCGCATATCAGAGGGCTCTTGGCGGACGGCATCATTAATCAAGACCTTCGTCATGTGAGCGCAAATACGGCTCTAGTGCAATAAATCAGGAAGAGCGATCTGATATCAGAATGCACGGCGGGGCATCGCTTTTCAGGAAAAGCCATCGGTCGCGATCCGAGGGAATTACGGATGATCTTCACTGAAACCAAGCTCAAAGGCGCTTTCATCATCGACCTGGAGCGCCGCGAGGATTCGCGAGGATTTTTCGCGCGTGCGTTCTGCCGGAAGGAATTTGAAAACCACGGCCTGAAGCCGGATATCGCTCAAGCCAACGTTGCCTCGAATCTCAAAATGGGAACGCTTCGCGGCATGCACTTCCAGTTTCCGCCGGCAGCGGAGACCAAGCTCGTTCGTGCACCGAGAGGCGCCATTCTCGATATTATCGTCGATCTTCGGCCGGAGAGCCCAACGTTCCTCGAACACATTGCCGTAGAATTGAATGAGGATAATCAGCGCGCAATCTATGTTCCGGAGCGTTTCGCGCACGGCTACCAGGTTCTTCGCGACAACACGGATACGAGTTATCAAGTCGGCGAATTTTATTCGCCGGAAAACGAGTCCGGGTTGATGTACAATGACCGTCGGCTGGGCCTGTCATGGCCTCTGGACGTCAGCGTCATTTCGGAAAAAGATCAGAAGTTCTCGGCCTTCGACGACGTCGAGACGATCGTGAAGAAGCGGATGACTGTAGCCTGATCTCGGCGCACGGAGATCTGGAGAGTTCGCAGCCGATCGCCGGCGGCGATGGAGGAAAGGCCAGATGTATCTTGTCGATACCGCGCTGAAACAGCGGCAGGCGGAAGGGCGCCCGATCCGTGTCGGCATCGTCGGCGCTGGCTTCATGTGCCAGGGCCTGACCAACCAGATTACGAATAGCGTCCCGGCTATGCGTGTCGTCGCGATCTCCAATCGCAAAGTGAACAGAGCGGTCGACGTATTCCGCTACTCCGGCCGCGATAACCCGGCGATCGTCGAAACGCAGCGAAAGCTCGACGAGGCTATTGAGGCCGATGTACCGGCCGCAACCGAAGATGCGATGCTGCTGGCTCGTTCGCCCCATATCGACGTCATTGTGGAGATAACCGGAGCCGTCGAGTTTGGAGCCCGGGTCATTCTCGAAGCGTTCAAGCACGGCAAAGACGTCGTGCTGATGAACGCCGAGGTCGATGCAACGATTGGCCCGATCCTCCAGGTCTACGCCAAGAAATACAACGTTGTGCTTTCCGCCTGCGACGGCGACGAGCCCGGCGTCCAGATGAATCTCTATCGTTGGGTCGTCGGCCTTGGCTTGACCCCGCGCGTTATCGGGAATGTAAAAGGTCTTCAAGATCCTTATCGCAATCCGACGACGCAGAAAGGCTTCGCCGAGCGTTGGGGTCAAAACGCGGCGATGGTGACGAGCTTCGCTGACGGCTCGAAAATCAGCTTTGAGCAGACGATCGTCGCCAACGCGACGGGTTTCAAAGTGAAGTCACGCGGGATGTCACGCGGTCTTGAATACCGTGATGACATCATGCAGATCGGAAAGATCTACGATATCGACGAGCTCCGCGAGATCGGTGGCATTATCGATTACGTGGTCGGGACGCCTCTGACGAAAGTGTACGTTCTGGCGGAGCACACCGACCCCAAGCAGCAGCACTATCTGAACCTCTACAAGATGGGAGAAGGGCCGCTGTACTCCTTCTTCGTTCCCTATCACCTCGTGCATTTCGAGGTCCCGAATGCAATCGCTCGGGTTGTTCTCTTCCGGGATTCGCTGGCGCCGCCTCTGGCTGGCCCCGTGGTCGAGGTTTGCGCGGTCGCGAAGCAGGCTCTCAAAGCCGGCACCGAGCTCGACGGCTACGGCATGTACATGACCTACGGCGAGGCCGTTAATGTCGATGAGATGAGTCGCGGAAGGTATCTCCCGGAAGGACTGGTCGAGGGCTGCAAGCTCAAACGCGACATCCCGAAGGATTCAGTTCTCACTTACGATGATGTGATACTGCCGCCGGACCGATTGGCGGACAGGCTGCGTGCTGAGCAGTATCGCCATTTCCGCGGCGAGACCTGGTTGGATGATCTTCTCACGATTGCGGCCTGATGAACGTAGTTCCGGTGTGAAATCGTTGCGGAAAGCGAAGGCTTAAAGATGCTCATGAAAAGAGGGCGGCAAGAATGAAGGTCGTTCTTTTTTGCGGCGGTCTCGGCACACGCATCCGCGACTATTCGGAAGCGATTCCGAAGCCGATGATCCCCGTCGGTCATCAGCCGATTTTATTGCATATTATGCAATACTACAGCCACTTCGGGCATCGCGATTTCGTCCTGTGCCTCGGTTACAAGGCGAACGTTATCCGGGAATATTTTCGCGATTTCGATCCGTCCGCTTACAGTGACTGCGTCATCTCGGAGTTCGGCAAAAAAGTCGAAGTCCTCGGTCCGCGGCCGCCCGACTGGCGCATTTCCCTCGTCGACACGGGGATGTGGCGCAACATCGGGCAGCGCTTGGTGGCAGTGAAGCATCTCGTTCAGGACGAAGACTATTTTCTCGCAAACTACAGCGACGGCCTCACTGACGCTCCGATCCCCGAAATGATTGATCGCCTGAAGAAAAGCGGCGCCGTAGGATTGTTCGTGGCCGTCCGCCCGCCGTTCAACTTTCACCTTGCGGAATTCGGGGACGACGGATTGGTCCACCGCATGCGGTCAAACCAGCAAAGCGATACATGGATCAACGGCGGATACTTCGTCTTTTCCAATAAGATTTTCGACTACATTCAAGACGGGGAGGAATTGGTGTTGGAGCCGTTCAACCGCTTGATCGCGGAGCAGCGGCTTATCGCATTCAAGCACGAAGGATTCTGGCGGGCGATGGACACCCTGCAGGACAAACGCGTGCTCGAGGAGATGGTCGAGAAGGGCAGCATGCCCTGGCGTAATCATTCGAATGGCACCGGGTAAGGAACACCAGATGCTTCCGCTCAAGCTTCCGGCCGCAGGGGAACGGCTCTCCGTCCTGTGCCTCGGTGCCCATTCCGACGATATCGAAATCGGCGCGGGCGCCACACTGCTGCAATGGATCGCCAAAGGCGCCAAGCTCGATATCATGTGGTGCGTCTTGAGCGGGATTGGCGATAGGGAGGCGGAGGCACGAGGATCCGCGAATTCTTTTCTTCAAGGTGCAGAAACCGCCAGCGTTGAGGTGATGTCGTTCAGAGACGGATTCTTCCCAACGCAGGGAGAGCAAATCAAGGGTTGGTTTGAAGCGCTGAAGGACCGGTTCAAACCGGACCTGATTTTGACGCACCGGCAGGACGACGCCCATCAGGATCATCGGGAGGTCTGCCGTCACACGTGGAATACGTTTCGCGACCACCTGATTCTTGAATACGAGATTCCGAAGTGGGATGGCGATCTCGGCCAGCCGAACCTTTACGTTCCTCTCGAGGAAGTCAATTTGGCCCGCAAGATCGAACTGCTCATGAAGCATTTCGGCACGCAGCGCTCGAAGCACTGGTTCGACAAAGAGACATTTCAGGGGCTCGCGCGATTGCGCGGCATGGAATGCCGGGCGAGCGAGCGCTACGCAGAAGCGTTCGTGGCGCGCAAGCTGACTGTCGCATGACGATGACGCCGCCGGGGGCCCTCTCCATACCAGCACCCGCATGGGTCGAGCGTGCTGCGACGCATGCGTCGCTTCTCGGCCGTCTGAATACCGCAATATTCGGGCAAGGGCTTACCGGGCATGGTGCCGCGAGAGGAATCTTCGGTCATGCTTCCTAGGTCGAGCCCCATATGAGCAAGGCACACGCGCTCAGTATCCCATCGCTTGACGGCATTCGGGCCATCTCGGTTCTGATTGTTGTCTTGTCGCACTCCGGCTTCTCGGCTGTGCCGGGCGGGCTCGGCGTCACAATATTCTTTTTTCTAAGCGGATATCTGATCACCACCCTCATGCTCGCGGAATGCGAGCTCACAGGTGAAATCGATATTTTGAAGTTCTATGCGCGTCGCGTGTTCAGATTGATGCCGCCGCTGCTGATCACTCTCGCGATCGCCTATAGCCTCACATATTTCGGATGGCTGAAAGGGGGCATATCTTTGTACGGGCTGGCAGCCCAAGTTTCGTATTTTGCCAACTACTACGGCATTTTTTTTGATCCGGGAAACACCGTTCCGGATGGAACGGGCATCCTGTGGTCGCTCGCGGTCGAAGAGCACTTCTACATGTTCTACCCGCTGCTGATGTCATTGCTGCTGGGTAGCCATGTGCGTCCACGCACGATTGCCGCGTTGCTCGGCCTCGGCTGCCTCGCCGTCCTGGCTTGGCGCCTCCATCTCATCGCCACTCCAGGCTTTACGTCCCTTCGAACCTATTACGCGTCGGATACGCGGATCGATTCGATCATTTACGGATGCATCCTGGCCATCGTAGCCAATCCCGTCAAAGCCATGCAACGAGGCGGCGCCATGTCTCCAATGCAATGGGCGTTGCTGGCAATCGCGGGGGGCATGCTGCTCGGGACTTTGCTTTATCGCGATGAAGCGTTTCGCGAAGGCATCCGCTATAGCCTCCAGGGCCTCGCCTTGATGCCGATATTCTATTTTGCGATCCGGTTCTCCGATCGCCCACCGTTTCGGTTTTTGAATTGGCCTTTGGTAAAAAAAATCGGCGTCTACTCCTACGTGATCTACCTCAGCCATTACGTGGTCATCAGACTTTTTGCGGCGGATTTCCCCGCAATCGCCGCGAATCCCTACCTCATGTTCCCGATTGCTCTTTTGATCTCGATCGCCTTCGCGGCAGCCGTTGATCGCTTCGTTGACCCCTATTTCAGGCAGCTCAGACGACAGTTCCGCCCTGGGGCTGTCCCAAGACCTGCCATTTTAAGGGTTAGCGAGTGACGGGGGTGGCCCGACCTATTGGGGATGCTGGCCGTTTCGCGATGATCGACGGGCTGCGGGGTATCGCGGCTCTTTCTGTCTTTCTTTATCACTGCAACGAAGGTCAACACCTTACGAACCTGATGGCGGCCGCTCCCGCTTGGCTCGAATGGACTGTCCGGCACGGCCACCTTGGCATTGCGGTCTTTTTCGTCATCAGCGGATTTGTCATTGCACATTCGTTGCGCGGACATGCAGTCACAATTCCTCTTTTAGGCAGATTTTTGCTTCGCCGATCCGTTCGCCTGGATCCGCCGTATTGGTTCGCGATCGCACTCACGATCGCTATGGCCGCCATCTCCGCGCACTTCATTCAAGGCAAGGAGTCATTGTCGATTTCGACAGGGCAGCTCGTTGCGCATGTCTTCTATTTGCAGGAGGTGCTTGGATTCCGCGAAATTGGTCCAATCTTCTGGACGCTTTGCCAGGAGGTGCAGTTCTACCTGATATATGCCCTTCTTCTTGCCGTGACACGCAACGATCCGGCTCAAAGCATGCAGGGACGCGCAACCGCCGTGGGCCTCGCGATGGCGGCACTGATAAGTTTGCTGTGGCCGCTCGGGATCGTCACTTGGGAGCCGTGGCGCGGCAGCTTCCTTCCGCTATGGCATTGCTTCCTGCTTGGCGCCGGCGCCTATTGGACGTGGCAATACCCACGAATGGCAGTCTATTATTTTGCCTATGTCGCAATACTGGCGTTATCCGCGGCCTTGAAACTTGACGAAGTGACGTTGGCCTCCGCGCTGACAGCGGTTGCCTTGTGGTATGCAACCAGATCCGGCGGGATTTATCGCTGGTTGAGTTGGCGGTGGTTGCAGTTCTTGGGGCTCATCTCCTACTCTCTCTACCTCACACATAATCCCGTTTCTGGCGCTCTGTTTCGCATCGGCTATGGCCTGGCGGGCCGCTCGGCTTTAACGGAGGCCTTCTGGTGGGTGATGGTAATCCTGGGGTGCATTCTGTTTTCCGCAGCAATGTGGTGGCTGATCGAGCGGCCGAGCTTGACACTTGCCAAGCGCGTCGATCTTGAGGTGAAGAAGCCGGCGTCATCGCCGCTGCTCCTGGAGAGCGCAGCACGAACAAAATGATGGCCGCAATTCAGCAGCTTGCAATCGGCGGCGCTAGTCCGGATCATTGTTCAGTATCCGCGAACTCAGTCAACTCAACCGTCCGCAGAAAGACCATCATCTTAAAGGTCTACGGCCTATCGCTTGCTGGAAGCCGATGGTGATGGTCGTGAAAGCTCACCCGCCATCGTTGGCTGACCGACCTCGACCTGCCTCAAAGTCATGAGACGGTGTTGGCTCTACGCTGATCATTCGGCTCGTCGGCTCGGAAAATGTTGCACACCGCCCATTTTGACATCGCCCACCCCATTGTTTTTGGGCGCGCTTGCCCCAGCCCTGAAAGGTTTGAATACAACACCAATCGGGCACATGAGATGCCAGCAACAACGCCAGGAAAAAGCACCTAAAGGAAATATTGACGCGGCCGCTCGAGCATTTGCCTCTCTATACGTAAACCACTCTTACATGTTATTCTGGAAGTGTAGGGATTTAATGGCTAACGCATCGCGCAATTCATTGGCCTTCCAGGGTAAATCCGACATCATGCTCGCAACAGACGACAATTTTTCGATGCCGGCGGAGCCTCATAAATCGAGCGTCGGTCAGTTTAACCTCTCAGACATTCGCTGGATATTGAGACGGGCTTGGCTGTTCCCCGTAGTCGGAACTCTAATCGGGTTGCTCTTGGCCCTTACGGCCATAGGGTTCATGCCGCAGCTTTACACGAGCACTGCTCGTATTATCGTCGACCGGAGCGTCAATCGATTTTTGCAGGACAGTAAGATTCTAGACCAGCCAACTCTCGACGATGTCGATATGGCGGGCCAGTTCTACGTTCTGTCTTCGGACAGTATTATTATACCCGTTATCCGCTCGTTGAATTTGACCCACGACCCGGAATTTGTTGGTCGGACTGGCGCGCGTACTGATGAGGCCGAAGAAAATCCTTGCGCAAAGAGTTTGGGTGGCCCGTGTTTCTCATACGGCATCAAAAAACTGAAAGATCAAYTCAAGCAACTCATCGGTTGGAAATCCGTCACCCCGCTTGATCCAGATACCTTGCTCGAAAGGACCGCCGCTGAAAAGTTTCTCCGGCGACTGACGATCGAACGGGGAGACGTCAATAACGTCATCAGCATCAGCTTCAGTTCGGACGATCCGACGAAGGCCGCAAAAATAGCCAACGCCATCGCAGCCACCTATATTGCGAAGATCGGCGAGCGCAAAGTTGCGTCCAACAGGTTGGTCAACCAAACTCTTGAGGAGCGGCTGCAGGAAACCAAGCAGCAGTCGATGGATGCGGATCGAGCGCTCCAGGAATTCAAGGCAGCTAACAATTTAGCGGGCACGGCAACCCCCGATAATGCACTTATCGGACGGCTGCGCGCCGAGTATGTGGACTTGGAGAGAAAGGCCGCCGACATAGCGGACGCCGTCGGGCCGGACCATATGGCCGTTGTGAAGCTTCGCAAGCAGATGGAAGGCTTGAATGCAGCGATCCGCGCAGAAACGGAGCGGATTACCGGAGCCGAAAATCTGGCAACAACGGACCCAAAACGCGAATATCACAACATCGAAGAGGACCTTGCACCGGAAGCGCCCAGCGACGAACTTCTTGCGCGTTTGAAGAAGTTGGATAGCGCGACGCAGGCCAAGTTCCGCGATCTCGATTTCACCGCGCACACTTTGCGCGTTCTCTATCATACTGGTCTGCGCAGGTTCGACGAACTGAACCAAACTCGCCCTGACACCGAAGATGCCCATATCATTACGATGGCAGCTCCGCCCCTGCAAAAGGACGCCAATAAGTCATTGCTGGTGCTCGGCGGCGGTATCGTGTTCGGGTTCTTGGCAGGCGTCGGAGCGGCGGTCGGGCGAGAATGGGCGGCTGGTGTGTATCGCACCCCAGAGCAGGTGACCCGGGACACCGGCGCATATTGCGTAATCCTGCCGACTGTCAAAATGCGAAAAGGTAAGGGTGGGCGTCTCGACGACTACGTTCTCGACGCGCCGTACTCGCGATATACGGAGGCTATTCGCAAAGTCAGAGCGTCGATGCGAGCGTATCCGAGCCCAAATAGCGATAAGGTCATCGGTGTTGTTTCGTCCGTTGCGAACGAAGGCAAGACGACCGTCGCCCATAATTTCGCGTCTCTCTTGAGTGCATACTCGAGGTGCAAAACGCTGATTATCGATTGCGATCTCCACCGGCGGAACCTCACAGCCGAGCTGGCGCCGGACGCACGCGAAGGCTTATTGGAAGCTTTGGACGACCCCACACACTTGGCGAAGTATATTTCCAAGCGCGAGCGATCTGGGGTGGATGTGTTGCCGTGCGCTCTCTCCGAACGCAATCCGAACGTAGCGGAGTTGCTGGGTTCAGCCCCGATGGAGAAACTGCTGGCCGCTGCCCGCGAGTCTTACGACTTCATCATAATTGAGATTGCCCCGATCGTGTCTGTCGTAGACATCAAGATGATTGAGCATCTGGTCGATAAATTTATCTTCGTCGTCGAGTGGGGAAAAACGAAGCGTAGCCTCGTCGAAGAGGCTCTTTCCGAAGCCGAAATCATTCGAGATCGTATTGCGTGCATGGTCCTCAACAAAGCAGATCCGGCCACGCTGCGAACCATCGAATCTTACAAAGGCCAGAGGATTGCGGAGTACTTTGAAGAGTAAGAACTCCCTTCTGAGGGGTGTTCAGTAAATCCAATCCTCCGACACCCCATCGTTAACGGTGATCACGGAGCATTCGGTTAACGCGTGATGGAGGATTGGGCCGCACGCTGTCTATTGTGATGTTGCATAGGCATTCGGGCTCCAATCGGTTCCGCGCCGAGCTGATTCGGTCGTGCTGATCAACCAAAATTTTCCATCAGTTAGGTCGGATTAGACCCCGCTCGTAGCTGGTGACGCGGCTCGGCCACACTTACGCTGCATTCCGATCAAAGTCAGACTCTCAGTAGTCGAATCATTTATATCAGGCCTAGTCTATGTCCGGCTTTGGGAGGCCGGGCATTCGGGTGTCTGTTCGCAACGGGTAAGTTAAGAGGGGGGCGATGATCGTCAGCTGGCCAAAGATCATCTTGCCTATGAGCGTAATCGCCATCGTTGGCATGCTCTCGGGCTGCACCCAGTTGCCCGTAGTGGGCCCCAGTTATCGCGACATTAAAAGCGGTGCAGCCACAACATTGACCAATGGCCGAGATCCGCTCCTGGTTTATACAAGCCGGGACGCCGTGGATTTCAATTATGCGCTCATCGATCTCAATCCGTTTGTTCTAAGTGTCCTGAGTGGAATCTCACCGGATTCATTCCAGGGAACATTTGGAGAGCAGCGTGGCCCGGTGCCCGTGATTAGGGTCGGGGTGGGCGATGTTGTGCAGACGTCCATTTTTGAATCGTCAGCGGGCGGACTTTTCGTTTCTGGGGACGCGACAGGCCGGGCAGGGAACTTCATTACGCTTCCACCCCAAACAGTCGCTGGCAATGGAACGATTTCGATCCCGTACGCGGGCCAAGTCAAAGCCGCCGGGCGGACATCGTTCGAAATTCAGAAAGACATCGAGGCCAAGCTCGCCACGCGCGCTATCGAGCCTCAGGTTGTCATCAATATAACCGAGCAAAATGCCGATGCGGCTATCGTTATTGGCGACGCAGGACACGGCAGAATTAAGCTGACGGGTTCTGGCGAGCGCATCTTGGACCTCATCTCCAAGGCGGAGGCCGGAGGCGGTGGCACTGGCACTGGCAAGCTTGCGCCATATGACCTGGAAATAACGCTACAGCGCAAAAATCGGATTGGAACAGTCCGCCTCTCCAGCATCATCGATAATCCAAGCGAAAACATATACGTCAGACCCGGCGACGTCATTTACGTGCATCGACGGCCAAGAACGTTCGTAGCGTTCGGCGCGTTAGGAAATGCTACGGGCGGGACGACAATCGGCGGAGGCGATGTATCCGGACTGGATGGCATCTTCCAATTTGGCCAAGAGCGGCTGGCACTCAGCGAGGCAGTTGCTAAAGCGGGCGGCCTTCTGGATCAGCGCGCAAATCCATCGCAGATATTCATATACCGCGGAGAGCGACGTCAGACGCTCGAGAAATTGGATGTGAATCTCAGTAAGTTCCCACCCGGTCAGCAATTTATACCAACTGTTTACAGAGTGAACTTTCGAGACCCCTCGTCCTTCTTCATGGCCCAGAAGTTCCAGATGCGGGACAAAGATCTCCTCTACGTTGCCAACGCGGATTCCGTCGAGGTCGCGAAAGCCCTTAACTACATGACCCTCTGGAGTTCGTCCGCGGCCGGTTACGTGGGTAATGCCGCGACTGTCCTGACGAGCGCCCAAATTCTCGGGGGCGGTGGACCGGCCACGGCTTTGATCGTCGGAGCGGGAGCGCCGTAAGTCGATCTTCCCTTCGCTACGCCTAAATTGAATCCGGTTATTTGCGGGCTCAATCTCTAATATTGGGGCGAGCCAGGCATTCTTATCAAGTCGTTCCGGGCCACGACATCACAAGGTGTCGTGGCCATTTTCATACGGTTACCGCGCGCAAACGCGGCGCGAATGGCGGTTTCATATTGATTGATCACCGTCGTTAGGCAAATGCGTGGATTGCAGTTGCAGAATTTTCTTGAAAAGCCCCAACGCCAACCAGCGTTGTCGATGACGCAGGTCAAAGGCTGTCTGGTCAAATCCACTTATTACCGGTATCGGGGCCGAAAGCCCTTTATGACAGCGGCTTCCAGGAGACCGGCTAATCTCCCGCAATAGTCGCGATATTCTCTGGTAATTGAAGACTCTAAGGGTCGTAGCCGCCAAATCGACATTACGCTAAGTACGAATGCGAAGGGATTTAGAGGAAGCTCATGGCCGATGATCGCCGCGTCGTTGTCGTTGGGAGTGGTCCGGCAGGCGCAATGGCAGCGCTCGAGCTTGTGCGCAAGGGCATTCCCGTAACGCTGTTGGAAACCGGAAACGAAATCCAACACGGCACGCTCGTCAGGATCGGCGGGAGAAACCTCTATCGCCGCCTTCCGCCAATGCGAAAGGACGATGGCTTCATTGTAACGGGCGATCCGGACACCAATCTAGACTACACTTACGCGTTGGGTGGCCTTTCGAACCAATGGACTGGCGCCGTGCCCCGCTTCTGTGCCGAGGACTTCACCGCTGGCGCGCAGGTCCACGAAAAATATCGATGGCCGGTTACCTATGACGAGCTCGCGCCATATTATGAGATCGCCGAGCGGACGATGAGGGTGACCGCCGCTGCGAAGAGCGTTCCAAGCTTGCCCGCCGGCTACAGCGATTACCAGCATCAGATTCCGAGCGACTGGCAAGCCGTGGCTCGCTCGGCATTGAAGCACGGTCAAGGATTGACCACGATGCCGCTTGCCGACGGGCCGCCGTTCCTGCTGCTTCGCCGCGGTACCGCGTTCAATAGCTTCTCCGTTCTGTTGGAAAAGCTCCTCGACGAACCCTCCTTTCGCCTCATCACCGGAGCGCATGTATTGCAGCTTGAATGGGACCGGATGAAGAAAAGGGTGGGAGCTGCGGTCTACCATGATAACCAGACCAAGACCCAAAAACGCATAAGCGCCAGCGCATTTGTAATCGCCTGCGGTCCGCTCAATTCACCCAAACTTCTGTTCAACTCGGCCTGCGGTGATCATCCTCACGGTCTTGGAAACAGCGCTGGGTTGCTCGGTAAGTATCTCCACGATCATCCGCGTGAGTGGTGGGCCGTGGACGTCGATAGGCCAATCACTTCTTTGGCGCCGCCCGCATATCTGACACGGCTTCCCCATTCGGCATCCGACCCGCTCCTCGCATGCTCGTGGACGATCGGCGCGTTCGATACGATCGGCAAGATCAAGAGTCGCTTTGGACAAAAGACCAGATCATTCGGAGTTCAAGTTTTCGGAACGATGATTCCCGATGAGAAGTACTACGTCCGCCCCTCCGAAACTCAGAAGGACGAGTTCGGACTTCCAACACTGGCGGTTCACATTAAATTCGAACAGGAAGTCCTGGCGAACGTCATCGGGGCACGGGAGCACTTGCTTCAGCTCATGGCAGACGCTGGCTACAAAGCGAAAATTCGAGATATCGTGCCGCAACTTTTTCCTGGAACGGCTAAGCACTATGGCGGGGCAACTCGGATGCATGTTTCGCCGAAGTATGGCGTGACGGATAGCTACCAACGGCTGCACGACGCTCCAAACGTCCTCGTGGTTGATGCAAGTTGTTTCACGACCGGGGCGGAAAAAAATCCGACACTGACTGTGATGGCGCTGGCGGCACGATCGGCCGACCAGCTTGCGCGCGACCTGAAAGCCGCGTGACGGGGAGGGGCCGGCGTGCAGTACAGGGACTTCGGAAAAACCGGTTGGAAGGTCTCTGAAATAGGCTTCGGAGGCGCGCGGATCGGCGGCCTTCTCGCTCAGGACGGCGGCCGGAAGGGCTCGCTCACGACACTCGCCGCAGCGCTCGACGCCGGCATAAATTTTTACGACACGGCGGACATGTACTCGCAAGGAGAGAGCGAGGTCCTGATCGGGAAAGCCTTTCGGAAGTCCCGAGGCAAAGTCTTCATCGCAAGCAAGGGAGGCTATTGCACGCCCGCGGGGAAGAAACTCATTCAGTTCGTAAAGCCGCTCGCCAAGCCAATTGTCCACGCGCTTGGTCTTCGGCGCATGCGTGCGCCGTCGTCGACTGCTGGTCCCATTCCGCAGGACTTTTCACCGGGCTATCTGCGCAAGGCGGCGGAGGCATCGCTGCGGCGCCTGCAGACGGACTATATCGATCTCTATCAAATGCACAGTCCGTCGCCGGAGACGCTACGTAGCGCGCAATTTCAGGACACGCTCGGAGTGTTGGCGCAGCTCAAGACAGAAGGAAAAATACGGCACTATGGTATCGCGCTCGATGCTGTGGACGACGCGCGGCCCTGCCTCGGCCTGGAGGGCATTTCAAGTTTGCAAATTCCCTTCGGCATTCTCGACATGGAAGCGCTCGACGGCGTCTTTGAAGAGGTTTCGAAACGCCAACTCGGCATCATCGCGCGCGGCTGCTTTGCAGGAGGTGCGCTGAAAGGATCGCTCACGGAGGCCGAGCTTCGAGCCTCGGAACCAAAATGGGAGCGCGTTCTAAATCTTCGGCGCCTGGTCGAGAAGTTAGGTCGTTCGCCGACTGAAGCTGCATTGCAGTTTTCACTGCGCGAGCGCCGCATCGGTGTCAACATCATTGGGATGCGGACCCTCGATCAGCTCGCAACCAATCTCCAGCACTATTCGTCGCCCCCGCTCTCGGATGAAGAGTTTCAAAGGCTGTTGATGCATCGATCCGTTGTTGAGGCGTAGCCTACCTTGCGCCAGCGTGCGCATCGGCGATCGCGCTGTGCCAGGTGCCTCAACGGGTGGCGAGTCAGCTAAGAAAAGACGGAGATTGAGTCTTGCTCATCTCGTCGCGCAGGCCTCGATAGTATTGAAGATTAAATAAGCCGCTGTAGGCAATTTCTTCTAATCTTTCGACACGAAGCATACCCGCGGCATCGGCGGCGAACTTCAGAGCGGACGTCGTGAGGGAGGTCAGTTGCGGTCGGCCCTTGCACATGCCGACAAGCGAGCGGATCAGAACGTGACGCTGATGAAACTCATTCTCGATCGCGGATAGCAACCATTTCTGATTCCGGTCACGCGCAAAAATGACGTCGTTGCCTCCATAGGTATATGCGGCGTTGATCCACGAAGTGAAACTGCGCTCGGCGAAATGCATGCCCACGGCATCCATTGCGAAGACGAAATCCAATCCCCGGTCCGCGAGGCGATAGGCAAGCTCGACATCTTCTGCGCGACGAAAGTTTTCATCGAAGCCGCCGGCGGCCAAAATACGAGCCCGAGGGAGTGAGGCGTTTCCGGTATAGAATTGTCGAGCAGATGCCTGCCAAATACCGCCCTGCAAAGCCCTGTACTGCTTCATAAGCATCTCTTGCTCCCAGCGGACCCAGGGAGTCATCACGAAGCCGTCAGGTGAAAGCAGTGGCCCAATGACAGCCACATCGCGCGCAGCCTCATTGTGTGCGCGCACATGCTCGGCCAGAAGCTGCGGTTGCGGCACGACGTCGTCATCAACGAAGACGATAAGCTCTCCTTTCGCCTTGTCGATGCCGAGGTTGCGCGCGGCCGCGGGACCGCGATTGGCCTGCGTGAACCATCGCAAGTTTCTCTCAGAGCGGTACCCTTTCAAATAGTCGTCGGTGCCGTCGCTGGAGCCGTCGGATACAACAATGACCTCGTAGCATTCCGCTGGATACTGCTGGCGCTCGAGGGCCGAGATGACATGCTGCAATCTGCCGAGGCGATTGTAGGTCGGCATGACGACGCTAATTTGAGGGGTGCGCATCTGCACTGTTTCTATCCCGCGGATTTGCCCCTTCGGATTAAGCCTTTCGCCAAACCGAAGTGGAGCAAAGAGCGCTCGTTGTCCTGATTAGCTTTCAGCAAGGGTGGAGACTGCTAACACGGGATCTCGTGCGCTGTCAGGGGTTCCGCTGCATAAGTCGATCCCGGCCGCACTCTTCGCCAACCAGCAGCCCAGAGTTCATACTGCAGAAATCGAAGCGTCCGCAGATTCGCACCCGCCGGGCGCCACCGATAGCCACGCCCGGACGCTCCCTCTGCACGACTTTCTCAGTATTCTTTGTCCACGAGAGAGCGGGCGAAACGCAAAGCCGCGTAGGTGACCGGAACCTTCACGAACAGCTCCTCGCGAATCCGTCCCGCTCTGGTCGGCTTGAACCAGTTCGGGAGGAATTTGATCTTCCCGCCTTCAGCTGCAAACGGATCAGCGAGGTTGTTGCCGCCGTCCTCCCAGGTCATGGCAAGCATCGGACGCGGGACTTTCGTACGGTTCGCCGTTCCGCGATGCCATACGTTCGAGGTTCGGACCAACACGTCCCCCCGCTTCAACGGAACGCGCACGGCCTTGCGTGCAACGCCCTCCAGGACGAACTGCGTGTACTTATAAAAGCGTTTGTGCGTCCCCGGGATCGCTTCCATGGCGCCATTCTCGATCGTCGAGTCCACGACCGCAACGTTGGCGATCATGAAGTCACGCGTGAACGGACGGTCGAGGTGATAGTGCTGGGTGTGGCTACCGGGCAGATTGAAGTTGCACCCGACATTCGGCATGCGAACAACGCGGGGATCGATCTCTTTGATCAGGTCGATGATGCCCTTGTCCTGCAGCGTATCGTAGACGAACCGCGCACCGGCGCCAGGGAAGCAGTTGAGATGGCCGCTTTTCAGGCCTCCTCCCGAAAACAGCGCGCCCGACTTCGATTGCGCCTCGAATTCCTGCTCGAGGGACTTATGCAATTCGGCCAGCCGCTCCGGCGAGACGACGTTGCGAATGACAAAGTAGCCATCGCGGGCAAACGCCTGCTTCAGATCTTCCTTTTCAGCTGCGGTGAGTGGACTAGCTTTTTCACCTGCCGTGCGTGCACTTTCGTCAACTGTCAGCATCGTGGACCTCCGTCAACTCCCAATGAATTCGGAATGTTTCGCAGCGCTTCACCTCTGGATGCGGCCACGAGATTTTCGTAGTGCCTCGCCACTTCGCGACACTGCTGGCGCGGCGTAAAGCGGAGCCGGATTGTTTGCCGGGCGTGCTCGCCCAATCGCCGGCGGAGTTCGGGATCGCCCATCAATGTCGCGATTTCCCTCGCGACGGCCTCGGCGGAACGCTCCTCCACAAGCCGGCCGTCCACGCCATGCGTAATGATCTCGGGAACACCGCCTGTTCCACAGGCTATGACCGGCTTCTGCATCGCCATCGCCTCGGCGATCGCGAGACCAAAGGGCTCCCCATAGGAAGGATGCACGAACAGATCGAACTCACGAAGGAACGGTCGAACGTCCTTTTGAAATCCGCCGAAATGGAGGCGGTCCGCGACGCCGCCTTCGTGCGCCATCTTTTCGAAGTCCGTTCGGACCTCGGGTACGTCGGAGCCGAGTATCATGATGTGCAGATCGGGGTGCGTGTCACGCAGGAGAGCCGCTGCGCCAATGAGCTCGCGCTGTCCCTTCCATGGATTCATCCGCGCAACAATTCCAGCGAGCGGTGCATTCTCAGGAATGCCGAACTTCAGGCGAATGGTCTTCTGGCCTGCAGGCTCTCTTTGGGGGTCGAAGTGGTCGGTATCAACGGCGTTATGGATCGTATGGATTTTCTCCAGATCGAATCCCATATCACCTAGTCCATTTCGGATATAATCCGAGATCGCGAATATCGCTTTGGCATTGCGCATTCCCCAAAGTGTCGGGCCGGTGTGATAATTACCGAGGTGCGAATGCATGTGTACGACAGAGTTGGCCCCTGTCACATATCCGAGGAGGCTCGCGTAACTGGCATCTCTCGGCCGGTCGGTGGCGTGAATGATTTGAATGCGATTGCGGCGAATGAAGGCGGCGGCCCTCGCCAATGACACAGCACTCGGCCCATAAGCGAGCGCCTTGCCCAGCATGCTTTTGTTCGTTAGCGCGTCGGCGGGTTTTCCAAGCGGCAGAAACGCGCTCGAAACATGAGGCATTTCGGCAAAGCGAATGCGCATTTCGTCTGCATCCGACGCCTCGCTATTCGACAGGACAAAGACCTCGGCTTCGTCCGGAGCGAAGTTGGCCATGAGCGCCATGTGAACGGAAACGTCCGCGCCACAGCTGTCGCGAGTATTTAAGAACAGTACACGGGTTGGCATATAGCGCCCTGCCGCCCAAGGAGTTCGATATCGCCTGTGATACTTTTTTCGCCATTCTCGCACGAGAGATAGCACTCTGTCTCGCGACCGCTTATCCCAGTGCCAACTATCGCAAACCGTCCGCTTGCGTATTACTATTGAACACGCCTCTTTTTGGGGCCGCCAATTTGCCAATTTCGGCGAAGTCGGCGGCTGCAAGTCGTTTGTTCAGAATACTTTTGCGGATTTGTTGCCTTCATAATCGGCTGCCCAAGTCTTGTCCTTGACTGTACGCGGTATTGAGGTCCGCCTCGCACCCTTTTCTAGGCAAAAAGTTAATAGCACATTTGACGATCCGGGGTACATGGATTTCCCGTTGCGAACTCGTGCGCATTTCGCCATCCGAATATGAATGGAGATATGCAACTCAGTTTTGACATCGGTTGCTTTGACGGTTTCGCAAACGAAAGTGGAGCAAGCCGGCAAAGCGGAATGTTCGTGCTGAAGAGACCCTCGAACTTGGGTCTCAGCTTGAACTTCGTGCTGTCACACGCTGCTGCTAATTATCTTCCAAGATGCCGTCCGCGAAACCGCCAGTAAATTGCTAATATTCGTTGACAGTACGTACGTTACTGCCTCACTGGGGGTACATCCGATTTGTGTCCATCGGACCGGCAATCTCAGTCGCGTCAACGCATCGAAACTTCGGATCTTACGCAAGGGACGCCCGTATGTTTGCTCCTTTGGGGCGCCTTCTTATCGGAGGCTTGGTGACGACTGAACGTAGTATGACGACGACCGAAATGCTGGACGACTCGCTCGCGCTGTTGCGGGCCCGGTGGTATCTCCGCAATGCGACTTCACTCGGCGAACGTGTGCGGGTGTGGGGCCGACCCGTTATTCGGAATTTCGGCAGCCTGATTATTGGTCAGCGGGCGAGCCTCGTCTCAGGTGCCGTCCCCATTCAACTCAGCACCGAGCGCGACGGAAAGCTCGAAATAGGTGCGCGAACATTCATGAATTACGGATGCTCGATTGTAGCGACGAAGCTTGTCAGCATTGGGCCGAACTGCAAAATCGGCATGGAGGTTTTGATGATGGACAACGATTTCCATCAGATTGACCCCGTTGAACGAGCCGTTCGGCCAGCCTCCGCGCCAATCGTTCTGGAGGAAAACGTATGGCTCGGCGCGCGCGTCATCGTGCTGAGCGGTGTGACGATCGGAGCCGGCAGCGTCGTTGCCGCGGGAAGTGTCGTGACGCGCGATATACCGCCACGTTCGGTCGCTGCCGGTCAGCCGGCACGAGTCATTAGATCGATCGATGATTGAGAAGTCCCCGCCCGCCACCCGCCCGCAATCACGTTGAGAATGTTGTGAAAACTGAACAAAGTGATCATCCAAAGCCGGTGTTGCTGACGGTCTCCGGAATGATCCCGGAGAATTTGGCTGATCAGATAGCGGCAGGCCGACGTCCGCATGCAGACTATTTGGAGCTCGCGCGGGGCCTGAACGCGGATATTCTTGACTACGCCAAAGCGCGAATTGTTGCCGGACGTTTCACCCCAGCTTTAGAGCGGCTGGGCGGAGCTAACTTGGTCCTCGCGTACGCCTGCTGGAAACTGCGTGCACAATACCGATTGATACTGACCGACGGCGAGCAGATCGGATTGCCACTAGCCGCGTTCATGAAGTTTACGCCGGGCTATCGACCGCGCCACTTCATGATCACGCATATCATCTCAGTCCCCAAGAAGGCGCTGATCGTCGACGTTTTAAGGCTAGCCAGTCATATCGACGGCTTTATCGTATATAGCCGCTGGCAAAAGCGGTTCATCCAAGACCGATGGCGCGTAAAAGACACCCGTGTGCTTTTTACGCCATTCATGGTGGACGACCGGTTCTTTGCCCCGGGCAAAGTCGAGCCCAAGCCATCTCCTCGTCCGTTCATTTGCGCGGTGGGGCTCGAACGGCGTGACTATCCAACATTGCTTAAGGCAGTGGAGGGCCTGGATCTCGACGTAGTGATCGCTGCGGCGTCGCCATGGTCCAAGCGGAAGGATACGACGGCGGGTGAGCGCATACCTGACAACGTCACCGTACGGAAGTTCGACCAGTTCGCATTGCGGCAGCTTTATGCGGATGCCCGCTTCGTTGTCATGCCGTTGGAGCCCGTCGAGTTTCAGGCGGGAGTAACCGCCATCCTCGAAGCCATGGCTATGGGCAAAGCAGTTATTTGTTCGCGAGTTCCGGGCCAGACCGATATAATCGTCGATAGCGAGAATGGCCGTTATGTAACAGCGTGTGATCCGTCTGCCCTGCGCGAAGAAATCTTGCGTCTCTTGGGCCGGCCGGAGGAAGCTACACGTCTCGGCAACAATGGACGCAAGCTTGTCGAGGCTGAGATGAATATCGACCGCTATGTAAAGCGGCTGGCTGAATTCCTGAACGCGGGACAGGGAGACTGATTATGAATTTCGAAATGCGCGGCATCGAGCCAGGCAATCAGGACGTCGACTGAGGGGTGGGGAAGTCGGGGGATATCCCTGCCCAATAGAGTGCGCCCAATTAGCCTTGGATGCGCCTGACGCTTCACAATTTAAGGCTCTGCGATATATGGTTCGGCCTGGCCGCGTATCGATTTTTTACCACGACCGGAGAAGCCCGTGAAATCAAACACCACTAGGCTTCTGGTTCGTAACGTCTTTCACCTTGGAATTGGCCAAGTCGCATCCACGATCCTCGGCGTCCTTCTGACTGCGGTCCTCGGGCGCGCGTTGGGCCCGGCAGATTTTGGCATTCTTTACTCCGTTTTAGCAATCACCGCATTTGTCGCCGTGGCGATCGACTGGGGCCAAACCACATATCTCGTAAGAGAGATGGCGCGAGGGCGCCCTGACGAACCGGTGTTGATTGGAAGTGCGCTCCTAATTCGGCTGGTAACAACCGTCATCGGCTGTGCGGTCGCGGTCGCCATTGCGGCGGCTCTCGGTTACAGCGAACACATAGTAATGCTGACCCTCTTGGCGATGATCGCCGGGCTGCCGGTCATTCTATACGCCCCGCTCAGCTTTAAATTCCGTGGCAAAGACCGGATGGACATCGATGCCTTTGCCAATATCGCCGGCAAGGCACTGACGCTGATCGCTTGCGCCATAGCTTTGTACTTCGGCGGTGGGCTGACGGACGTCATCCTGATGCAAGGCGTTGGCGGCATCTCAACGCTATTGGTCGGAGCATTCTTCGCCCTGCGGCTGGGTTTTGAAGTCAAAGCTCCCGCGACGAAAGTGGTTCGCGAAATTATGGAGCACGGTGTCCCGATCACGGCATTTTCGCTTGTGATCGCCTCGCAGCCCTTTGTCGAAATAATGATGCTTTCCGCTTTCGCCGGGCCGGCAGTGGTCGGATGGTACGGCGCATCTCGCACAATATTGGGCATAATTACCTCGCCGGCGACGATCACGCTAACGGCCTTCTTTCCTGAGCTTTCGCGTGCGTCGCGCTCATTGCCGGACCTCCGGCGCATGATCGATGCGACCGCACGGGTCCTGTTCATCGCGGCAGAGTTGGCGTCCTCGGCTCTATATCTTTTCGCCGATCAGGTTGTTGCGATCATTTACGGGCACGGCCGCTTCGAGCAAACCGCATCGATACTGCGCGCGAGCGCCATCTTTATACCTCTGCTGTTTTTCGTGCTTCTGCTGGCAACCGCCATGACCGCGGTCGGCCGGAATAAGGCGATGGTCGCTATAAGTATTGTCAGGATAGTATTCTGCGTAGTTTTGGGGTGGTTCCTGATTGGCTATGGGCAGCAGCACTACGGCAACGGGGCCATTTTTCTCGTGATTATAGCTGGTGTCGCGGAAATACCGGCGATGATTGCGTGTCTGATTTTGCTTCCTCGGGGGGCCGTTGGAAAAACCACCATTTTGAATCTTGTCCGGGCTTGCGTTGCCGCGATCTGCACGGTTCTGCCGCTTTCGCTGATGGAGCCACTCCAGCTCTGGTACCTCGTACCGCTCTTTACGCTTGTGTTCGCATTAGCTGCCATGGCCACACGGCTCGTCTTGCCAAGCGATCTACAGCACGCGTTGGATCTCGCTCGCGATGGAGTGTCTGGGCTTCGGAGGCCGAAAGCCCAGCTGACGCCAGGCGGCTGAATGCGCTAGCCAGTTGTCGACGGTAACGGCAAGTGGACTTTCGCAACCGGCTTTTATCAGCCCGCTTAGTGGCCCAGTGGAATGCAAGTTCGCGGTTGACCGTAAAAGGGATTGTTCGCGTAATGTCACTCATGACGGTCTCCGCCGCGCTCTTGGTATCGGTCCAAAGCAGCAGTCCGCTGAAATTTTCGATCCACGACTGGAGCCACAGTCGTTCGGCCCAAATCGCAGCTTCGGATTCTCCGCCCACCTCGACGCCAGGCCCGACAATCAATCCGATGCCGGCCGCCGTGCCCGCTCCCTCGGTGGACCCGCTAGCATCACAGCAGAAGCCGCCCATAGTCATTCTTCAGGGCGACATCGCGCTCAAGCCAAATAAATCATTCAAATTTGTTGCGAGTGTCGACGGAGATTCCGGCGACGATGTCATTTGGTCCGTTCGGGAGTCAGCAGCGGGTGGATCGATCTCGGCCGAGGGCATTTACAGCGCCCCAAGTACGCCGGGCGTCTATCACGTCGCCGCGACGAGTGCCGCGCGTGCCAAGAGCGATGAGGTCACCGTCACGGTGACCGACGCAATACCATGGCAGAAGATTACTCCCCCGATCTCGCTCGATTTCAACAATCCGCCAAACAACTACGGCACGCAGATCGTTCTCTCGAGTCCGTCACAGCCAACCACGCTGTATGTGGGGACGAATTACCAGGGCGTCTGGAAAAGCTTCAACAGCGGAAAAACCTGGTTCAAAGCCAACGTGGGTCTGCCTACCAACCCCAACGCCATTTATTTCGACGCCGACGGTCGGAGTGCAGGCAAAGGCGACGGCTGCGAAAGCATTGAACACAGAAATTGGGCGATGGCTATCGACCCGACAGATGCCAACGTTGTCTACACGAGCGATGGATTTGGGTGCGCGCAGGGCCTTTGGAAAACCACGAACGGCGGGGCTACATGGCAACAAATGTTTTCACCGGCCATCATCAAGCAGAGCACCAATGACATCGGCTCGATACATATCGACCCGTCAGATCATTTGCACGTCCTTGTTGGATCCCATAGCGCTTGGGCTCGAACGCCCCGAGCGGCTGGCGTTTGGGAAAGTCGGGATGGCGGCAAGACCTGGAATCTTCATCCGCTTCCCGAGGCAGTCGGGCCGTCGTACCATCATGCGCTCTTCCTGGATTCGAAAACTTGGATCGTACACACGCAGGATACCGGTATCTGGCGTTCAGCTGACTCTGGTGTGAGTTGGAATAAGGTCAGCTCCTTCACCAAGTGCCATGGAGGAAGCGGGCTCTACCGTTCAAGAAACGGTGTGGTTTATTTAGGCGGCAACAATCGCCTCCTTCGTTCGGAGGACTTCGGGTTGACGTGGTCCGATGCTGGAGCGCCCTTCACGCAGGATGGCTACATGGGCGTAGTGGGCGATGGGACCTACATCTACACGGCCAGCGCCAACACCGGGACCAGCACCACCGGACCTGTTAAATATTATTACTCGATCGAAACGGACGGCACGAGCTGGAAGCCTTACAATTCGCAAACGTTCAGCGATGGGCCTATGAGCATGACCTTTGATCGTCAAAACGGCGTGGTGTTCTCGTCGAATTGGGGCGCGGGAGTCTGGAAGCTCACCGGGCGCTAGAGTCGTTCTGATAACGAGGCTGTTGCAGCCAAAGCTTTTGAGCGATTTGGTCCGCCAACCGCGACAACGATCCAAGGCGCATCAGGGAGCCCGCGTCACCGCGGGGGCGCTCCGAGCCGCCTTTACAAGACGTTTATTGCTCCAATTTCTCGTTGGCTGGATCGCCGATTGCCCCGGCTGTGGCAGCAGCCGCTTGCTGGGCAACGAATAGCGGACCGATTCCGCAACCACAGTGAGATACAATAGCCAGACGGGCGTCATCGTAAGCCACGCCGAGTCGGTGAGGTTGATTAATATAACAAACAGCTCGATCGACAGAAAACACCAAGCCCGAACTGGATCAACGCGCCTCACGCGCTCAAGGCAATGCAAGGATGCGTAGATGAATACCAGAAATATCCAATAACCGATCCGGCCAGTCTCGAGCTTGACCTGCAGATACCCGCTATGGCTTGAGGGCATCGCCTTGATGTATCCCGGAGCCTCGTTCTGAGGCGAATTTGGGACGAAATAATAGGAGTGAAATCCCCATCCAAGCCAAGGTTTGCGCGAGATCTGGTAGTTCGTGAAACCCCATATTCCCGTACGCCCTGTGAGAGTGGCGTCTCCATAGAGCCTGTATCCAATTTTCTCGATCGGGTTATGTACGAACAACGACGCAAGGACGACGGCCGCAACGATATAGGCTGGGGTGATCCGCAATTTCTTGCAAGCAACCAACATAAGCCACGAGCAACCAATGGAGAATAATGCAAAGGCCGTGGCGCTCTTTGATTGACTTGCCAAAACGAGCCAGACGCCCAATCCAATAGTGACAATGGCGAGGAGCCTCCGCCAGCCGCGGAACAACAGCTCATGGCTCGATAAAATAATTCCTGCCGCGGCGAGAATGCCAAGTTCCTGCTTGTGCGTAAAATATCCGGGATGACCAATCGGGCTTGCCGGAGTGGTCAAGACATAGATGCCGCTGATTGCAAGAGCGAGAGCGCAGCAAACGTGCAAGCCAGGGATGATGTTCGCCGTGCGGATCGGCAGGGCGAATGGCAGCACGATGACGATCGTGGCCAAAATTGCGACGACAAGCCGACTGAAGGCGAAATACGGACTATACGCCCAAGTTACGCTTGCGGCCGCGAACAAAAAATACGCGGCCAAACTCAGGATCGGCAAGGATCGGAGGAACCGACTATCTACTCGCGACCAATTCTGCAGAACGAGTGCTAGTGTTACTGCGGCGACGATTGGCCATAAGAGAATGTTTTCTGCCCGTCCCTTTCCGTCATCAGGCAGAAATGGAAGGACCAACAAGATATAAAAAAATGCGAACACCGGCATAGCCGCCAGCATTGCGGCGCCCGGAAAACTCCGGCTGGGGGATTGAGCCGTTTGAGCTCGGTAGGTGTTTGGCATTCCGGAGCCACTTTTGTTTGAAATTACAGCTTCGGAAGCTCGTAAGGATTCGGGCAACCGTGACCAGGCGGCTTAGATATCGACGCTCAACTGAAGATTTTCACAATGTTTTTCTTCCGCAAAGCCTAACAACACTGTGCCAACTGTTGGGCGGGTGTCAACGTAAGTGAGATAGCCGTCTAAACGTTCCTGCACAGCGGTCACTCCGGATCATGAATGTGCACTAAAATTGGCTGGGGTACTTCGAACGTCCTCTCGTTTTGTGAATCCTGGCGGGGGCCCTCCGGGTGCAAAAATCTCAATTCTTTCGTTATCGATATTCGATAGCCTTCTGCCCACCGAGTTCTTGCGGCACGACTCTTGACGACATCAACAATCGTCTCTACGCCGCTTCGCGACGCTTTTCGGGAGCCGCCTCGATCGGCTTCGCTCAGTTGAAGAGGACGTGTTGAGTGATCAGGCTTCTCGACGTGCCCTTCAGCCTGTGGGCCACGGCCAAATTCCGCTTAGCTGGTGCCCGGTCTGCCATCGTGACGGTGGACGGGAAACGCCCGGTGATACTCTCCAATGGATCGATCTCCTGTGGGCGTTTGTTTCTCCGCTGCAAGACGGTGCCCGTTGAGATCGGCGCAGCCAAAAATGCTTCGCTGGTCCTTGGCGAGCGGGTCTTCGTCAATATCGGGGCGACGATCATCGCAACCCGAAGCATTGTCATCGGCGACGACTGCCTGATTGGGGATTACGTTGCCATCTTCGATACGGACCACCATCAGCTTGAACCTTCACAGCCGATCCGAGTCGCGCCGGTTCGCCTCGGCAACAACGTCTGGATCGGCCGTTCTGCAACGATCCTCCCCGGCGTGACGATCGGAGACCATGCAGTGATCGCCGCAGGTTCGATCGTGACGGAAGATGTTCCTGCTAGAACCGTGGTAGGGGGCGTACCGGCTCGACCAATCCGTACTCTTGAAGTTCCTGATGGTTGGCGTCGCGAGTGACTGCGGCAGCGCTGTAGTCTGAACTCGTCTTAGGCGATACGGGCTTTCGCTTCCTCTCCTGGCAGCAGCGCCCAAGTACGTTCTGGCGTTCCATCGACCAGGAATTCAGCGATCTCGACGCCTTGCATCACCGAATGGTCGGTGTTCCCGATCTCATAGCGCCAAGCACCAAACCGGCCGCGTGAATAGATCCCGTGTTGGGTGAACCACGGATGGATTTTCGCCAAGGCCCGATCGCGCCCAATCGTGGGGACCGGATAAGAGTAGGGCACGCGGAGCAATTGCCGGCTGACGATCTTCCGCTCGGCTTGCTCGGGCGTCAAAAGCTGGCTGCTCACCATACCCTTGATGGTGCGGTCGACCACATCGTCCGCGTTCTCGTGCTTGAAGGGAGAGGCGGACACTTCGGCCAGCAGCGAGAAATGCGGCCCCGGCGGCGTCATCTTCGGCGAGTAATTCGAAAGGTACGTAACGCGGTAGAATGGTGAGTCCGACTCCGGGAAGTACATCCAGCACTTTGTACTGGGGCACGGGTCGGCGACACCAATTCCAACAAACATGCCTTCGGTATGATGCAGGTCCCGCGTCGCCGCGTGAATCTCTTCCGGACAACCGGCGATCTTTTTCACGAGCTCTTTTATCGGCATCGTATTGATCAAAAGATCGTAGCTGGTCGAGTGGCCGCTTGCGAACGTTACGACTTTGGCCGAGGTATCGATCGAGACCACCTCTTGGCGAAGGTTGACCGGCTTGGGCAGAGCCTCGGCCATGCGGTCATAAAGCATTCCGGTGCCGAGCAGGGGAAACTTGAATTTGTTGTTTGGCCCCCACGATACGTCATCACGGTTCTCGAGGTGGTTTTCGAGAATGCGAGCGATATCGACATTGGGCACACGGTCGCCTTGCCAGGACGCCGACATCACCTCGAGCGGATGGGCCCACACTTTGAAATTGTAAGGCATCATGAAATATTTCGCGATGCCGGCGCCAAAAACCGAATTGATCCAATTCTCGAAGTTGTCGCGGCCTAACTTGCCCTTCTGAGCTTCGATGATGCCCAAAACGCACTCAAGGAAGACTTTCGGGGGTAGCCGGTGGATATTGTTTTGAAACGGGTAGGGCACGAAGCGATCGAACATCCACACCCATGCTTCGCGCAGATGCTGATCGTAGTCGCCACGGAGCATCTTTTCGACGAGGTCGTCGAAGTAGCTGTAATGGCTGAACATGACATGTCCGCCATGGTCCCAGATAAAGCCGTGTTCATCGGTGTAGCTCGAAGCGAGCCCGCCCACATGGTCGTCGCGCTCGAACACCTCCCAGTCTTCATGACCGAGTTCTGCTAACCGATATGCTGCACCAAGTCCGGTAGGTCCCGCCCCGATGATGACGATCTTCTTCCCCACGCGGGATTCCCTCTTTAATTTTTCTCAGTGTACAGCAGTGTCGTCCGGTCAACGCCGAACTTGAGCCCTCCGCGAACTCCTTGGACGAATCCCGCGAGATAATCGACTTCGGCAGGGCGGCGTCCCAGTGCACGTTTGACAAGGATTTTGGTGCCCACGACGGTGAAATTCTTCGCCGCTAGCCATGTCGCATATGCGTCTCGGCAGCGCGCATGTTTGGAGTAGAATGCGCCATCCCCGAAGCCGTAGGCGCGAAGCAATGCTGGCCAGTCTTCCTTCTCGCGACGGCCATCGTGGCGAACGATCACCTCGGGCCGCAGAAGTATGACCGCGTTTCTCCGGAAGGCACGATATGCCAAATCGAAGTCCTGAGATGATTTGAGCGGCCCGCCGCCTCCGAGCGCCTCATCGAATACGCCGGTTCGCTCGAACAACGACCGTCGTGCCGCGAAATTGGCTCCCATGCCGAAGACCCGAAAGCCGTTTGTCCGGTCGAGTCGTTCGGGCTTCTCGATGCGCAGCAGCGGCGTCAGCGCCTCTCCGTCGCCTTCGGGATAAGCGGGGACCACCTGACCATAGATCAGTTCGCCGTCTCGCTGATCCTCAAAGGCAGACACGATCTTTTCGATCCAGTCAGCGGGCACCAGACAGTCGTCGTCAGTGAACGCGATAATTGGACCGGTCGTGCTCGCGATTGCCAGATTGTACGCCCGCGACAGTCCGGATGTGCTCATCCGCTTGTAGCGGACTCGCCCGTCGCGCTCTCCAATGCGGCGGACGATGGCCTCTGTCTCGTCGCTTGTACTTTGGTCTATGATCGTAAGATCGAAGTTCGGATATGTATTGGCCAGAATGGTTTCGATCGCGTTCCCGATCTTGTCGGGCCGATTTCGCGTGCAGATGACGGCTGAGACGAACGGCAAATGAGTGTTTTCCATTTCGCTTCTTCGATCAAAACGGCATGCGGCTCATGCACGATGCAGTGAGCCTAACACCAGTTACCCTTAAACCTCGTTAATCTCACGTCGTCCTATTTCTCGAGCAAGTCGGTTCGACGGCTTTCGGATGGGGCAAGCGAATAACGTGCCAATTTAATTGCTCCGCGTGACAGTCGATTTCTCTTTGAGCCGCGACAGATTCGACATTGTTTCGGATGCTAAAACGGGCGGGCTGTGCCGAATTGGATAAAGAAACGGCGACGGGTCGGAGATACAATATAGACGTCGGCGGAGATCCTTTATTATTATTTTGATCGGCGGATATTGAGGGCATTGCCACCTTCGTGCATCGCTCAATTGACATAGGGTGCCAAGGCCAAGATGTAGGCCGCTTGATAACCGGTGCTCGGCTCAGTGACTGCCCAGGAATTTGCACGCCAAGGGTCGTTAAACTGAAGGTAGGATTTCGCGGACGGTTGACCCAGCGGCGGCGAGAAGCCATGGCGGCACAGAGAAAAAGCACCCGACATGTAACATTTGAAGTTGGGTGTTCCTTGAGCAGCAAAGCAACACGGGTCGAGGGAATAAAACGGGTTCGGCCCCCCGACGAGATAGCCCGGCGCTGGGCCAGGATTTGCTTCGCTTACTTTCGACCAACGACGGGAATTGTATGCGAACCAGGAGTGGTACATCGTGATCGCTGAATTCTCGGCGCCTGCGACTTTCATATTCGTCAGGTAAACGAGGCCGAGCGGGTTCACGCCGTGAATGTAGTTCAGATATCCAAGCGCAGCGGCTTTTGCCAAAGCCGCTAAATTCGGGTCGGGAGCGTAAGACGCAAGAAGCTCATACAATCGCGCCTGCGCCGCTTTCGAGAAGTTACTACCCCAAGTAAAATCCTTTATCGGCGCCCGGTATGGGTCCTTCTTGCCAATAACCATTGGCAATTGGTCGCCGTTTTGAGACATCCGAGCAACGAGTTTCGCTATGATCGCCGACTTGACGCCGTCGCTCGCACCAGGAAGCCGTGCGTAATAGAGCAATGCTTCCTCGCCGACGGCATCCCACTGAGATGGGCCCCAGTCAGGTACGATCGACGCGAAATTCGCCTCGACGAATTTCGTGTATTCCGCATCGTTCGTAATCTCGAAGAGATAGACCGCGGCTTCGAAGCGCGCGGCTAAACGGTGGGCGTCGTCCATTTCCTGTTGACCCGCTGCAAGTCCCTTTGAACCGGGCTGCTTCCCATCGTCATTGTTGTAGTAGAGCACATTGGGATTCTCAGAAGCCCAAGTCCACGCCGCTTTCGCTCGTTTGGCGAGGTCCGCCGCGTATGCTTTCAGCTCTGGTTCGGGGCGAGCCGAAAACACTTTAGACGCATAGGCAAATACGGCTGCCCCCATCAGCGTGGCGCCCGTGGTCGGAGGACCATAAAAGCTTGGCCCCTTAGCTGCCGAGGGCGGACTTCCGTCGGCCAGTGATTGGACGCAAAGCAGTGAGCCGTCCGCATTTTGCATGCGTTCGAGCCAATCCAAGCCCCATTTAGTCTCGTCGAGAATGTCCGGAATTCCGTTGCCCGATTCCGGAATTCCAAAGTCGTCTCCAAACGCGCCCGGGTGCTGGTCGTAGGCGCGCAGCAAAGAGATGATGTTGCGCGCTGCCCAGCTCGTATACTTGTTGTAGTCGCCGGCGTCGTACCAACCGCCTCGCAAATCTTTCGCTTGAGACGGGTCGTCTTTCGCGAGCCACGAGCGCGTGAAAGGATCTTGTCCCGGGCCGAGATGGCTTGCCCGGTCGGCCCATGATTTGCCGGCGGTCTTCTCCGTCTTCTCGAAGCCGGCGCGCTGGTAGAAGAACATTCTCACCGAGTGCTTGAGAACCCGGCGATAAACGTGATCGTCGATTTCGAATTCTACCGATCGCTTGTTACGCTCGGTATCGACGATCGCATATGTTCCAGGCGTTTCCACGTCCGAGAAGTCAAACCACCAAACCTGGTCGCCTGAAACGGGATCCGTCGCGCCGTTGTTCCACTGTGTTGGCGCCCCCGTTTTTACGATTTTTCCAGTGCTACGTTCGACCACCTGATATTCGCGGCCCGGCTTGAAAGAAGCGTCGTTGTCGTAGCCCGATTGAGGGTTTCGAATAATGGCAACCTTGGCGCTTCGCGTCGGGTAGCCGAATTGGTCGACGACGATAACTGGGATCGGCCCATTGACGCCGACCTTCAATCCATCGCTCCAGGATGTGTCAGTGCTTGGCTTGTCGGCCGAAGCGGCAGTTGAAACCTGCGTCTCCTGTTGCTGCTCCCCCTGAGCGGCTCTAGCGACGACAGTAAGCGAGGCGCCCCAGATTGCTGTACAACTAATCGCGATGCAGAACGTGGATCCACACAGCGCCAACTTTCGCATCGACCACATACCTGCGTCCATCACCTTGGTTTGTTCGTACGCGTGGCGACCTGCGATTTAGTTAAGCACCAATTTTGGGCCGCAAAGATTACTAACGACGGATGCGATTAGCCGGCGCCTCAACTGAATTCGTCCTTAACTCCAGGACGTCTTCGGCGCCCGAAAACCCGTCCAACGAGAAAGCGTCGCAAGGACTCGGAGAGAAAGCGACGCAGCCAAACGCGCTGTCAAAACGCTCCGCGAAAAAGCACGAAAATCGTCCGGATCATGATCTCGACGTCGAGCCATATCGACCAATTGTCGATGTAGTAAAGATCGTGTTCCACGCGTTTGCGGATATCCAAGGTCGTCTTGGTTTCTCCGCGAAAGCCGTGCACCTGCGCCCATCCCGTCAAGCCCGGACGAACGCGGCGGCGAAGCGAAAATAGATCGAGCTGCTGATCGAATAACTGATCGTGAGCTAAGGCATGCGGACGGGGGCCGACGATCGACATGTCACCAAACAAAACATTGATAAGCTGAGGAAGCTCGTCGAGGCTCGTACGACGCAGAAACCATCCGATACGCGTAACTCTGGGATCATTGCGTTCGGCCTGCTTGATGTGCTGCCCGTCTTCGGTGACGAACATCGTTCGGAATTTGAAAATCCGGAAAATGCGGTTGTTCTGACCGTATCGGCGCTGGCGGAAAAACACCGGCCCCGGGCTGTCGAGTTTGATGGCGATCGCAATAAGAATGAGGAGCGGAGACAAAAGGAAAAGGCCGATTCCAGCCAAGATGTAGTCGAGCGCCGCTTTGAGAACGCGATTGCTTTCCGACAGCGGTACCAAATTGACGATGTCGGCCCGAAGCGTCCCAATATGCCGAGCGCCTCGAACACTGTGCGGTTCGCGCTCAAGCTTCGTGCAGAGGAGGAGTTCCGTGGAATATGACGCCAAATCGTTCACAGCGGCTTTGATGCGCCCAATCTGTTCCGCCGGAAAACCGATTATAATTGTGTCGTACCTTCGCCGTTCGATCGCGAACTTGAGGTCGTCGAGCCCGCCATCAGAAAGAAGATCCTCGCGACGAGCGTCCGTCGGCGCCAGATAAATCCCTTCGATCGCGGCCGATGGACCTGCAATTTCGGCGTTGGCTTTCATGGCGGCAACGAAGTCGGGATCGCCGAACATTGCAATCCGCTGTCGAATTTTACCCTGCGCCATCTTCCGGCGCACATAATGCATTCCCACGATCCGTACAGTGATCAGGAGCAACGCACTTATGCCGAGCCACGTGAGGAGCCACCCTCTCGAATACCAATCAGCAAATTTGAGAATGAATAAAATTCCGAGAAGAAGAAGGAACGATGTGACAAGCACGCCAAAGATCTTGCCGTATGGCACGACCGGTTGACCGACAGAACTCGAATCGTAGAGGTCGGCGCGCTTCAGAAAAAGATAAAGCGTGGCCGCCAATAGGGGAGCAGGCACCAAATATGGCCACCACGGCTGCATTCGGCCGATGAAAAGATCGAGGTAGAGAAATTTGGCAGCGCCTGCTGCCAAAATGACGGACAAAGCTTCAAAAATTGCGAGCACGGAAACGCACGTATCGAGCTTCGAAAATTTGGAAGCCCAGGCAACCGGGAGACGGAAAAGTTGCCGACGACGAAGGGCGTCAAACTCAACGCGGGCACTAGTATTAGCCATATACGCCGCCACACAACTTAACTCAGATCATCGTCGGAAGAGCCGTAAGGAGGCTTGATGCACCCTCTTGAAAATTGATACTCGATCAATTGTTGGGAAATGCTGTTATTTTTAGGGACGATATTTAGCCATTGTTAGGCATTTCGCAAGCATTAGTCTGTAGTATGATTAAAGCACTATGACAATTAGTCTCCCTGGTAGATACCAAACCGAATAGCCCGTCGTTTTTCTTTCGACGTCTCTCCGTAAAGGAAGGCACCGATTTATCGGTCCCCTCGTGCCGCGACTTAGGCTGCGGCGCAAATTGAACAATGTCTCGTATTCACTCTGAGATTGCAGGCCGTGGGGTTGAAAAACCTACAAGCCGCCCTTCGCCGCCATTTATGAATTCAAGCTCTGAAACGGCAAAAGCGAGATTCTAACTCGTTGCTTGCCTTGGCGATTTGGAGGAAGAGCCTGGAAGAAGTTGCAGCTAAAGGCTAATCACGCGCAACATTGCTTACTGGAAAAAGCGGGGCGAATTACGCATTGCCTACGCGGCCGGTGGCTTGAGGATGTCGTTACATCATTGCAGGATATCGTCGCATGCGTGTGGGATCGATTGTGTGAGGGCATGAACGACAACCTTTTTTATTTGCCCGGGGACAGAGGGTCGGTGCCAAAGGAGAGCCGTAAATTTAAAGCCAGCATTTCGCTCGATTTGTTCATCACCAGCTGCTTCCCGGCGCGGAACAGAATTGCGGCGCATGCTGCCGATCGAGGCGCCGCCGGCACGCAGCTCGTTCATGTAGCCAATTTCGCGGCGGTTCCGCGCCAAGAGCTTGTGGCGCACTCCCGGACGTCGTGTGGACTAATGCCGTGAGATACTTCGCAGAGTTGCTCGATCCCAGAATTGCAATCTCCGAAGCGCCACTGACGGGTGAAGCACCGGACTTGCTGGCCGACGAAGCACTCATCGTCGCCCATGCCGTTCCGCGCCGCCGTTTGGAATTTGCAAAGGGTCGGGATTGCGCGCGGAAAGCCATGGCGTCGCTCGGCCACGCGAACGCGTCTTTGCCCCGAGGACCGGATCGAATGCCGGTTTGGCCGGACGATCTTGTCGGCAGCATCACGCATACGGGCACGTGGACGGCTGCGGCCGCGGCGCGACGCGACCAGGGCTTCCTCGCGATCGGCATCGATCTCGAGCCAGCAGACGAACTCGCATTCGATCTTTGGGATTGGGTTTGCACGCCGGCGGAACGGGAGTCGCTGGCTGTCGTTTGCGGTGTGACGCCTGGCGTCGCAGCTCACCTCATCTTCTGCATGAAGGAGGCGGCCTTCAAGTGCCAGTATCCAATCAGTGGGGCGATGCTGGAGTTCGCCGACCTCGCAGTCGACGTCGACGCTGAAGCCAGCACATTTACGGCGACCTATCAAAGGGCCGTACCCCAGTTCGAGATCCATGATAGGCTTCTCGGACGTTTCGCCATCAGAGACGGTTATATCGCGAGCGCGGTCGTCGTGACGACGGGGCGCGCGCCATGAGGCTGTGCATCATCCAGCTGGGGGTCATTCTCGCGGCTTTGATCATCCTCGGTATCAACGGAGGCTCGGCCATGAGTGAGGAAGCGCGCAGATCCTCCAGCACGTCGACATGGGCCCAGAGGGATAAAGTCGGCGCCTTCTACTCCGGCCACAGCCTCAGCGAAGGTATTCCGGAGGTTGTCGAGCAGATCGCGCGGTCTCTCGGAAACCGGCTGGATTTCGAGACGCAAGTCCTCGGTTATTCCCTCTTGCGTCAGCGGACGAAAGGAGAGGACCCTTCCTCATCCGAATGGCCAGGGTATCGTGCCGGTCATAATCGCCAGGGCACCGGCTTGGACGTCGCCGAAGAGTTGCGGCTGCCCCGTCGCTTGCCGGCGGGCGACAAGTACGACGTGCTGGTCGTCACGGAACGTCATGATCTTCCTGGCATCGCACGCAAGGAGCATACGGCTTTCTATCTGACAGACATCGCCAAAAAGCTCTTGGCCGGCAATCCCGACGGCGAGGCTCTGCTCTATCACACCTGGCTCAACATCGACCCTGATGCGCCATGGCCTTGGATCGACTACGAGCGGGCGGTTGCGCCGATGTGGGAATGCATCGCCAGCCGGGCAAATCTCGACTTGCCCGCGCGTGGCGATGTTCCGCGCGTCCGTGTGCTGCCGGGCGGTAGCGCGCTGGCGGAATTGGCCGCCGCTCTTTGGGATGGCAAGGTTCCGGGCGTCGCAGCGAATACGCCCGGTGCGCGCGTGCGCCTTCTCTTCTCCGACACCGTGCATATGAGCGACATCGGACGCTACTATATCGCGCTGGTCCACTATGCGGTTCTCTTTGGCCGCAGTCCCGAGGGCGCCGCGATACCCGCATTTATCCCGTCGCAGATGGGCGAGTACATGCAAAAGCTGACTTGGCAATATGCGCGGTCGTACGGAGAGCGCGCCAATGCAGCTGCGCAACGCGACATGGCCGCTTGCCGGGCTCTGATGCAGGAGAAAGTCTGCCCATGCTATGCGGCCTTCCGGAATGGCTCGGGCACGCCAATTCTGAGGACGCTGAAGCGCCAGTTAGACACCTATTCTTGCAGACGCGAATACGCCGACGCACAGGATCCGGAAAACCCCTTCGCTGCGCGCAAGGATTAGTCTGCGCCGTCGAGCGCAGACCGCCGTTGTCACGCCGGCTCGCTCAACTCGTGCGCGTCGGATAGCTCGGCTTTGCTGCCGAATTGGAAAACTGCAGCTGGTCTGGATTGATCACCAGGCGGAACGCACGCCTTTTCCAGAGCGGTGTTGAGGTGCCCCATCAGCACTTGCGAATTGGCTCCGAGCATCAGGGTGTCGTGATTGCCGGGGATGACTACGGTTTCAACGCCGCCGGTTATCACCTTGTCCCAACCATAGCAGAGTCCTCCGCTTCTGAAGACGTAGCTCGCGCTTGCCGCCCGGAACAGCATCGCTCGGCCAGACCACGGCTGCGGGTGATATCTCGAAGCCGCGTGTCCAAAATTATCCGTAAGATGACGGTTTCGCAGGTGCAGAGAAACAATCTTATTCTGCCGGAGACAACATGAGATCTGCCGGCGCTCATGTGCTTCGCGGAGCCAATGGAGTCTGACTGAAACGATATCGCTGAGGTAGCCGAGCCCTTCATTCCGCAGGCGTGAAACCTTACGGCCGAAGTCTACGGTTTGGATGGGCATTTGTGGGTGGTAGGTATCGAAGAAGACGACGAGGGGTACGTCCTCGCCGAGTTCGGTCAGCTGCCGCGCCATTTCAAACGCGACCACACCTCCGCCGGAATAGCCCGCCAGCAGATAGGGACCGTGGGGTTGCAGAGCGCGGATGTCATCAAGATAGGCCTTCGCCATCTCCTCTATGGACTCGTGCGGCCGGCTGGAACCATCGATGCCGCGAGCCTGAAGACCGAAGAAGGGTTGTTCTTTATGTAGTGCCCGGGAAATATCTCGGAAGTTGAGAACGTTGCCGCCGGCGCCATGTACGCAGAACAGGGCCGGGCGATTTCCGCCCTTGGCGATGTTGACCAGATATTGAAAGCGCTTCGGCGAGGTTGGTGTTTTCGCGCTGACCTCGCTAGCCGCTTCCGGCAGATTGCTGCTTGCCGCAGAATCCTGAGATGGCTTTTCGTCTCCGGCGGCCTGCGATTGGTCTTCTTTTTCGTCCGCCTTGAATGGACCGCGCAGCAACTCCGCCGTAGATGCGATTGTCGGAGCCTGAAACAGAACGGAGAGCGGCAGCTCGACCGCGAAATGCTTGCAAATCCGATTGAGCAGACGGACCGCGATCAGAGATTGACCCCCGAGGTCGAAGAAGTCGTCCGCGATCGATATACGTTGTACGCCTAGCATCTCCCTCCACATCGCTGCCAGCTCCCGCTCGACGGTGTCGCGGGGCGCGACGATATCGGCGTCGTTGCCGGTGGCGTCCGGCGCAGGCTGGGCCGTGGTCGCATTCGCGCCAGATACTCGATGAGCGCCGGTATCCAAACGGGAAAGCCAAAGCTCGACGTCAAGTGTTGAGGCAATGACTTGCGGAGAAACGTCATTGGCGAGAATGCGGTCGAGCGCTTCCAGTCCCTCTGACGGCGTCATGCCCTCGCGCAGGTAGCCTTCCGTGGCGCTCTCGGTAGCCCGTGGCTTGATCGAAGCGGCGGCATTCGAGACCGCAGCGCCCGTCTGAGCGAACGCTTGTGAGCGTCGCATGATGTAGCGCTCTACTGATACGAGCACGTTGCCGTTCCCATCGAGCAAGGTGACGTCAAAAATCGCACTCTTGCCGTCAGAGGAGCGCAGTCTCACGTGGCTATAGAGTTTTGGCGTGAGGTGCTGGCGCACGAGAACACGGCCATATGAAAACGGGACGTAGAATTCCTCGAGGCCATTGAAGCCAGGGATGAGCATCTGCGCTGCCCCCGTGGCCATGTCGAGCATCCCGGGGTGCAAGCCACACTCTGCAAGATCAGATTTGTAGGCATCCGGCAATGCGATGTGGATCAGCGCCTCGCCGTCTCCCAATTGGATCGACTCGATATTGGCCCAACGGGGACCAAAATCCATGAAATGCTGCACAAGTCGACCGTTCGGAGCCTCGACGGAACGGGAACAACGCTCGCGGATGGCCGTCACGGATTCCTGCGGCGCCGCCGTCTCATCGACGTATCCGACGTGACCCGTCGCAAAAGGTTGCTCCTTTGAATCGCCAAACGCCGTGAAGGTGTGATCGCCATTACGACCGAGCGTGATATTCAACGTGCGCGCTTCGTCGACGCCAAGAGAGAACGGCTGCAGGAAAGTAAGATCCCGGATCTCGATCGGTCTGTCTTCGGGGCGATGGGCTAACGCCGCACGTGCAAGCTCCAGGTAGCCCGTGCCCGGCATCACCGCTTGGCCGCCCTTGACGACATGATCCCCGAGCAGCCAGTGCGTCTTCCGGCTCAGCACTGAGCGGAAACGTGACTGTTCCGCGTCGTCGCTCACGCAATCGCCGAGCGGCGGACCCGTATTGGCGACAGCGCGAACGCTATTCTGCTGCGGCTCGCGAACCAGCGTCGCAAGCATGCCGACTTTCCATGCGTTCCAGTCGATGCTGATGGTGCGCGTGCGGCAACCACGAGCCGAGCGGGCTTTTGCGAGTGCGTCGAGGAATGCGTTCGCAGCGGTGTAGTCCACCTGTCCCGGTAGTCCGAGAACCGAGCTGACCGACGAGAACAGCACCAGGAAATCTAATTCGCTCTCACCGAACAGCGATTGCAACACCAAGGCGCCCTTCGCCTTGACGTCGATAACCGCTGAGCGAGCCACAGGCTGCCTGAGCGCGATCAACTGATCCTGCAGCACGCCGGCACTGTGGAAGACGCCATTGATCCGGCCGAAGCGCGCTCGCGCCTCTGATATGACACCGGCCATGGCCTTCCGATCCGTGACGTCCGCCGTGGCGAGCATCACCTCGGCGCCCATGGCCCGCAGGTTCCTCACGCCTCTGATCCTGCGCGAGGTATCGTCATCCTCGCTGTGCTCTTTCAGCCAGGAATCCCAGGACATTTCATCAGGAAGCGCGGAGCGGCCGACGCATACGAGGCGAGCCTTTCCATGCCGCGCCAGATGCTCCATGACTTCTAAGCCAATGCCACCAAGTCCGCCCGTGATGAGGTATACGCCGCGCTCACGCAGCCAAGTACGTGCAGTCGAAGCCGGTTCAAGCGGCAGTTGCTCGAAACGCTGCACCCACCGTCCGCTCTTGCGCAGGATGACAAGGGGATTGCGATTGTCACCTTGAACCTCGGCCAGAAGGCGATCCGCGAGTTGGGCTTCGGCGTCTGAGCCGGCAGGAGGAACGATCACATCCACGACAGAGCATGAGGCCTCGGGCGTTTCGCGTGGCAAGACGCGGCAGACGCCAGCCAAGGTCGCCTTTTCAGGATGAACCTCACGCTCTCCTTCGAGCGCTTCGATCGCCGTACCGATTGCCGTCAGCCGGAAGCCGTCCGTACCGAAGGCAAACGTCTGCGATAAATAAAACAGGCTATCGTAGTAGCGCGCGAGGTCCCGATCCCAGGCGGCAAGATCGGCGTCGGGCGCCGAACGCAAGAGCCGCCACGGACGCTGCGCCAAAGCCCACATGTGCACGACATGGACCGGAGTCACGTTTGCCTGGCGCAATGCTACCTTTAGGCTCGCGTAGTCTTCAGCATTCGACGGGTCGATGCCAAAGGCCAGTCCATCGCGCGCGCTGAAGCGAGTTGCCGCCTCTACGGTCGCCACCGTCGCTCCCGACTGACGAAGACGGGCCACGAGTACGTTGGCCAACGATGAGCCATCCGTAAATATCAGCCATGGCTTCGCGAGCTCTTCGGTCGAAATCGGATTGGGTTGAACCGAACGATGGAAGGATGGCGCAGAGAACCACGTTGTCAGATCGCTCCTGCGTTTCAACGTCGGCTGAGCCGAGGGAGCCTGGCCCTTTTCGATCCAATGCCGCTGGCGTTCGAAAGGATATGTGGGCAGCGGCACCCGGCGTTGAGAACCGCTCGTCAACCGGCTGAGATCTATGTCGCCGCCCGCGGCCCAGACTTTGCCAACGGCTTCCAAGAGGAAGGCGACATCGGATACGCTCTCTTGGGGATGCCGCAACGTATTGGCGACAATAGCGGCCTTTACCGGCTGCTGCCGGCAGAGGCTGGAAAGGGTGCGTCCCGGACCGACTTCAAGCAGCGCACGGCCACGGGATTGCAACAAAGTCGCCGCGCCTTCATCGAAGCGCACGGTATTGCGCAGGTGACGAACCCAGTAGGTCGGGTCGGTTGCCTCCGCATCGGTGATCCAGGTTCCGGTGAAGTTGGAAACAAACGGGATCCGTGGCTTCTGGAATGGAATCTTCCGGCAGTAGCGTTCGAACTCCGGCAATATGGGTTCAAGCATCGCCGAGTGCGCAGCCACATCGATATGAACGCGCGTGGACTCGACCTCAGCCGCGGCTAGCTTCTGCTCGAGCTGCGCGATCGCCCGAACCGGACCCGATGCGACGCAAAGTGTTGGACCGTTGACTGCAGCGATCGAGAGTTCGTCGCAGAGGAATGCACGCGCTTCCGCCTCGGGAAGCGGAATGGACAGCATCGCACCACGGGGGAGCTTTTCGAACAGCCTGCCACGCATGGCGACCAGAGAAATCGCATCTCGCATTGAAAGAACACCGGCGACGCATGCCGCGGCATACTCGCCGGCGCTGTGGCCGATCATGGCCGCAGGCGTCACGCCCCACGATGCCAGGAGTTTGACCAGTGCGTATTCGGTCGCGAAGAGAGCAGGCAACGCCAGTGATGGTGCAGCAAGCCGAAGGTTCGAAATCTCAGCCGAGCTCGGCGGCGCGAACATCAGCGAGCGCAAATCGACACCAAGTTCTGGCTGAACGACGGCAAGGCATTCGTCGATGGCATTGCGATATTCAGGAAACTTTGCGTAAAGCTCCGCCCCCATCCCACAATACTGCGCGCCGCCACCGGGGAAAAGAAATACCGTGGAATGAGGCTCGCGCGCGGCCTTGCCCGTGAACACTTTGCGCGCATCGTTCTCATCGAGCAGTGCAGCGGCCGAAGCCGTGCTGTCCGCGACGATCGCCCGGCGATGCTCGAACGTCTCTCGTCCATTGATCAGCGTGAAGGCGACGTCATCCAGCCGCTGGTGGTGATCCGCACGCAGATGATCGGCGAGTTTTTTGGAAGCCGCATCGAGGGCCTTGTTGCTGCGCGCCGAAAGCACGAGCAACTGCGGTTCGGTTTCAGCGCCAACGTGTGATCTTCGCGGCGGTGCCTCCTCGAGCACGAGGTGAGCGTTGGTACCTCCAGCACCTAAGCTCGTGATGCCGGCGATGCGCCGCTTGCCCGGCCGCGCATTCCATGGCTGAAGGCTGGCATTGACGAAGAACGGCGTATTCGACAGATCGGCCTGCGGATTTGGCCGCTGGTAGTGAAGAGACGCCGGAAGTTCACGGTGCTCGAGCGCTGAGATCACCTTGATGAGGGCGCAAATGCCGGCGGCCTCTCCCGCGTGCCCGATATTGGATTTGAGCGAGCCAATAGGACACGACTGCTTAGGCACCTCGGAGCCGAACGCCTCGACAAGCGCAGCAATCTCGATTGGATCACCTATCAGCGTGCCGGTCCCGTGGGCCTCGATGTAAGAAACATCGCTGGGCTCGATATCGGCCAGAGCGAGTGCTTCGGAGATCACCCGCGTTTGCCCGCTGACGCTGGGTGCAAGGTAACCCACCTTGTCGGATCCGTCGTTGTTGACGGCAGACGCCCGTATCACGGCGCGGATGCAATCTCCGTCGCGGACGGCGTCCGAAAGTCGCTTCAGCAGAACGCAACCCGTCGCCGAAGCCATGACGGTTCCACTGGCATCGGCGTCGAAGGGACGGCAATGGCCGTCAGGCGAGAGAATCTCCCCCGGTCTATAGAGATAGCCGGTTTGCTCCGGATAAATCGTTGAAGCGCCCGCCAGCGCGACATCGCATTCACCGTTGAGCAGACTCTGACAGGCGACGTGCACAGCGACCAGGGACGACGAACAAGCCGTCTGCACGTTCATGCTTGGGCCGCTGAGGTTCAATTCATACGAAACGCGCGTGGCGAGGAAATTCGAGTCGTTGCCCGTATGGCGCAAAAGCCATGCTCCGACAGTTTCCAGCACCTCTTGGTTGGTGACGAGATTGTAAGTGAAATATTCGGTGGCACCGGAGGCGGCAAAGACTCCGACTCGTCCGTCAATTTTTTCGCCGACGTATCCTGCGTCCTCGAAAGCTTCCCAAGAACATTCCAAAAAGAAGCGGTGCTGAGGGTCAAAGACCGCGGCGTCGCGCGGCGACAATCCGAAAAACGCAGCGTCGAATTGGTCTATCCCGTCTAAATAGCCGCAAGCTTTGACATATGCCGGATCGCGAACGGTTTCGAGTGAAACGCCGGAGGCAAGCAATTCTTCTTCGCTGAATACGCGAATGGACTCGCGACCTTCTCGGAGATTTTTCCAGAACGCAGCAACATTGGATGCGCCGGGAAACCTGCCCGACATGCCAATGACTGCGATCGCATGATCTTCGTTCTCGGTCGGATCCCCCTGAGCCATGCTACCTCCGTTTACCCCGTACCAATTTCCCGATAGCAAATCCCCAATCGATGTGTTGGACGAAGAGGCGCGTGGAAAAGACGTCTTAACTGAACCTGTTTCAGCCCTTAATCAATGCTGGCCGTTATTAGCACGGGGTAGACTTAAAATTAATGTAAAGGATAGAATGTAAAGAATGGATTGCATTCTATCTGCACGGCCAGCCAGCGACTTCTACACCCGTTAAGGACACGAGTTCTATACCCTTTCAGGCATAGGCCGGGCACAAATCATCTGTGCAATGTCTGCTCTGGTTTTGGGTACGGGACGAAGTGCCAATTCAATAATTCAGCGTAGCGCGCATGTACTCGGAAACTCGGACCATGGTCGAAGATTCGTATCCTCTGTCGCCCCTCCAGCAGGGAATGCTGTTTCACCATCTTGAGGCGCAGGTTCCCGGCGTTGACGTGGAGCAGCTCGAGGTCGAACTCAACGAGCCGATCGACGCTGACCTGCTGGCACGCGCATGGGCCGTTGTCGCCGCGCAGCATCCGATCCTGCGCACCCGCTTCAGCTGGAAGGATTTACGGAATCCGATCCAGGAGGTTCTAAGCGAAGTCAAAGTTCCGTTCGACGTGCGAGATCTATCCGCATTGCCGGCGGCCAACCAAGTGGCGGCGCTGAATGCGTTCCTGACGGAAGATAGATTGACGGCTCTGCCTTTGGATCAGGCTCCGCTCTGGCGCGTAACCATGTTCCACCTTGGCGCAAACCGGCACCAACTTGTTTTCACATACTCTCACGCGATCCTCGACTCCTGCTTCGTGTTCATTATCCAAGAGGTGTTGGACACATACGCCGCGCTGGATCGGGGTGAACAACCTTCATTTCAAAGTCGGCCGCCATATCGCGATTTTATAGCCTGGCTAGGCGAGCACCTTGCGTCCAACGCGGATGCCGCTGAGACCTTCTGGCGGACGGCCCTCGCCGGGTTTCAGACTCCCACCAACTTGGAGGCGCTGCGTCTTCCGGGTGGCTCGACGCGCACACCCGGGCCTCACGGCACGCTCGCGCTGGAGCTGTCTCCCGAACAGACCGCAAAGCTCCACGCGCTCTGCGATAAGGCTGGGCTGCGAACGTCCACCGTCATAGAGGCGGCCTGGGCGCTCGTGCTTTCGGCGTTTTCCGGTCGTGAAGATGTAGTTTTTGGCGTTACGCGGACTTGCCGTCGGTCAACAATTCAGGACGCCGATCGGGTCGTCGGGCTTTTCATCAATACGGTGCCTGTGAGGGTGAAGCTGGACGGCGATATCCGTGCGCTCGAACTCTGCCAACAATTGCGGCGCAACCAGGTGGAAACGCGCGCCTTCGAGCATTCCCCCTTACCGGATGTTCTGCGCCACAGCGAGTTGCCTCGCACGCAGTCTCTCTTTGACACCATTATCGTCTTCAACGCTGAGACCAACGACGCGCGCTTCAAGTCGATCGGACCGGAGTGGCAACACCGGCACTTCAAGCTCCACGACCAGACGAATTTTCCATTCAACGTGATGGCCTATGACGGGCCTCAGATAACATTCAAGTTGTCTTACGATACCAGTTGTTTTTCGCGGTCGGCGGTCGACAGGATCGGCGATCTGCTGCACGTACTGCTGGCGGCAATCGCTGACAATCCGGATGCGAAGATTGGCGATCTGCCGCGACTCCCATCGCAAGATGCCCGGTTGGTGCTGGAGACGTGGAACGCTACGGACAAGCCGTTGCCTGGCCCAAACTGCGTTCACGAAGCCTTCGAAGCGCAGGCCGATCGGACACCGGACGCGGTGGCACTCGTTGATGGCGACAGGTCGATTACCTATCGCGAGTTGGACAAACGCGCCAATCAGCTGGCCCACGAGATCCTCGCTCAAGGCATCGCGCCGGATCAGATGGTCGGCATTTTCATCGAGCGCTCCATCGAGATGATGGTCGGCCTTCTCGGCATTTTAAAAGCCGGCGCGGCCTATGTGCCGATGGACCCGTCTTACCCCGCCGAGCGCCTCGCGATCATTCTCGAAGATACGCGGGCGCAGATCGTCGTTACGACAGCGGATCTGCGCAGCAAATTGCCCTCGGGATTAAATCTCATCGGCGCTGACTCGGCCGGGGAGCATGGAAATGCCGAGCGGCCGCGAACTGCAGTGGCCGGTAACAATCTGGCGTATGTCATATTCACGTCTGGCTCCACCGGACGCCCCAAAGGCGTGATGCTGGAGCACCGCAACGTAACAAGCTTCTTCACCGCGATGGATCAAGCGCTCGGAACGACGCCCGGCGTGTGGCTCGCGACAACCAGCATCGCCTTCGACATTTCGGTACTTGAGCTGTTCTGGACGTTGGCGCGCGGATTCAAGGTGGTGATCCAGAAGGAAGCCGAGCGCGAGGGACGCGCGGCCGCCCAACGAGCAAGCAGCACACCCATCGATTTCAGCTTTTTCTATTTCGCAGCCGACTCCAACGAGGCTGCCGATAGGGTCGGCGGCAGATACCGTCTGTTGCTCGAAGGCGCAAAATTTGCTGACGAGAATGGCTTTTCCGCCATCTGGACACCGGAACGCCACTTCCATCCGTTTGGCGGTTTATACCCAAACCCTGCGGTGACGGGCGCAGCGGTTGCCGCAGTCACTCGACGCATCGCCATCCGCGCCGGTAGCGTCGTGCTTCCCTTGCACAGTCCACTCCGTATCGCTGAAGAGTGGTCAGTGGTGGACAATCTCTCCAATGGCCGCGTCGGTCTGAGCTTCGCCTCCGGCTGGCACGTACGTGATTTCGCTCTGCAGCCGCAAAACTACAAAAACCGCCGCGAACTTTTTGCCCGCGGCATCGAAACGGTCAAAGCGCTCTGGCGCGGCGAGGCGATCGAGACGATCGATGGCGACGGACAGACGGTTGAGGTGAAGACCTTCCCGCCGCCGGTGCAGAAAGAACCGAAATTATGGGTAACTGCGAGTTCCCACCCAGATACGTTTGCGCTCGCAGGGCGGCTCGGCGCCAACATCCTGACGAACCTCCTGGTGATGAAGCCCGAGCAGTTCGTTGAGAACGTTGCCGTTTATCGCAAGGCCTGGGGCGATGCGGGCCATGCCGGCACGGGGTCGGTGACGCTGATGCTGCACACCTTCGTGGGCACAAATGAAGAGGAGGTACGCCGCAAGGTTCGCGGTCCCTTCATTGAATACCTCAAGACGTCCACCGACTTGGTCGCGAAAATGAGGTGGGAGTTGACGCCCTTCGCCAAGCGCGATGACCGCGACGCTTCCGACCCTCGTATGGCCCTGGCGGATCTTCAGCCCGAAGAACTCGACGCCATCATGGAGCACGCCTTCGCACGCTATTTTGAAACCGCGGGCTTATTCGGAACTCCGGCGTCTTGCGTCGCCAAGGTCGAGAAGCTGAAGGCATATGGCGTCGACGAAATTGCCTGCCTGATCGATTTCGGTATCTCGACCGATGAGGTATTGGTTAACCTTCCGCATCTCGATGAATTGCGCCGTTTGTCCAATCCTGACGTCGATGAACTGAGCCAGGATATTCCCTCGCAAATCGCCCGCCATGGCGTGACTCACCTGCAGGCCACGCCATCTCTTGCGAGCATTCTGGCGTCCGACGATGCCTCACTCGGTGCGCTGACCAATTTGCGCATGCTGCTGCTGGGCGGTGAGGCGCTTCCGCCTGCGCTGATCGAGCGACTACGTTCCAGATATCAGGGGCCGATCAACAATATGTACGGCCCTACCGAAACCTGCATCTGGTCGACGACAGCCAAGGTCGGCGGTGCCGGCGATCCGATCACCATTGGAGGGCCGATCGCGAACACCCGTGTCTACGTGGTCGATCAATTCCTCCGCCCACAGCCAATTGGAGTTCCCGGCGAAATTGTCATCGGTGGCGCGGGCGTTGCGCGCGGCTATCTGGGACGCCCAGAGCTGACCCAAGAGCGGTTCGTCCGCAATCCGTTTGGCCGGGACGATGAGCGTCTCTACCGCACGGGCGATCTCGGGCGTTGGCTCCCCAATGGCACGATTGAGTATCTCGGCCGGCTCGATCACCAGGTTAAGATTCGTGGTCACAGGATTGAGCCCGGCGAGATCGAATCCGTGCTGAGCCGGCATCCGTCGGTGAAGCAAAGCGCAGTCGTCCCGCGGTCCGACGAAGTGAGCAGCGAGCAACGGCTCATCGCCTATGTCGTGCCTGCAGCCAGCGGCAACGGAGCGTCGGCAGCTCCGAGCACGGCGCATTGGGAAACAATCTGGGACGAGACATATCGCGGCGGAGGTGAGGCGGTCTCTGAAACGGTGGGTTGGAGGAGCAGTTACACCGGCGAACAAATCCCTGAAGAGCAGATGCGGGATTGGATCGAGCGGACGGTTGAACGGGTCCAGGATCTCCGGCCGAAACGCCTCCTCGAGATCGGCTGCGGAACGGGCATGATCCTTTTGCGCGTTGCTCCGAGCTGCAATCGCTACCACGGGATAGACCTGTCCGCGGCGGCCCTTGCCCGCGTGAGAGCCGAAGCCGATCGCAAGGGGCTGGGCAACGTTGTCCTCGATCAGATGGCCGCGAACGCGCTCGCTTCTTTGGACGGCGGACCGTTCGACACGATCGTCATAAATTCCGTGGCGCAGTACTTCCCGAACGTCGAGTACTTTGTCGATGTTCTCAAGCAGGCTCTCGAGAGGCTGGCGCCAGGCGGCGCGATCTTCGTCGGCGATGTGCGCAGCCGGGCCCTTCTTGAGGTCATGTTGGCAGAAATCGAATTGCTCAGGGCCTCGCCCGAGACGCAGGTGGACGAGCTTCGCACGCGTCTGCGCAAGCGGAACGATGACGAGGCGGAATTGGTGCTCGACCCCGAGCTGTTTCGGGCGTTACCGAGGTTCATTCCCTCGGTCGAAAGTGTCGAAGTGGAACTGAAGACCGGGCGCGCGCCGAGCGAGATGACGCGCTTCCGCTACGACGTCGTCATCCGCAAGAAAGGCGGAATTTCGCTTTCCTCCCCGGCGACCACGACCAAGCAGGCACCCGAACGATGCACGCTCGAGGCGTTGGGCGACATTTTAAGATCTGCACAATCGCCCATTCGCGTGACCGGGATTCCAAATGCCCGGGTGGCATCGGCCGTAGCGGCACTCGACGAGCTCAATGCTTTGTCACCTTCGGAGAAGGTAGGTCTTCTAGCTGGTCGCTCTAGCAACGGCCTTCCGCACCCCGAGGGGATCGACCCCGAAGACGTGAGATCGCTCGCTGAAAATGGCGATGTGGCCATCGAGTGGTCAGCCGCCGGACGAGGGTTTTTCGACGCAGTCTATCGTCCTCGCGTGACAGGAGCGACACACGCGAATGATACGGGCGCCATTGGGATTGTCGCGCCGGTTGATGGCGCTTCGCCGGATTGGTCTCAGTATTCCAATCGCCCCGTGCTGCGTGGGACCGGGGAAGAGTCACTCGCGTCGGCTTTGCGTCAGCATCTTCGCAAAACGCTGCCCGAGTACATGGTGCCCTCGGCCTTTGTCACGCTCGACGCGTTGCCTTTAACTCCGAATGGCAAACTCGACCGGCAAGCTCTGCCGGCGCCCGATCGCGCGCGTCACGAGACCGCGACGGTCTTTGTCGCGCCAACGACGGACGTCGAACGCGAGCTTGCGAGCATCTTTGAGGATGTTCTGGGGTTGGCCGAAGTCGGGCTCGATGACAATTTCTTTGACCTTGGCGCCAGTTCCTTGACGATGGTCAGCGTGGTTGAGAAAATCCGCACGCAGATGGGCACGAAAGTGTCGCTTGTGCGCCTGTTTCAGTTCCCCACTTTGCGAAGTTTAGCCGCTTCGCTCGCAAACCGCGAACGCGATGCTGCATCTGTTACGCCGGAGCAGAGCCGCGCCAGTTTCCGCAAGGACTTGATGCAACGCCGGCGTGAAGCACGCGTCCGATAGTCGATTGATTCACAGGTGCGCGCGCTCCAACGCGCGCACGGGGATTCAACGATTACGCGACAAATAATAATCCCAGCGAATCCGGGAGCTGGGGAGCAACCAGAACGGCGCCAATCATCGCTCGGAGCGATCTCTCACGGAAGCGGGAGATCACATCGAATAAAGTTCTGCTCCTATAGCCTTTGCGAATCGAAAATCCGCCGAAATAGGAGATGACGTCCGGCTCCCAGCGAGCTTTCGAAATATCGGCACCGGTCGAGAGATTCACGATCCGAAATTTATTATCGATCGCCCATTTAATCGCTTCCACGACGACCGTCGTCATTACGCTGTAGCGGCCCCAGTGGGGATCGTAACCAGAGTAATAGAGATATAATTCGTCCCCGAATTTGAAGCCGATCCTGGTTGCCACGACCTCGTCGTTTATTACGAGCTGAAAAATTCGCAGCGCTCCGCGTCGAGCGAGTTCGGTGCAATACTGAAGCATGAAGGAACGGCTGACAGGCGAGGCAAAGACGTCGGGGTGTTTGATTGAGGCGCCGACGTTGGAACGAGCTGCATGAAGAGCAAAAAGCCGATCAAGCGCTGCTGGCACGTCTCCCGGCTTGTCAATGATGCGGAGCTGGAACGCAATTTTTTCGCTCGCAAGCGAATTGTAGCACTTTCTAATGGCCTGCTTCATATTCCTGGATAGGTTCGCTCTGAGCTGCTCCCAGCTCGATGGCAGATGCAGAATATGAACTGTCGTTTCTAGGTGTGGCGTTTGACGTATTTCTGCGGGCAATATCGTCGATGCATGTTCCAATCTGAGCCCGCGCCACTGCACCCAGTCGGCACCATTTGCATTGTCCAAAAATGCAGAGATCGAGCGAACGACCGCCGGAGTGTGTTCAGGCAGACAGAGGGGCCCGCGAAATTCTGTGACGTTCGAGTCCGCTCCAAAAAACTGAAGCTCCTTGGCGCTGAGCGGCCCATACCCCGGGCGTTGAGTCACAACCATCGGGGCGACAGCGGCAAGCTCGCCACTTTCGTCACGCAACAAGAAAAGGCGGGGGAAATCCTTCGCTTTTACATTGTTGCGTCGGTAATTCTGCCACCAAGTCGAAGCCCATAAATGCGTCGTAAACGGGAGACGAGGAGAGATACGCTCATGGAGCGCATCCCACTGCGCAATCAATTCGTGCAGGCCGGAGTCGTCAATTATCGTCTCGACGCTCAGCATCGGATCGCCTTCGGCACAAAAATGTGCGTGCGTTGTGATGCTTGCCGCTGATTTCATCATCGTCATTCTGGTCGTCGATATTGCGCTCGGGTATCGGAATTGAACACGGTAATCTTTACGCAGCTAGTGAAAAGCTTGGTAATTACGTTCCTAAGCCAGAATTTAGAAATTATAGGTGAATCGCGGGAACGACCGTGATGCGTACAGCAGGATGAACAGCATACGGTTCACAAGGGTAAGCCGCAACAGAAGCAGTGCAAAGATAACTTGAAATGCCGAGCTAGTTGCTGCTCGGTGCCTTTCCGTATTTGCTAATGAAATGACGAGGAACGGTTCCTCAGGGACGACGCCCTTCCGAGGACCCGCAGGCGATTTCAAACTCTCGATTAGGCACGTTCGGCAGTAGAGACCGCCGGCGAACTCTTCTCGCCGTCATGAGAAAACCTTGCCTTGAGCTTCTCGAGCAGCAGGTAAATCACCGGCGTCGTGTAGAGCGTCAGCACCTGCGAGACGACAAGCCCACCGATGATCGTGATACCGAGCGGACGTCGCAATTCCGACCCAGGACCGATCGCGACGGCGAGCGGAATAGCGCCGAGCAGAGCCGCGAGCGTCGTCATCAGGATGGGTCGGAAGCGCTGCAGGCATGCGTCGTAGATCGCGTCATGCGGCGAGAGCCCGCGCTCGCGTTCCGCGTGCAAGGCGAAATCGACGAGCATGATGCCGTTCTTCTTCACGATGCCGATCAGCAGAATGACGCCAATCAGCGCAATGACCGAGAGGTCCATGCTTGCCATCTGCAACGCGAGCAGCGCACCGAGACCCGCGGAAGGCAGGGTTGATATGATCGTCAGCGGATGCGCAAGGCTTTCGTAGAGAACGCCGAGCACGATGTAGATCGCGACGAGCGCCGCCAGTATCAGCAGCGTCTGCATTCGCGCCTGTTCGATGAAGGCCTTGGCGTCGCCCGCGGCTTCGCCGTGGATTGTCTCAGGCAGATGCAGGCGTTGCAGCGCCTCGTCGATGCCTTTGAGGCTCGTATCCAGGCTGACGCCCGGCCGCAAATTGTAGTTGATCGTCACGGCGGGGAAGGGACCCTGATGGTTGACCACCAGCGGCGCGATGCTTTCGCTCATCGAAACGAGGCTCGACAGCGGGATCTGCTGCGTGCGGTCGATGGTCGGCACATAAAGGCGCGAAAGATCCTTAGGGTGACCTTGCAGCTTTGGATCGATTTCGAGAATGACTTTGTATTGGTTGCGGTCGCCGTAAATCGTCGAGAACTGCGTCTGCGCAAAGGCGTTGGAGAGAGCATTATCGATGTCGGCAATCGCCACCTTCAGCCGCGACGCGACATCGCGATTAATGTTGACGTTGAGCTGCAGGCCGCCCGCCTCACGGTCGGACGTGACGTCTGCCAGTCCCGGCACGGCCTTCACCGCCTCGATGACTTTCGGTATCGACGCGTAGAGATCGTCGGCATTGAGCGACCATAGCGTATATTGATAATCCGCTTTGCCGGCGCGCGCTCCGGCGCGAATGTCCCGCGACGGCATCAGCCGCGTTGCGAGGCCGGCAACCTTACCGAGAGGCGCGCGCAGCCGGTCGATTACAACCGCCGTCGAAACGCCGCCACGCTCTTCGATTGGCTTCAGGCTGATGAACATGCGGCCTTGGTTTTGCGTCGGATTGGGGCCGCCCGCACCGATCGAGGAGCCAACGTTATCGACCGCAGGATCGGCAAGGATGATATTGAGCGATTGCTTCTGCAGTCTGCTCATCTCGGCGAATGAGACGTCGGTGCTGGCTTCCGTTGCGGCGATGATAAGGCCCGTATCGTCATCCGGCAGATAGCCCTTCGGAAGCACGCTGTAGAAATGGATCGTCAACACTATGGTCGCGACGAAGACCGCGAGCATGACAAGCTGATTACGGAGCGCAATTCGGAGCGTAAAGGCATAGGCCCTGACGACGAGCGCCAGCGCGCCTTCGAAAATCCGGTCGGCAAGGTTCCGGTGCTCTTCGGCCCCTGCTTTGATGAAGTGCGCGCAGATCATCGGCGTCACCGTCAGCGAAACGATCGCGGAGATGACGATTGCGAACGTGAGCGTCAACGCGAACTCGTGCAGCAGCCGGCCGACGATGCCGGTCATGAACAGCACCGGAATGAACGCCGCGATCAGCGATACCGATATTGAAATGACGGTGAAGCCGATCTGGTGCGATCCGGCGAGTGCCGCCGCGTAGGGCTTCATGCCCTTTTCCATGTTGCGATAGACGTTCTCGATCATCACGATCGCGTCGTCGACGACGAACCCGACGGCGACGGCAAGCGCCATCAGCGTCAGGTTGTTGACTGAGAACCCGGCCGCCCACATCGCGGCGCACGTCCCGGCGAGCGATAGTGGAACCGTTATTCCGGCCGCGATCGTCGGTGTCGAACGCCTGAGGAAAACAAACACGACGGACATGACGAGCAGGATCGTCAAGCCGAGCGTGAACTGCATGTCGTGCACGGACGCGCGGATGGTTGCCGTCCGGTCGGTCAGGATCGATATGTCGATACCCGCCGGGATCCATTCCTTGAGCTGCGGCAGCAGCGCCTTCACGCGGTCGACAGTATCGATGACGTTCGCCTCAGGCGTCTTTGTGATGATCAGCAGCACCGCTGGATCGTGGCCGAAACGCGCCGACGAACGCGCGTTCCGCGTCGCCTTGATGACCTTTGCAACGTCGCCGACCTTCACGATATCGCCGTTAGGCGAGTTCTTCACGACGATGTCTTTGTATTCGTCGGGCTCGGTCATCTGCGCGTTGGATTGCAGGATGATCGTCTGACGCTCGCCGTCAACCGAGCCGATCGGCGATAGATCGTTGGCATTGGCGACGGCATTTTTCACGTCGTCGAAACTGACCCCCATCGAAGCGACGAGCGTGGGGTCGACCTGGATGCGTGTCGCCGGCTGGTCGGCGCCGCTCACCGTCACGTCCGCCACGCCCTGGACCTGCGAAATGCGCTGCCCGATGACCGTGTCGGCGGTGTCGTAGATGTCGCTGGTCGTCATCGTCTTCGACGTCAACGCCAGAATGAGAATGGGTGACGCGGACGGATTGGCTTTGCGGAATGTCGGAACCTGCGGCAGGTCGCCCGGAAGATCCGCAGTCGCAGCGTTCAACGCGGCCTGCACGTCGCGGCCCGCGCCGTCGATATTGCGATTGAGATCGAACTGCATTGCGATCGTCGTCGATCCGAGCGAGTTCGTCGAGGTCATCTCCGTGACGCCGGCGATCTCGCCGAGCCGCCGTTCGAGCGGCGAGGCGACGCTCGACGCCATGGTGGCCGGATCGGCGCCGGGGCGCGTGGCCATGATGCGCACGGTTGGAAAATCGATCGCCGGCATGCTGGCAACAGGAAGGAGACCGTACGCCACGGCTCCCGCGAGAAACAAGCCGACGGCGAGCAGCGCAGTTCCGATAGGTCTCTCGATGAAGATGCGTGAGACGTTCATCGCCTACTCCGCGGCCTCCGAAAGGCTATCCGGTCTCTCCGCCAATCCGGCCATTGCGGGCTCCGCGGCCTTCCCTTCCCCCGTGTCGATACGGCGACCGCTGAGGCGCGCGCGAAGGCGTTCCATCGTGAGATAGATGACCGGCGTGGTGTAAAGCGTCAGCAGCTGGCTCAACAACAGACCGCCGACGATCGTGATGCCGAGCGGGTTTCTGAGCTCCGAACCCGTTCCGCTCTCGAGCGCCAGCGGCAGCGCGCCGAAAAGCGCGGCAAGCGTTGTCATCATGATCGGCCGGAAGCGAAGCAGAGCCGCTTCTTTGATCGAATCCCGCGGCGACAGCCCGCGCTCGCGCTCTGCTTCGAGCGCAAAGTCGATCATCATGATCGCGTTTTTCTTCACGATGCCCATGAGCAGAATGATGCCGATGAGCGCGACGAACGAAAGATCTTTGCCGGTGAGTTCCAGCGCCAGGGCCGCGCCGATGCCGGCCGATGGCAGCGTCGTCAAAATCGTGAACGGATGGATGAGGCTTTCGTAGAGAACGCCGAGCACGATGTAGATCGTCACGATGGCGGCGAGGATCAGCCAGGGCTGGTTCTCGAGCGACTTCGAGAATTCGGCCGCATCGCCATAGAAAGTGCCCGTCACCGACGCGGGGAGGTCGATGGACTTCTTGGCGGTGTCGATTGCCGCAAGCGCATCGCTGAGCGAAGCCTTGGGCGCGAGGTTGAAGCTGATCGTGATGGCCGGAAACTGATCCTGATGGCTGATCGCAAGTGGCGCGCTGTCATACTTCACCGAAGCGACGGAGGTCAGAAGAACCTGCGTACCCGTCGTGCTCGAAGGTACGTAGAGCCGGTCCAGCCGTGACGGGTCGCTGCGATATTCGGGCGCCGCTTCAAGAACGACGCGATACTGGTTGGCCTGTTCGTAGATCGTCGAGACCTGACGCTGGCCGAAGGCGTTGCTCAATGCATCGTTGACGGCCTGCATGGTGACACCGAGCCGCCCCGCAGTGACGCGATCGACATCGACGCGCGCGATCAGGCCGCCGTCGACCTCTTCGGATGCGACGTTGCGGAAGACCCGCGACTCATGAAGCGCGGCAGCCATTTTCTTCGCCCATTCGGACACCTCGTCGACGTCGGTGCTCGCGAGCGTGTACTGGTAGCGGGCGCGGCTTGCCTGCGTCGAGATCTGTACGTCCTGCACGGGCTGGAAGTAAACGATCGTGCCGGCAGTCGGTCTGACGGCGTGTTTCAGCCGCTCGATCACCTGCACGACATTCGATTGTCGTTCGTCGCGCGGTTTCAGCATGATCTTGAGGCTGCCGACGTTCTGCGTCGCGTTGAGCTGCCCGATGCCGACGATGGACGCGACGCCGGAAACATCGGGATCGGCCGCGGCGATGGCAGCGATGTCCTTTTGCAGGCGCGTCATCTCGGCGAATGAAATTTGCGGGCCGCCTTCGACCACGGCCGTAATGGCGCCCGTATCCTGGTCTGGCAGGAAGCCCTTCGGCATGATGACGTAAAGCCAGACCGTAACGACGACAGTGAGTAGCGCCACCAGAAGCGTTGCGACCTGATGGCGGAACACGAATTCCAGAGAGCGACCGTAGCCGCTGATCACGCGCTCGAAGAAGCGGCCGATCACGCCCGCCTTTTCGTCATGCCCGCCGCTGTGAAGAAGCCTGGAGCACATCATCGGCGTCAGCGTCAGCGACACGACGGCCGAGACGACGACGGCGATCGTCAGTGTCATCGCGAATTCGCGGAACATGCGTCCGACGAGGCCCGTCATGAACAGCAGCGGGATGAAGACGGCGATCAGCGACAGCGTCAGCGATATGACCGTGAAACCGATTTCGCGCGCACCGTCGAGCGCGGCCTTCATCGGCTTCTCGCCCTTTTCGATATGGCGCACGACGTTTTCGATCATCACGATCGCATCGTCGACGACGAAGCCCGTGCCGATGGTCAACGCCATCAGGGAGAGATTGTCGAGACTGAAGCCGCAGAAATACATGACGCCGAACGTGGCGATCAGCGACACCGGCAATGCCACGCCCGCGATGATCGTCGCCCGCATCGAGCGCAGGAACAAAAGTACGACCATGATGACGAGCCCGACGCTCAGAACGAGCGTGAACTGCACGTCGTTGACGGAGGCCTTGATCGTGCCGGTGCGATCGCTGACGACCTGCAGATTGACGCCCGCAGGCATGCTGCTTTCGACGCGCGGCAGCTCTTGCTTGATCCGCGCAACGGTATCGAGGACGTTCGCGCCCGGCTGTCTTTGCACGTCGACGATGACGGCGGGCTTGCCATTGTACCAGCCGCCGACGCGCGTGTTCTCGAGACCATCGGAGACGCGTGCCACGTCCTTAATGCGAACCGGCGCGCTGTTGCGATAGGCGATGATGACGTCTTCGTAGACGTGCGCCTGGTCGATCTGGTCGTTGGCGGCGATCGTGTACGATTGCTTCTCGCCGTCGAGCGAACCTTTGGGACCGGCGACGTTGGCGCTTGCAATCGCGGTGCTGAGATCGGCCATGCTGAGGCCGTAGCTCGCGAGACGCGACACGTCGGCTTCGACACGAACGGCGGGCTTGATGCCGCCCTCAATGGCGACGTGACCGACGCCCGACACGGAAGCCAGCCGCTGCGCCAGCAGCGTATCGGCGAGATCAGACAGCTGGCGGAGCGATTGAGTATCGGACGTTAGCGCCAGCGTGACGATCGGCGTGTCGGCAGGATTGACCTTCGAGTAGGTCGGCGGGTAGGGCAGGTTGCGCGGTAGCGTTGAACCGGCAGCGTTGATGGCCGCCTGCACGTCCTGCGCCGCCGCGTCGATATCCCGGTCGAGATTGAATTGCAGCGTGATCCGGCTGAGGCCGAACGAACTCGTCGATGACATCGACGCCAGCGATTGGATCTGCCCGAACTGGCGTTCGAGTGACGCCGTGACGAGCGTCGACATCGTCTCCGGGCTCGCACCCGGAAGCTCGGTCGTAACCTCGACGGTCGGAAAATCGACCTGCGGCAGCGACGATACCGGCAACGAGAGGTAGCCGAGGATACCGCCGAGAATGGTCGCGACCGCGAGGAGGAATGTCGCGATCGGCCGCTCGATGAAGGGCCGGGAAACGCTCATGGCGACGCGCCGTTATCCCGATGTGAATGATGATGTTTGCCGGAGGTTTTGCCGCCTTCGTTCGTCGAACCCGTCACGAGGGCCGCATCCGGTGCTGCGGCCGGAGCCATCGCCTGCGCGGCTTGCACGCTGGCGGTTGACGCGTCGCCGGCGCTGGCAGCCTTCTTGCCGTCCTTGCCGTCGGCCGATTTCTTCGACAGCGCGGGCGGGCTCGGCTGGGGCGCATTGCCGTCGCTGACCGAGACGATCGCGCCATCCTTGAGCCGGCCGAAGCCGCTCGTGACGACCTTCTCGCCCGCAGTCAGCCCATCGGCGATGACGGCGTATTTCTCGGTCTGCCGCGAGATCTTCACCTGACGCATCTCGGCCGTGTTGTTGGCGCCGACGACGTAGACATATGTGCCGTCGGGTCCGCGCTGCACGGCTTCCGGCGGAGCGACGATCACGCCCTTCAGCGTATCGACGAGCAGGCGGACATTGACGAACTGCCCCGGCCAAAGCTGCCGCTTGTCGTTCGGGAAATCGGCTTTGAGGCGGATCGTGCCGGTCAGCTGATCGACCTGATTGTCGATCACCTTCAGCGTGCCGGTATCGAGTTCGGTCTGGCTATCGGTCGTCAGCGCAGAAGCGACGAGGGCGCTTTCCGCGATCGATTTTGTCAGTGTGGGGAGCTGCTGCTGCGGCAGGGTGAACAGGACGGAGATCGGCTGCACCTGCGTAATCACGACGATGCCGCCCGCGTCTCCGGAATGAACGAGGTTGCCTTCATCGACAAGCCGGATGCCCGTTCGGCCATCAAACGGTGAGACGATCGTCGTGTATCCGAGGATCGCGGTCGCGTTCTCGATCGCGGCGGCATCGGCTTTGATCTGTGCCGTCTGCTGCGCGACAAGCGCGACCTGCGTGTCGATCTGCTGCTGCGAGATGGCCAGCGTGCCGACCTTCTGGTAACGCTCGAGATCCTTTTTCGTGTTGGCGAGCAGCGCTTCGTCCAACGCCTTCTTCGCGATGGCCTGATCGAGCTGCGCCTGATAGGTTACGGGATCGATCTTCGCCAAGACGTCGCCCTTCTTGACGTCCTGGCCTTCCTTGAAATTGACGCTCAGAAGGCGCCCGTCGACCTGGGCGCGCACGGTTGCCGTGTTGAGCGCTTTGACCGAGCCAACGCCTTCGAGATAGACGGGCACATCCGCCGTCTCGGCGTTCTTCGCAATGACGGCCACCGGGCCGCCGCCCATCCCCGCGCCGCGCCGGTTGGCGTTCGCGCTCTCGGACACCGGCTGGTGCGTCGCATAGTAAACGCCGCCGGCGATAGCGCCCACAAACACAATCGTAGAAACCCACCGCAGTAGCGTCATCGCCGCTCTTTTCCGCTTGAACCCCGTCGGGCGCCGTGACAGCACGGCACACATCGGCTTTTCGTCCTAACACCCGGATATGAAACGTGCAGTTCGGATGAATCCGTTGCCCCATCGCGTGTGACGTGAATATACGGGCGCCCACACTGCGACATACAACGTACAGTAGGGCGCCGTGACCTAGTCTATCCGGTCGATCTTTCGAATAAGGCCTACTTCCGAGGCCGTTTTATGCTCAGGAGAGCCCCACCGCCGAGCCGCGCCTCAGCACGATACCCAGTATTGTTAAATTAACGACATATTTCGGGGGAGAGCCACGCCGCGCCGAAGCGACCGGCCGGATATGTCATCCTCGAACGGACGATCCCCGGGGGAGGCCGTTCGGGGATCCAGCGTGAGAAGCGCCGAAGGCACGATATTGCGTCTTCGACGAGTCTAACGCTGGTCCCCCGGCCTTTGCCGCGCTCGGCCGAGGATGACGAACAATCTCGGCTGGTCGTCTTACCCCGCCGCCTTCGGCTCGAATTTCAGTGCCACACCATTCATGCAGTAGCGGAGGCCAGTCGGCTTTGGCCCGTCGTCGAAGACGTGACCGAGATGGCCGCCGCAGCGGCGGCAATGAACTTCCGTTCGCGTCATGAAGTAGCTGTTGTCGGTCGTCGTCTCGACGGCGTTGTCGAGCGGCTTCCAAAAGCTCGGCCAGCCTGTGCCGCTGTGGAACTTCGTGTCCGAGGAAAAGAGCGCCAACGTGCAACCTGCACAGAGGTAAGTTCCGGCTGCATCATTCTGATCCAGAGGCGAACTTCCGGCGCGTTCCGTGCCTTGCTTGCGCAGAACGTCGAACTGCTCCGGCGTCAGCTCCTTCTTCCACTCGGCATCGGACTTCGTGACCTCGAACTTCTCGGCGGTCCCTTCAGCGGCAAACCCCGAAGCGGACTTGAGCGTTGCGAACCCCCCGGCCAGGGCTATGCCCAGCCTCGAAAAATCGCGCCGTGAAAACATGGCTCGTCACCTTGGTTTCGTTTCCTTTTTTCGGCGCCCTAAACGCCGTCTTGCCGGAGAGTACGAAGCCTCTCTCTTTTTCGTTTCAGCCGTTGGCCGGCTTTTCTGACCTCAAATCTGTATCTCGAGCCGCTTCTCGACGGTGATTTCCGAAGGGCTGAGGCGGCACCTATAGCAGAGCATTTCGACTCCGGAAGCTGCGGCTGTCTGAAATGCCGCGGCATAAGCGGGGTCGATATCTGCCGCGACCGAGAATTGCTCGGCGTCGCTGCGCTGCACAAGAAACACCATGACGGCGCGATGGCCTTCCTCGACCATGCTGGCGAGCTCGCGTAAGTGCTTGGCGCCCCGATCCGTTTTGCTGTCGGGGAATTCGGCCTCGCCTGCATTGCGCATCAGGTGCACGTTTTTCACCTCGACGTAGCAATTGTGAGGACCCTTGCCGCCCGACAGCAGAACGTCGATCCGGCTGTTGACGCCATATTTCACTTCGCGCCGCAGCGACCCATAACCGGCGAGTTCCGGGATCAGTCCCTGCTGAATGGCTTCCGTCACGAGGCCATTGGGACGGCCTGAATTGATGCCGACGAGATGCGGCCCCTGGCCGAGATCGGCCTCGATCATTTCCCAGGTATGGCGATATTTCCGCGTCGGGCTGTCGCTTTCGGACAGCCACACCCGTGATCCGGGCGTCGTAAGCCCGAGCATGGAGCCCGTGTTGGGACAGCTGGCCGTGATCGTGACGCCGTCGGCTAACGTCACGTCCGCGAGGAAGCGTTTGTAGCGTTGAACGAGAATGCCGGGAATGAGGGGATGTGCAAATTTCATTGCCACGCCATATCGGCGAACGAGAGCAACCAGCAAGTGTTTTCGTGCCGCGACTTCAGATGCTAAGACGAGAAGGCAATGCAGACATCGGCGAGCGGGACCTTGGCTGAAGAACGGATCGTGACGGCAGCACTGCTCGTCATCGGCGACGAAATCCTTTCCGGACGAACGAAGGATCGGAACATCGGCGCGGTTGCCGAGCATCTGACCAATATCGGCATCAGGCTCCGCGAAGTTCGCGTCGTGCCCGACGACGAGGACGCTATCGTCGCCGCCGTCGATGCCCTCAGAAACCGCTACGATTATCTCTTCACGACCGGCGGCATTGGCCCGACCCACGACGACATCACGGCGGACACCATTGCCAAAGCGTTCGGCGTGCCGATCGGCGTTGACGCGAGAGCCGAGAAAGTTCTTAGCGACTACTACGCGGCCAAGGGACTGGGCCTGACGCCTGCGCGCCTGCGCATGGCGCGGGTACCGTCGGGAGCCGACTTGATCGAAAATCCGGTTTCAGGCGCGCCGGGCTTTCGCATCGGCAACGTCTTCGTCATGGCCGGCGTGCCAGTAATTGCCGAGGCGATGCTGCAAAGGGTGACGCCGGACCTGAAGACCGGCGCCAAGCTTCTGTCCGTGACCATTCCGGTCAACCGCCCGGAAAGCGAGATCGCCGACGTTTTTTCCGCCCATCAGCAGCTTTATCGCGACGTCCAGATGGGAAGCTATCCGTTGCTTCGCGACGGCCGCCCGGCATCCGATCTGGTGTTGCGTTGCTCGGATGAGGACCGTCTCGCCGAAGCCGCAGCCACGCTGAAGGTAGCCTTGCACCTGTAGCGAAGCCGTCGCCCGCGTTCGGATCTTCGAAACAAGCGCCGGTTGGCGATGGGCCGCAAAACGCGGCCCGTTTGCTCAATTCAGCCGTACCCGCTCGCTCTCGTCGAACTCAGCGGAGCGCGCGTTCGACGTCGTGGGCGCGTCGCCGCCAAAAAGATCGTACTGAACGTCGAGAGCATCGAGGAACGCTGCGGCCATGTCGAGAAGCGGCCCGAGAGCAATGCGCTTCGCGACAAGAAAGTTGTCATCGATCGTCAGATCCGAGGCGACGCGTACGGCCGGTGCGTCCGGCGCGATGAGGCCGCGGCTGCGGACATAGGCAACGATGCCGTCGGCGGTGTCGAAGTCGGTGCTCCGCGCATCGCCGCTTTCCTCGACCGCGTCGAGCAGAATGGCGGTGCCAGAGACGAAGAGCTTCGCAATGGTGCGGAAGCGGTCGTCGCATTCGGCGAGCGAGCTTGCGTGGGAGCGGGCCTTCAGCACGCGGGCGACGAGCATGAGCTCGAGGCTACGAACCTCCTCCGCCAGCGAGCGCTGCCGCACGATGAAGTCGCTCGGATCGGAAGGCGTCTCCGCCAGTGCCCGCCAGTCGCCGCCGCGCGCCATCAAGTCCTCGCCGGCGGCCAGCGCGGCATCGAGATGATCGGCGAGCATGTAGACCGACAAGGGGGCCCGCATCTGGTGTGCCATCTCTAACTCCGCATTCCTCAAGATTTATCTGGGCGGAAAATGCCCTGATTCGTGAGGCACTAACCAGCTTCACGGGAATCGGCCGAGGGACAATGGGGAGCGATGAGGATAAGGTGTGGACCGTGCTGACGAACTTATCACGAATGCGATAAAAACGGCGAAAAACCGGGCATCTTTTGGCGATCCGAGGGAATCTCGCTTGCGAGAGACCGGTCCTGAATCGCACGATTAAGCCGAGGATTAGCGCCTCTCAATCAGCATAAGGCGCCGCGATATTCACAACTCTGTCACCGAAAGAATACGAAAACGGCGTTGCGGCACCCCTACAACCCGAGTTTGAGCCTGCGCCGAGGCCAAAAATGTCTCGGCATCGACCTTCCGGACAATGCGCCGGACAGGCGTTTTTTCCGGTGCGCTTCGCGGCACGAGCACTTTCAGTTCCTTTGTGACCGCCTTCTCGGCTGGCTTTCGGCTGACCTTCGGAACCGTGATGACCTTGCGGCTGCGGGACTCCTTCAGCCGGATATCGAGCCTTGGCGCAACCTCGCCGAGCCTCCGTGCACGAAGCACCATCGATTTCGTCGCGTTCTTTCCCACAACGCCGGGAGCAGCTGTCGCCTCAGGCTCCGGCGCCGGACCTTCGCTGAATTCGGACGGCGTCAGAGGCATCGGCACGTCCAGGAGAGCCACCTGATCGAACGGCGGCGGTGCGGGCGCGATCGGTTCCGCGGGTGCTGTGACGAGCTGCGGCGACAGCGTCGCCGCAATACTCGGCTTTTGCAGCACCGTGGGCGGTGGCGTTGGTGCGAGGGTTGCCCCGATGCTCGGCTTCAGGGGCGTGCGGACTGAAGGCTTTGGCGCTTCGGCTGTTTCGGCGATCTGCCTATAGGCAGCAGCAACAGCTCGGGAGACGTTGGTCGTTGTAGACTCGGCGGATGATCGCCGCGAAGCGTAATCGCGGGCGGGCGCCGGCTTCGGCACATTTGCGGCCGGCAGAGGGCGAGCCTCCGCGTGAGGGACTTCGGAGACCGGAAGGGTAGGGGCCGGCTCCGGCGCGGTAGCTGGGAGCGGCGCCGCGGCCGCTTTCGGTGTAACCGCGTTTTCCACGCGCTTCAGCGCCGCGTTCGATGATCTTTGCGCTCGGGAGCGGCGGCCAAGCCAGGAAAAAAACCGGAAAACGAGGCCGCTGGCGATGACGAAGAGCAGGGCCCAGGCGAGGACGGCGACTTCCGGCGGCAAGGGAACCTCCAACGGCAACGCTACGCTGAATAACGTCCCCAAACGCTCGCGCGCGTCAACTGTCAGCACAAAAATTATTCACGCGAGCGGCGCCGAACGGCAGCGCCATGAAAAAAGGCGCGGCCTACGGGCGCGCGCCTTTCCAAACCAGTTCTGATCTTTGACTGATCAGAACACTTTCGAGAATACGAAGTAGAGCGAGCCGGCGAGAACGACCGAGACCGGCAGCGTCAGCACCCAGGCCATGATCAGGTTGCGCACGGTCGCCCACTGCAGGCCCGAACCGTTGGCGGCCATTGTTCCGGCGACACCCGACGACAGAACGTGGGTGGTCGAAACAGGCAAGCCGTAGGCATCGGCGGCGCCGATGGTCGCCATGGCGACGAGTTCGGCGGATGCCCCCTGCGCGTAGGTCAGATGCGTCTTGCCGATCTTCTCGCCAACCGTCACGACGATGCGTTTCCACCCGATCATCGTGCCGAGACCGAGCGCGATCGCGACCGCGACCTTCACCCAGAGCGGGATGAAGCGCGTTGCCTTGTCGAGCGAGCCCTTGAACGCGGTGATCGCCTTGACTTCGTCGGGTTGCAGGTTGTTTGCCTTGTCCTTCAGCAGGAAGCGAAGGGCTTCCGACGCCAAGTACATGTCGTTACGGACGTTCGAGACGGCGCCTGCGGGCACCTTGTCGAGCGTGCCGTAAGTATCGACCTGCTGGGAGATTTCGCGCACCAGAACCGCAAGGCTCGGATACGTGCCCTCGTTGATCGTGCGCGCCGAGATGTAGGCCTCTACGGCCGGGCGCGGGTTGCCGAGTACGTTATAGCCCGACGCCTGTTTTTCGATCACGGTGGCGGCAGCCGCAGCGTTCGCCTTGAACTCGACGATCTGCGTCGGAGCCGGCGTCCGGTTCAGAGCGTAGGCCATCGGAACGGTACCGATGAGGATCAGCATGATGAGGCCCATGCCCTTCTGTCCGTCGTTCGAGCCGTGCGCGAACGAAACGCCAGTGCAGGTGAGGATCAGCAGGCCGCGGATCCACCACGGCGGCGGCTGCTTGCCTTCCGGTTCCTTGTAGAGCGCGGGATTGCGGAGAACGAACTTCAAGATGAGAAGCAGCAGTGCCGCGAAGCCGAAGCCGACGAGCGGAGATACGAGCAGCGAGGTGCCGATTTCTTGAGCCTTGCCCCAGTCGACACCCGAGGTGCCGTTGCCGCCATGCAGCAGCGAGTTGGCGACGCCGACGCCGATGATCGAGCCGATCAGCGTATGTGATGACGAGGAGGGGAGCCCGAGCCACCACGTTCCGAGGTTCCAGATGATGGCCGCAATCAACAGCGCGAAGACCATCGCGAAGCCGGCGCTGGAGCCGACCTGCAGGATGAGCTCAACGGGAAGCAGCGAGATAATGCCGAAGGCGACGGCGCCCGTCGAAAGCAGCACGCCGAGGAAGTTGAAGAAGCCGGACCAGAGCACGGCGACGTTGGCGGGCATCGAGTGCGTATAGATGACGGTCGCGACCGCGTTGGCCGTATCGTGGAAGCCGTTGACGAATTCGAAGCCGAGCGCGATCAGCAAGGCGACGCCGAGCATCAAGAGCGGCAGCCAAGTCGTAACCGGAACCTCGGCGGCCGAGATGTCCTGATAGAGACTGTAGGCGGTGAAGAACAGGCCACCGGCCAGCAGCGCAAGAAAAATGAATACCGTAATAGTGCTAGTGCCGTGATCGAGATTGGGCTTGCTGCTTGGTGTGCCCGCCCCCGCCAATCCACCGTTCAACGCCACGTCAGACATGATTGAATTGCCCCCCAAATACGCATTTCCGGGGCGAAATAGCGCTGCGCATATTTCAGTATCATGACATTTAGATGTGACGCGAAGAGAAGGAGTTTTGCCTGACTTTCTTGGCGGGAAAAGTTCTTAACTCCCTAGCGCTGCGACGCCGGTTGAGAGCCCACTTTCGCCCAGTAGCAAATCTCCTGCTTTGAGCCGAGTTTGCAGCGCCGGACTTCTCGCGCGTCGCCTTTGGATACCTCGAGCGCGTCGTGCTTTGCGGGATGGGCCGCTGCGATGTCAGGCGCTATCGCCGATATGAGCAACGTCCCCAGGCATGCTGCAAATACGAACGACATCCTTTTCGACAATTCGCGAAACGTGAATGCGCGCATAGCTAAATCCCCCATTTGAGATCGGCCCGCCGCGGTGCCTCGCAGTAGGTCAATAAATAGTATCGTATAATATAACAAACGAAGTGGCAACTGCGAGCCGGGAGTAGAGCGAGGGTAGTGAACGCCGGACCCAGGCCCCGCGGGCGCGCAAAGCAAATTACCTTCGGAGCATTTCAATTCTTCTTCTTTCTCTTTTCGGGAACCCCTCCGTAGCGTGGCAGAGCAGCTCAGGACCAGGCTGTGAGCACCTCTCGGGGAGAGACCAAGAATGAAGATCGTGAAATTGATTTTGCTCGGAGCGTTCGCTCTGGGGGCGAGCGTGTCTGCGCAGGCCGCGACATCGGCGCCGAAGCTACATGCACATGGCTCGGTTGCGACCCTCGCCAAAGCCGACAAGGACGAGAAGAAGAAAAAGGCCGCCCATGCGCACCACGTGAAAAAGCACAAGGTCGCGCAAGTGCAGCCGAAGAAGCCCAAAGCGCACAAAGTTCACGCGCACAAGGCTAAGAAGGACAAGGACAAGCACTGACCCCTGATCGCGTTCCGGCCGGGGGGCGGGATAGCGTTATCAGCCGTCAAGGGCACTTTCCGTTTTCGCGTTCGGAGAGTGCCCTTGGCGGGTTTTTGTTTTTTGGGGCAAATCCTGAAACACCGTCATCCCGGCGAAGGCCGGGATCCAGACAAGCCAAAAACAAACAAGGCGCCACTTGCGAGGCGCCTTGAAGGAATTCGGTCGTCTTCGACGAGACGCACGCTAGATCTCGGGACGCGTTGGCGTGGGGCTACGAACTGATTTTTGATCGCGTGGAATCTGAGCCCTATTTTCGAGCCTGTTCAAGAGTCCAACCTTCTTCTGGATTGAGAGCCAAGTCGAAATGGCGAACAAAATCGCAAAGGTATGTGCCCCCCAAAGGCAATCCAAAAAAGCAAAATATCAGAAACACCATACCAATGCCGGGGGCTTGATAGCCAGCGTCCACCCCAGCGTTCCAAATCGCGATAGACCAAACTAAGAAAATCGGAATCCAAAGAAGGTACGCCGCTGTTAGCATCCATCTCTCATCGGCGTCTTTGGACAAGTAGGTTCTTTGAGCGTGCCAACGCCTTTGTACTTTTCTGCGGATGAAATACAGCAATAGCAGTAGGCTATAGACTATTGAACACAATGAAATCACTGCCAGCGCGAACGGATTATTCTTGAGAAATGATTCGGCGGGCAACGTAACGAAGCCCGAAATGATGCAGACGAGACCGACCATGTCCACAGCGAACCCGACCGCGCCCGCTATAAGAGCAAACATTTCACCGTTCGGGCTCTGGGCTGCTTTGTTTCGCGATCTCGCTGCCATTTAGTTTCCTCCAATACGCACGAAGAACAAGAGGTGCCGACTGGGCCGGCACCTCGCAAATACTCAGCTGCACCCGCTCGTGCTGCCGCACGTGTCGCACTTCAGGCAGGTGCCGTTCCGCACCATCGTGAAGTTGTGGCACTCGCTGCACGAAACACCTTCATAGCCACGCAATTTCGCTTCCGAGACGCGCTGCTTGAAGAGCTCCGACTTCGTCAGAACCGGACCTGACGAAACCGCCGCGTGCAACTCTTCGCTCGCAACCGAGAGAGCGTTGGCGCCGTGCGTCAGCGTCTGCTCGACGTAGCGCGACGTCACATCGTAGCTCTCGCTTTGAACGGCGGCCGCACCAAGCGACGATGCCTTCGCTCCGGATACGTTCGTCGTCGTCCGGCTCGCGAGGCGAACGACCGGCGCGCCGCGCACGAGACCCTTCGACACCATCTTCGTCACGCTTTCCGGCAGATCGAACGCCAGCTGCTCGTCCGTCGTGTCGTCGCTAGAGCCGAGACCCGTCTCACCGACGATCTCGCGCGGATCGACGTGCGCGAGGTCGTGACGGCCGAGGTACGACACCGCCAATTCGCGGAAGATGTAGTCGAGGATCGACGTCGCGTTCTTGATCGTCTCGTTGCCCTGCACGAGGCCGGCCGGCTCGAAGCGCGTGAAGGTGAAGGCCTCCACGTATTCCTCCAGCGGCACGCCATATTGCAGACCGAGCGAGATGGCGATGGCGAAGTTGTTCATCAGCGAGCGGAAGGCGGCGCCTTCCTTGTGCATGTCGATGAAGATCTCGCCGACGCGGCCGTCATCGTATTCGCCGGTGCGCAGATAGACCTTGTGCCCGCCGACGGACGCTTTCTGCGTATAGCCCTTGCGCCGGCCCGGCAGCTTGTCGCGGCCCTGCGCCTTCTCCTTTTCGAGGTAGATGACGCGCTCGACGATCTTCTCGACGATCTTTTCCGTTACAGTTGCCGTGCGTGCCGCCATCGGCTGCGCCATCAGCGCGTCGGCGGCTTCCTCGGCATCCTCCACGTCGTCGCCCAGGATCTGGCTGTTCAACGGCTGCGAGAGCTTCGAGCCGTCGCGATAGAGCGCGTTGGCTTTAAGCGCCAGCTTCCACGACAGCATGTAGGACTGCTTGCAATCCTCGACTGTCGCGTCGTTCGGCATGTTGATCGTCTTCGAGATGGCGCCCGAGATGAACGGTTGCGACGCCGCCATCATGCGGATGTGGCTCTCGACCGACAGGTAGCGCTTGCCTTTCTTGCCGCACGGATTGGCGCAGTCGAACACCGGCAGATGCTCGGCTTTGAGATGCGGCGCACCTTCGAGCGTCATCGCTCCGCAGACGTGCTCGTTCGCAGCGTCGACGTCGTGCTTCGAAAAGCCGAGATGCGCGAAGAGATCGAATGACGGATCATTGAGCTTGTCGGCCGGAACGCCGAGTTTGCCGGTCATGAACTCGTCGCCGAGCGTCCAGCGGTTGAACACGAACTTGATGTCGAACGCCGTGCCGAGACCCTTCTCGATCTTGGCGAGCGCGTCATCGGTGAAGCCGCGGGCTTTGAGCGTCTGCGTGTTGATCGCAGGTGCTTGAGCAAGCGACCCGTGACCGACGGCGTAGACTTCGATCTCCGCAATCTGGTTTTCGCGATATCCGAGGGCGCGCAGCGCTTCCGGCACTGACTGGTTGATGATCTTGAAGTAGCCGCCGCCCGCGAGCTTCTTGAATTTGACGAGCGCGAAGTCGGGTTCGATGCCGGTCGTATCGCAGTCCATCACGAGGCCGATCGTGCCGGTCGGCGCGACGACGGTGGCCTGCGCGTTGCGATAGCCGTGCTCCTGGCCGAGTTCGAGGGCGCTGTCCCAGGCCCGCTTTGCAGCCTCTCCCAGGCGCTCGTCCTTCAACGACGCGTGGTCGAGCGGAACGGGTGCCGTTGCAAGCTTCTCGTAGAACTCCGATTCACCGTGCGCCGCGCGGCGATGGTTGCGCATCACCCGCAGCATGTCCTGCGCGTTCGGTTCGTATCCCGGGAACGGTCCGAGTTCCGCCGACATTTCCGCGCTCGTCGCGTAGGCGACACCGGTCATGATCGCGGAAATCGCGCCGCAGATCGCACGGCCCTCGGTCGAGTCGTAAGGAATGCCCGCCGACATCAGCAAGCCGCCGATGTTCGCGAAGCCAAGGCCGAGCGTGCGGTAACGGTAGGACAGTTCAGCAATCTGGCGCGACGGGAACTGCGCCATCAGCACCGAGATCTCGAGCACGATCGTCCACAGGCGGCAGCCGTGCTCGTAGGCTTCGATGTCGAACGACTTATCGTCCCGGCGGAAGCGCAGGAGATTGAGCGACGCGAGATTGCACGCCGTATCGTCGAGGAACATGTACTCCGAGCACGGATTCGAGGCGCGGATCGGCCCCGACTGCGGGCACGTGTGCCAGTCGTTGATCGTCGTGTGGAACTGGATGCCGGGATCGGCCGAGGCCCACGCTGCGAAGCCGATCTGCTCCCAGAGATCCTGGGCGCGGATGGTTTTCGTGATCTTGTCGTTGAGCCGGGCGCGAAGGTTCCACTCCTTGTCGTCGGCGACGGCATTGAGGAACTCGTCGGTGACGCGAACCGAGTTGTTCGAGTTCTGCCCGGCGACCGTCAGATAGGCCTCGCTGTCCCAGTCCGTGTCATAGGTGTCGAACGCGATATCCTTGTAACCCTGCTTGGCGAACTGGACGACGCGCAGGATGTAGTTCTGCGGAACGCCGTCGCGCTTGGCTTCGCGGATCGCGATCTTGAGCTTCGGATTTTTCGTCGGCTCGAAGCAGGCGTCGCCCTCGGCTTCGCAGTTGACGCAAGCCTTCATGACGGCCTTAAGCCGCTTCTGGCAGATCTTCGAACCGGTAACGAGGGCCGCAACCTTCTGCTCCTCGCGTACCTTCCAGGTGATGTATTCCTCGATATCCGGATGATCGACGTCGACGACGACCATCTTGGCCGCGCGGCGCGTCGTGCCGCCGGACTTGATGGCGCCCGCCGCACGGTCACCGATCTTCAGGAAGCTCATCAGGCCCGACGAGCGTCCGCCGCCCGACAGCTTTTCATTGGCGCCGCGGAGCGAGGAGAAGTTCGAACCCGTGCCGGAGCCGTATTTAAAGAGACGCGCCTCGCGGACCCAGAGATCCATGATGCCGCCCTCGTTGACGAGATCGTCGGCGACGGACTGGATGAAACAGGCGTGCGGCTGCGGATGCTCATAAGCGGACGACGAGTGGACCAGCTCACCCGTCTGATAATCGACATACATGTGTCCCTGGCCGGGGCCGTCGATGCCGTAGGCCCAGTGCAGGCCGGTGTTGAACCACTGTGGCGAGTTCGGCGCCGCCATCTGCATCGCGAGCATATAGCGAAGCTCGTCGAAGAAGGCCTGCGCATCGCTTTCGGACGTGAAGTAGCCGCCCTTCCAGCCCCAATAGGTCCATGTGCCGGCGAGGCGGTCGAACACCTGCCGCGCATCTGTCTCGCCGCCGAAGCGCTCATTCTCGGGAAGTTCGGCGAGCGCGGCTTCATCCGGAGCCGAGCGCCAGAGCCACGAGGGAACCTGCGTCTCTTCACAACGGCGCAAGCGACGCGCCACGCCGGCCTTGCGGAAGTATTTCTGAGCCAGAATGTCTGCTGCCACTTGGCTGAAGTGCTCGGGAACGTCGAAGCCAGCGAGCTTGAAAACGACAGAGCCGTCGGGATTCTTGATTTCGGAGGTCGCACGCCGGAACGGGATCGAGGCATAAGGCGAGTTTCCGGCTTCAGTGAAACGCCGTGTAATCTTCATAGGTAGGTGCCCCCGAGATTTCGCGGCAGACGGACCTTGGTCCACTTGCCGTATGGAATGGAACGCCTCGAATCGGACCCTGCTTTCCGATACTTGGCGGGATGACAACGCATGACTGACGCACACAAACGGGCCGAGTTCAGAGCGCACACCTCCTGCACCAGCGACGACGGTCGATGACCGCGATCTGCCGGCGTTTTGCCGACCACAAAGGTGTTTGATGGCGACGAGGTGCTCGTGCGCTACTCTGAACGCGACTGGAAAGAACGCTTGAAAACGGTTGGTCTCAACTCGGCGATAGCGCGATCCACAACTCCCCCTTCGGACCGTCGCACGTTCGCCGCACAGTCACAAAGCTAGGACGATTCGAGCCGCACGTCACGCATTCTGGGATATATATTGGGGTGGCAGAGGCAACAGAGCACTACATCTAGTGGTGTTAGCAACTTCCAGCGGGTCGCCCCAAATCCGGCGCAAACCCTTATGTTTCACCTTGATAAAATCGCGTCCGCCATGTGGACGAAGGTGAATGGAGCCGTTTTGCTCAGCCGACGGCCAAGAGCTTAGTGCGATTCCGCATCTCCGATGTTGCGCCACTGCATCGCCTCCCTACCGTCTGGACATGTGCACTGCAGAGCAGCTAAGTCCAACGCCAGCGGCGGCGAGAAAAAGGACCCTAAGGACATGAGCTTACTCAGCGAGATCTTCAGCTGGTGGGGCGGCAACACCTGGGGCACGAGATTCTTCACCTGGCGCAAAGGCAAGCTCGTCGGCCAGGACCAGTTCGGAAATCGCTATTTTGTGCAGAAGAGCGGCGTCGGCCCGCTTGGCGTTCCGGCGCGCTGGGTCATTTATCCGAAGCTCTCCGAGGCAAGCCAAGTGCCCCCCGAGTGGCACGGCTGGCTCCATTACACGGTTGATACGCTGCCGACCGACGAGCGCTATCAGCGGCGCCCCTGGGAGAAGCCGCATCAGATGAACCTGACCGGCACGCCGGGCGCATATCGTCCGAAAGGCTCGATCCTGGGCAAGGGCGAGCGCGCGAAGTCGACCAGCGATTATAAGGCCTGGAAGCCGCACTGATCGCGCCCATCGAAAATTCGCCCGTTTTGAGGCCCAAGCGATGGCCTCGCTGGGCAAGCGCCCCCAACTGGATTTTGAATTGAGAACGCCCTTGCTTTTGAAACTTGCGCCGAGCGTAGGGCCACTCCGGCGCAGAATGGCTGCCGTGTCGCTGCCGTTTATGCTCGCCGCCTTGACGAGCGTCGCATCGGTGCCCGCCCATGCCGATCGCATTGAAAATCAAGTCGCGGTCTTTTCCGCGCTCGACAAGGTTACGGCCCACATTTCGAAATTCGAAGTGGCGATCGGCCAGACGTCCGTCTTCGGTGCTTTGAAAATCACGCCCCGCGCCTGTTATTCTCGTCCGCCGACCGAAGAACCCAAGACCACGACATTCGTCGAGATCGACGAAACGCAGCTCGACGGTTCGGAAAAGCGGATCTTCACCGGCTGGATGTTCGCGGAAAGCCCCGGCATCTATGGCCTCGAGCATCCGACGTATGACGTCTGGCTGACGGAATGCAACAAACCGAGCCGGACCATCGCCGAACAGCCGCCCGCGGGTACGCCGCGCACCGTCACCGAAGCGCCTGCAGATGCGCCGGGTCAGGCTGCACCTGAGACGGGTTTTCAGGATAACGGCGACGCCGCCGCCGATCAGGATTTCCGCCGCCGCGTTCGCCGCTAGAACTGCCAGCGAACTCAGAGCCGCTTTCGCGAACCGTCCATCCTTGGTCAAATCGAATGGCGACTATCGCTGACCGTCACAAGGTCCGTGTGTCCAAAGCCTTTGGAATAGTCGAGAACGGAGATGACGGCTGGCGTGACGCGGAAAATGCAGATGTCTTCTGGCTTTGGCATTGCGAACGTTAGGCCAGCCTGCTGCGGATATTTATTTGGAAGCTTGGCCAGTACTTTCTCGGCCTCGCTTCGATCCGTGACCGCCTCCGCGCGTGCCGCCATCGATAGTCCTTCGATTTGCATGAGCTGGGATGCGTCGTGGCCTATCGTCAGCGACACGCGATTGTCATGCGCGAGATTTGCCGCTTTTTGACTGTCTTTTGCGCAAAGAAAATAGAGCAACAAGCCCTCGTTGACGTAGCCGACAGTGGTGGCCTGAGGCCAGCCGTCAGGCCTCACCGTCGCGACCGTCATGATCCTGTTCTGGTCGAGAAGATTCAGAATCTTTCGTCGGATGCCTTCATCCATAACGAGATCTCCATCGCGTGGCGCAGCCATAGCCATTACGCATACTTCGTGTTCAGGCGCAGCTTCTCACGCTCCGGCGATGCCCGACATGCTCTAGATCAAATGCCTTCGGACGTTGGCAGTTAGAACGCCGCCATCGTCATCCTCGGACGAGCGCGGCAAAGCCACGTCGAAGTCCGGGGATCCAACGTTAAGAGGGTTGAAGACGCAATATCGCGCCACCGGCGAGTCTAACGCTGGATTCCCGATCGGCCTCGCGCCGCTCGTCCGCTCGAGAATGACGAAGGCCGCTATTCCGCCAGTAGCTTGGCCACCTTCGGCGCGAAATACGTCAGCACGCCGGAAGCACCCGCGCGTTTGAACGCAAGCAGGCTCTCGAGCATCGTCTTGTCCGGATCGAGCCAGCCTTTTTCAAACGCCGCAGCGAGCATCGCGTACTCGCCCGACACCTGATAGGCGAACGTCGGCACGCCGAAAGTGTCCGATACGCGGCGCACGATGTCGAGATACGGCATGCCCGGCTTCACCATCACCATGTCCGCGCCTTCTTCGAGATCGATGGCGACCTCGCGCAAGGCTTCCTCGCTGTTCGCCGGGTCCATCTGATAGGTGCGCTTGTCCCCCTTCAGAAGCCCCGACGAGCCGACGGCATCCCGGAACGGACCATAGAACGCGGACGCGTACTTGGCCGCGTAGGACATGATCTGCGTGTGCTTGAAGCCCGCCGTTTCGAGCGCGCTGCGAATGACGCCGATGCGTCCGTCCATCATGTCGGACGGCGCGAGAACGTCGGCGCCCGCTTCCGCTTGCACGAGCGCTTGCTTGACGAGCGCCACGTTCGTCTCGTCGTTTGCGATTTCGTCGCCGATGAGCAAGCCGTCGTGTCCGTGGCTCGTGTAGGGATCGAGCGCGACGTCGAGAATGACGCCGAGATCGAGTTTCGCGGCCTTGATCGCGCGCGTAGCCCGGCAAACGAGATTGTCCGCATTGAACGCTTCGAGTGCGTCCTCGCTGCGCTTCTTCGGATCGGTGAACGGAAAGAGCGCGATCGCGGGAATGCCGAGATCGACCGCCTGGTTCGCGGCCTCCACGATCAGGTCGACGCTCAATCGTTCGACGCCGGGCATCGACGCGACAGGCATGCGCTGGGCCGTGCCATCGACGACGAACAGCGGCCAGATCAGGTCGCTCGCCGACAGCTGGTTCTCGGCGACGAGCCGGCGCGACCATGGTGTCTTGCGGTTGCGGCGCATGCGAATTGCCGGAAAACCGCCCGAAAGGAATTCGGGGCTCCCACCGCCGCCGTTATCGATGCTGCGGGCGGTCGTGCGCGTTCGGGAAGACATGAGCAAAGGTTCCTAGGCAGAAGGCGGCGACTTCCGGGCCGCCTGAAGTTCAGCCGAAATTCGGCCGACATTGGACACGAGCCGCGCTCCTGCGCAAGCCGCGCGATGCAGGGCAGGAATGCCGCCGAAGACATTAAAGCCGATGCTAATCCAATCCGACTTTCGCAGCTAATCGCAGATTTTGGTAAACTTCCGCTCCGCCATGTCGACGTGGAAATGGTTGCGGTGATCCGCGTTCGCTTCCGGCCCGAGCGTCGTTCCAAAAATCCGGCAGGCGGCCTTGTGCGCTTCGTGCAGGAAGGCCTGTACCTCGGCATCCGGAGCAGGGCTCGCAGCGAGCGCCACCTGCGCCGCCTTTTGCGCGAGAGCCCCCTTTTTGCCGGGCTTCACCACCGGCCCGCCCAATCTGTTCGGAACGGCCGCTTCGGACGTCGCCACAAGTTTGGCGCTTCCCGACGCCGGCACCCCTTCGATGATCGTCGAGCGTGCGAGTTCGGCAGCGGCAGCACCGGCCGTCAAAGGCACAGCCAGTGGCAACGCGGCTTGCACGGGATTGGCCGCGGTTCCCGTTCCCGCAGTCTTCGCGGCGGCCTCGTCTGCTGCGCGCTTCGCCGCCTCCGCTTCGGCCAGAATTTCCCGTTGCGGCTTGCCCCAGTCTTCCAGCACTTCGGCGGTCTTCGTCGTCGCGGTTATGAAGCCGCCGATATCGAGTGCATTCGCCAAGCCGTGCTCGCTGAGCTTCGTTTTCTTGCGCCCATACGCGTTGCGGCACGAATAGGAACTCATCGTCTCGATCGTGACGATTTCCGATTTGAGATGCTTGCGCGCGAGCGGCTGCACGTCGTTCTCGAACCATTGGGTGAGCGCTTCCGCGAGATCGCAAGTCACGATCGCCGGCGGCGACAACGCCACCTGCGGTTTCTCGCCGATGCTGACGAGTTCGACGGGGGCGGGCGCGCCGCACGCGCCTTCCTTGATCGGTTCATGCGGCAAGGCAACGGCGTGGATGCGCTTCAACACGATAGCGCAGTGTGCCTTGGCATCCGCGACCTCGGCCGCTGACCACGCGGGCGGCTTCGGTGCGGCTTCAGCCGAAGCTTTCGAATCGGCCTCCGGTTTGGCTTGCTCTCCGGGCTTTGCGCCGGCGTTTTGCGACGAATTGGCGTCCGTGTTTGGAGCAGGCTGCGCCGGCTTCGCGGAGTCTGCCGCCGTTTGAGAAGGCGATCCCGCCGCCTGTGCATCGGCCTTGCCGGCGCCGGATGTGGCATCTGGCGCCGGAGGCACAGCCTTTTGCTTCGCCTGAGCATCGCGAGCCGTGCCGGCGGCAAACAATGACAAAACCAAGATGGCCGCAGCGATGATGAGCCGGAAGCTCGATCGGTGGGTGCTGCCGTATGTGCGCGCGGGCGTCGTCATTTCTGTCTGTACATCCTTGGCGAGCGCTCTAAAAAGCCGGCAACAGGCCCATCCGGCACAGGGTTAATAGTTGCAGAATTCCTCTTGCAGGCCAAGGTGCTAACGAACCTCGGCTTGGGACGCGATTTCGATGCGGCGCAGATTTGCAGAGGGTAAGATGCAGCTTATAGCCGCAAAATATGGCGGGTTCAGATGAAACACGCCATAGCATCGCAACAATCATTCGAATCGTTGACGAAATCGTCGGGACGATACTTACAGAGCTTGCCGTGAACGAACAGAACATTGACCTCAGAACGGCCACGGCCGAGCAGCCGTTGAAGATCGTTGCCGCGCAGTCTCAGGCGCTGCAGACGTTCACGCTTGACCGGCCGAACGCTCTCAACGCCCTCGATGACGAGATGTGCCGGACGCTGGCGAGTATCCTCCCGCGCGTTGCTCGCAACCCCGACGTCTATATCGTGGCGCTGCTCTCGAACCATCCGCGGGCATTCTGCGCGGGCGGCGATGTCCGCGCGCTGTCGGCCGCTGCGAAGCGTGATATCGAGACGGCCAAGACCTACCTCCGCACGGAGTATTCGCTGAACTGGCTTCTCGAATGCTTTTCGAAGCCGACCGTGTCGTTCGTCAACGGGCTGTGCATGGGCTCCGGCGTGGGCCTGACCGCGTACAACACCCATCGGATTGCTGGCGAAGGCTTCAAGTGGGCAATGCCGGAAACGAAGATCGGACTTTTCCCGGATGTCGGAGTTAGCCGCGTCTTGGCGAAGATGCCCTGGCCCATTGGCATCTATCTGGGATTGACCGGCCGCACGATTGGCAGCGCAGACGCGCAATGGCTCGGCCTCGTTACCCATTGCATTTCGTCGACGCATTTTTCGGGCATTCTCGACAAATTGAAGGATGCCGAGCCGGTCGATCCGATGCTCGATGGTTTGCATGAAGTTCAACAGCCCGGCGATTTGCAGAAAGACAAGGGCCATATTATCGAGCATTTTTCCGAACCGACGCTCGAAGGTATTTTGCGATCGCTGACCAACGCCGAGGCCAAAGGATCGGAATGGGCGCGGAAAACGCTGGCGGATTTGGGCAAGTGCTCGCCGATATCACTGGAGATCACGGTCCGCCATATCCAGTCGGCGCTGTCGCTAGATATCCGGCAGACCCTCATCGAAGACTATCGCCTAGCGGTGCGGTGCCTGAAGGGCCACGACTTCCACGAAGGGGTTCGCGCGCTACTTATTGAAAAGGATGGCGATCCGTCGTGGAAACCCAAACGCTACGATGCGAGTATTGCAAGCGCAGTCGATGAATATTTTGCGCCATTGCCAGATGGTGAACTGGAATTGCCAACGAGATCAGAAATGCAGGCAGCACGCGTTTAAGTTTTACTGGCCGCGTTGCTTCGAATTCTCTTCGCTCCGTAAGGGAGAAATTTACCAATCTGGAATTTTTCGCCTGAGTTTTGGTTAAAAATTTATTCCAAAGACACCCCCCTACTATTCTTTTACTATATCTATTTAGCCGAAATTCAGGCCTCCGAGTTATCAATTTGTCAAAACCCGGGCCAACCGGGTGGCGTCAACATTTGTGAGGCAGGGTTATGAGTTTAGCGTACGATATGGCGCGTCACCGCGCGCCGGCCCAGGAAGAAGGGTTTCGCGGTGAGTATCTTCAGGCGCTCCGATTGATCGAGCGTCTGCACCGTCTCCTCCTCGACGTCATCAAGGACGAGTTTGACCGTCGCGGCGGAGCCGAGCTCAATAGCGTGCAGGCCTTGCTCCTCTACAACATCGGCGAGAGCGAGCTGACGGCTGGCGAGCTCAAGACGAGGGGTTACTACCTCGGGTCGAACGTGTCCTACAATCTGAAGAAGCTCGTCGACATGGGCTACATCCACTACAAGCGGTCCGATACGGATCGCCGGTCGGTGCGTGTCAGCCTGACCGACAAGGGCCTCGAAGCGCGGGACATCGTCAGCAAACTCTATCTTCGCCAGCTGGGCTCGGTGCAGACCGTCGGCGAAGTCTCCAATGAGGACGTCAAGGGCCTGAACAAGGCATTGGTGCGCCTCGAGCGTTTCTGGTCGGATCAGATCCGCTACCGGCTCTAATTACGGCTGACGCCAATAACCTGCTCTAAGCGCGGTCGCCGGACCGGCGCACGGGGACTTCTTTGCGAGATGCAGAGAAGTCCCTTTTTTGTTTTGTCCGTGTCCAAGTTGCCCGGACCCGCAGCTACCACATGTCAAATACTCCAAACTCAGATAGTCTGGCTCCAACGAAATTCGCAATCGCAAGCGTCGGGGGACGGCGGTGGACCTGGGGAAGCAGAAGTCTGGGGCAGCGGGCGGCCGTTCGCGCCGACGCCTCGCCAACATCCTGACCATTGGTTTCGTTGCATTATCGGCCGCCGGCGGGCTCGGCGGCGGCGCGTCGGCTCAGAGCTTAGGCTGGTTCAATTTCGGCCCGACCGGCAATGACGGCCCTTCCTATTCGACCAATCGCGCCGATCCGGATTTCGTCCGCGAATGGGAGGCGAATCCGCCGAAGGGGTACGCGACTCTCGCCAAAGCCAACATCGAAGCGACCAAAATGGCGGTTCGCCAGTACACGATGATCGTGGGGAAGGGCGGCTGGCCCCAAATTCCCGAGCCGGCGCCGAAGACGCTTCGCGACGATCTCATGCAGTACGGAACGACCCGTCCCGACGTTGCGCTGTTGCGTGCCCGCCTCGCAGCCTCCGGCGACCTCAGAAGCGCCAATACAACTTCGAATTACTTCGACAACGACGTCGAGAAGGCGCTGCAGCGGTTCCAGGCCTCGAACGGCCTGACGCCGACGGGGATCGCCGATAAACGGACAATCGTTGCTCTGAATGTGCCGGCGGATGTGCGCCTGAAGCAATTGAAGATCAACCTGACGCGCCTGCAGGAAGCCATCCCAACGACGTCGAAGCGATACGTCGTAGTCAATATTCCTGCGGCCCAGATCGAGGCCGTGGAGAATGGCGCGATCGTCGCCCGCTACGCCGGCGTCGTCGGCAAGCCCGAACGTCCGACGCCGCTTCTCAAGACGCCGATCACCGACTTGAATTTCAATCCGATGTGGCGGCTGCCGCCGACGGTTATTTCGGAAGACCTGATCCCGCGTGGGCGCGAGATGCAGAAGAAGGGCCAGAACGTCCTTGTGAAGTTCGGCATCGACGCCTACGCAGGCGGCAAGAAGGTCGACCCGCAAAGCATCAACTGGGAGAAGGTGACGCCGGGCACCTACACGTACAGCCAGCAGCCGGGCAAGGAGAACCCGCTCGGGTTCCTGAAGATCAATTTCGACAGCGCCCATTCCGTCTACATGCACGACACACCGTCAGATCGGATTTTCGGCCGCAACTTCCGTTCCGAAAGCTCGGGCTGCATCCGCGTCCACAACATCGAGAATCTGGCCGCCTGGCTGCTTGCCGACCAGAAGGGCTGGAATGCCGACCGCATCGCCCAGATCAAGGAGCAGGGCGAGCGGATGGACGTCCGCCTCAAAAAGCCCGTTCAATTGCTGTTCGTATATATCAGCGCCTGGGCGACGGAGGACGGCGTTGTCCAATTTCGGCGTGACATTTACCAGAAGGATGGTATCGGCGAGGTCGCATCATCCTATTAACTTCCCAATGGCAGCGTAGGGCTGGTGTGCGCCAGCCTCAACCCGGCTTGCTGCCGGGGGGCCGGCTGCCAAATTAAGGGGCTCGGCCAGACGAAAGTGCTCTCGGAGCCTGACCAAATTTTCATCACCTACGCGACGAAACGGCACTGGTCCTTTGGCGTCCCTGGGTTCATAAACGGACCAAAATAATGAATGCCGTGCTTATGGGAGCGGAAATCGACTGATGAATTACGAGCAGATGCTCTCAGAGGCCCTCGATACCGTAAAGCGCGAGGGGCGTTATCGGGTTTTCGCTGATGTGAAGCGTCGCCGCGGTGCGTTTCCCAAAGCCGATGTCGTCAAAGGCGAAGACGCAAAGCAGATAACCGTTTGGTGCTCCAACGATTATCTCGGTATGGGCCAGCACCCGAAGGTGCTCGCCGCAATGCACGAGGCGATCGATCTCGTCGGCGCCGGTTCCGGCGGCACGCGCAACATCGCCGGCACGACTCATTACCACGTCGAACTGGAACGCGAGCTTGCCGATCTCCACGGCAAGGAGATGGCACTTCTGTTCACCTCCGCCTTCGTCGCCAACGAAGCAGCCCTTTCGACGCTTGCTACGCTCTTCCCGGGCTGCGTGATCTTTTCCGACGAGAAGAACCACGCGTCGATGATCGCCGGCATCCGCAACGGCCGCGGACCGAAGCAGATCTTCGTCCACAACGACCTCGCCGATCTCGAAGAGCGGCTCAAGAAAGTGCCGCGCGATACGCCGAAGATCATTGCCTTTGAAAGCGTCTACTCGATGGACGGGCACATCGCTCCCATCGCCGCGATCTGCGATCTGGCGGAAAAGTACAACGCACTCACGTATCTCGATGAGGTGCACGCGGTTGGGCTCTATGGCCCGCGCGGCGGCGGCGTTGCTGAGCGCGAGGGCGTCATGCATCGCGTCGACATCATCAACGGCACGCTCGCCAAAGGCTTCGGCGTCATGGGCGGCTACATCGCGGCGTCACGGACGCTCTGCGACGCGATCCGTTCCTATGCCCCTGGCTTCATCTTCACGACCTCGTTGGCACCCGCAATCGCGGCCGGCGCAGTCGCGTCGATCCGGCATCTGAAGACGAGCAATGTCGAGCGTGAAATGCACCAGGAGCGCGCGCGCACGCTGAAGCGCCGCTTAGTAGCCGCTGACTTCCCCGTCATCTCAGGGCCGAGCCACATCGTGCCCGTGCTGGTGGCCGATCCGGTCCGCTGCAAGGCGCTGACGGACGTGCTGCTCGACCGCTACGGTATCTACGTTCAACCGATCAACTATCCGACGGTTCCGCGTGGCACCGAACGCCTGCGGCTGACGCCATCGCCTCAGCACACGGACGCCGATATGGAGCATCTCGTCGGTGCTCTTTCCGACCTCTGGTCTCAGTGCCCCTTGGCGCTGATGGAAAGCCTCGCGGAAGCGGCGGAGTAAGCCGGCCGCGATCGTCTCAGGTGCGCTGCAAAACCCCTTGCCCGCGCCTTTATTACGCGGGTTCGGATGGTGTTGAGCGCTGGCGTGAGAGCCCGTACTATGATTGAAACCGCGACCGGCCGGGCTTGCTCCAGGCTACCCGCCAGCGCTACAAAACACTTCCCAAAATAGAGGAAAGCCCATGTCGACTGCACCGGCCGCAGCAACTTCGCAGACCTCCCGCTTCTTCAAGGCGCACCTGTCCGAGACCGATCCTGAGGTCTTCAGCGCGATCCAGAAGGAATTCGGGCGTCAGCAGAACGAAATCGAGCTGATCGCTTCGGAAAACATCGTCTCCCAGGCCGTGCTCGACGCTGCAGGTTCGGTCCTCACGAACAAGTACGCCGAAGGCTACCCCGGCAAGCGCTATTACGGCGGCTGCCAGTACGTCGACATCGCCGAAGAGCTTGCGATCGATCGCGCCAAGAAGCTCTTCAACTGCGGCTTCGCCAACGTGCAGCCGAACTCGGGCTCGCAGGCGAACCAGGGCGTGTTCAATGCGCTCGCAAAGCCCGGCGACACCATCCTCGGCCTGTCGCTCGCAGCCGGCGGTCACTTGACACACGGCGCGACCGTCAACCAGTCGGGCAAGTGGTTCAACGCTGTCCACTACATGGTGAAGCCGGATACGCATCTCATCGACTTGGATGAAGTGCGGAAGCTCGCGCACGAACACAAGCCGCGCATCATCATCGCCGGTGGCTCGGCCTATCCCCGCAAGATCGACTTCGCTGCTTTCCGCGCGATCGCCGATGAAGTCGGCGCGCACTTCCTCGTCGACATGGCGCACTTCGCCGGTCTCGTTGCTGCCGGTCTCATCCCGAGCCCGTTCCCGCATGCGCACGTCGTCACCACCACGACGCACAAGACGCTCCGCGGTCCGCGTGGCGGCATGATCCTGACCAACGACGAAGAGATCGCGAAGAAGGTCAACTCGGCGATCTTCCCTGGCATCCAGGGCGGCCCGCTGATGCACGTCATCGCCGCGAAGGCCGTTGCCTTCGGTGAAGCGCTGCGTCCCGACTTCAAGGTCTACATCAAGGGCGTGATGGATAACGCCAAGGCGCTGGGCGAAGTGCTCGTCCAGAACGGCTTCGCGCTCGTCTCCGGCGGCACCGACACGCACGTCGTGCTCGTCGACCTCCGTCCGAAGAAGATCACCGGCAACAAGGCCGAGAAGTCGCTCGGCCGTGCGCACATCACCTGCAACAAGAACGGCATCCCGTTCGACCCCGAGAAGCCGATGGTGACGTCGGGTATCCGCTTGGGTTCGCCCGCCGGCACGACGCGCGGTTTCGGCGTCGCCGAGTTCCAGGAAGTCGGCCGCCTGATCACCGAGGTTCTCGAAGGGCTGGCGAAGAACGGCGAAGAGGGCAACGCCGAGGTCGAAGCCGCCGTCAAGGCGAAGGCGACGGCGCTCTGCCATCGCTTCCCGATCTACGCCTAAGTCGACGGCGCGAGTAAGATAAATTCAGAACAGGGCCGCGCAGCTTAAGCCGCGCGGCCCTGTCATTTCAGCTAATAATCATGCGCTTTTCCAGCGCGCGGCCGCCTCGGCAACACGCGCCCCGAACTGTTCCGCTGTCTGCCTGTCGTGCTGGGGTGGCGCAACGTCCGGACCTTCGTCCGCATTTGCCTGGGTCATAAGACCGAGAAATGATCCGAGTCTGTTAATGCTGGCTGGAGACCCGGATTTCGTATTGTAACCCGGCATCATTCCTGTACCGACCCAGACCATCCCGTGTTGAGCGGCAAATATTGAGAATTGCGTAAGCGTTGAAAGTTTATCGCCCGACCAGCTGGCCGAATTCGTGAAACCAGCAGCGATCTTATCTTTCCATCCCCGCACTGCCCAAACTTTCGATGAAGCGTCCATGAACTGCTTCATGCCGGCCGAAGCGGTGCCCATGTAGGTTGGCGCTCCAAAGACGATGGCGTCCGCGTCAGCAAGTTCGGCCCAAGGTCCGGCATCTGGCGCAACGAGGTCGTCCGCTTTGTAGATTCGTGCTGTCGTACCTGGCACGGCTTCGGCGCCTTTCGCCACGTGCTGAGCGACTACGGCGGTATGGCCGTACCCTGAGTGATAAACTACGGCAACATTGGTCATGAACCATTCTCCGCTCTTGCGAGATCCCGCTGCCGGATATACGAGATAGGAACTGGTGGTAAAGTACGCACCTTTTAGTAACTAGGGTGGCAAATGCTCGGCACAAATCCCCTGAAGCGGTTCAAGGAAGAAGCAGAGAAGCAGGGCGCGCTCGCTGCAAACATCTATGCGGAAGCCTGTCCGTCGCGTGCGCTACTTGAACTCGTCGCAGACAAATGGACGCTTCTCATCATGCCCGCTTTACGGCGCGGTCCCATGCGCAACGGTGACCTGATGCGGTTGATAGGCGGTGTTTCGCAGAAGATGTTGACGCAGACGCTGCGGACGCTTGAAAGCAATGGGCTTGTTCGGCGCATCGATCATATGGAAGTGCCACCTCGCGTTGAATACGAGCTGACGGAATTGGGGCGTTCTCTTGCTGATACGATACGCAAGCTCGATTCGTGGGTCGAAGTTCATATCGACGAGGTCCACACGGCGCGTGAGGAATTCGAAAAGCGGGAGCGCGTCAGGAATCGGTAACCAGTCTTCCCGTGTCGAGGCGCCCAAGCCAATTCATCCATGTGAATTCGGTTCACAAGCGTGCTTCCATAAGGGATAACGCGCGGCCACGTGCTATACGATTCATGTGCTGCCACGAGGAGCTGAAGGATGCGCTGTCCATTTTGCGGAAGCGAGGATAGCCAGGTCAAAGACAGCCGGCCGTCGGATGAAAATTCGGCGATCCGCCGGAGGCGCATCTGCGCCGATTGTGGTGGCCGCTTCACGACTTTCGAGCGCGTTCAGCTTCGCGAATTGACCGTCCTCAAGCGTTCGGGCCGCAAGGTCCTGTTCGATCGCGATAAGCTCTTGAAATCCATCTCGGTCGCGATGCGCAAGCGTCCGTTCGAGCAGGAGCGGATTGACAGGCTCGTTTCCGGCCTCGTGCGCCAACTCGAAAGTTCGGGCGAAACGGAAATTACGTCTGCCGAGATTGGTGAACTCGTCATGGCGGCCTTGCGCGAACTCGATCCTGTCGCGTATGTGCGCTTCGCGTCCGTGTATCGCGATTTTCGCGACGCTGCGGATTTTCACGCGGTTCTCCGTGAGCTGGCGAGCAATGCCCACGATCCGCTCGATTTGACAGAACGGTTCGGAACGCCCTCCCTCGACGAGATCACGATCCAGAAGAAGCACTGAGCAGGTATGTCGAGTCCCCGAGGTTGTGCGTTCGACGACGAGATGATGGCAGTCGCGCTGCGTATGGCCGAGCGCGGGCTTGGCGCAACCTGGCCGAATCCATCCGTCGGCGCCGTCATCGCGAATGAACAGACGGGCGAGCTGATCGCGCGTGCACGGACCGCCAATCGCGGCCGTCCGCACGCCGAGACGACTGCGATCGCAACGGCAGGCGACAAGGCGCGGGGCGCAACCATCTACGTCACGCTCGAACCCTGTTCGCACTACGGCCAGACGGGCCCCTGCGCCGACGCAATTGTTGCTTCAGGATTGAAGCGCGCCGTCGTTGCCATCGAAGATCCCGATCCGCGCGTCGCCGGTCGCGGTCTCGACCGGTTGCGGGACGCCGGCATCGAAGTCGTTCGCGGCGTCGGCGCAGCCAAAGCGCGGTGGATCACGCGCGGCCACGTCGTTCGCATCACCGAGCGCCGGCCGTTCGTCTCGCTGAAGCTCGCACTCGATGCAAATGGCGATATCGCCCGGGGTTCCGGTACTCAACCCGTCTGGGTGACGGGCGAAAGATCGCGCGCTCACGCCATGGTGCTGCGAAGCGAGTTCGACGCCATCCTTGTCGGAGCTGCAACCGTCAGGGACGACGATCCGGAATTGACGTGCCGGCTGCCGGGCCTCTTCGATCGCTCGCCGGTGCGCGTCGTTCTATCACGCTCGCTCGATCTTCCGGTCGAAGCCAAGCTCTTTCAAAGCGCCGCGAAAGTACCCGTTTGGCTGCTGACGGGCCACGGCGGCGATGCGGATAAGAAAAGCGCGATCGCCGCAAGCGGCACGGACATCATCGAATCCGGCGTCGTCGGCAACACCCTTTGGCTACCTTCGATCATGGAAGCGCTCGTCGCGCGCGGCATCACGCGATTGCTCGTCGAAGGCGGCCCTGCGATCTGGCGTTCCTTCGCGAACGCGTCGCTCGCCGACGAGATCGTTCTTTACATGGCAGGGAAGCCCACCGACGTTGACGCGCAGAATGCAGTCGCGCGCTGGCTCGGCCCCCTCGGCACAACGGTCGTTGAGCGGCGGGCAATCGGCACCGACACGATGTGGCGGCTTCACCGCCTCGCGGACAAGGCCTAGCGGACAAGGCCCAGCTGACAAGGAAGGACGCTGATCAGATGTTTACCGGGTTGATTACCGATGTCGGCGAGGTGATCGCCAGATCGCCTGGCGGCTTTACTTTGAAAACGGCCTATAGGCTCAAGCCGGAAGAAACCGGTCTTTCGATCTGCTGCGACGGCGTCTGTCTGACCGCGACCGCCATCAAGCCGCTTGCCGATGGCGCCGAATTTACCGTCGACGTTTCGAACGAGACGTTGGCCAAAAGCACGCTCGATAAGTGGCAACCTGGCCGGCGCGTCAATTTGGAACGGTCGTTGCGGGCCGGCGACGAGCTCGGGGGCCACATCGTCTCTGGCCACGTGGACGGTATCGCCAAAATCATCGCCATCACCAGCGACGGCGAAAGCAAACGCTTTCTTTTGGAGGCGCCCGAGCATCTTTCCCGCTATATAGCCCCCAAGGGGTCCGTGGCGTTGGACGGCACCTCGCTGACCGTCAACGAGGTTGCGGAAGCCCGTTTTGGCGTCAATCTCATTCCGCACAGCTTGACGGTTACGACGTGGGGCGCGAAAACCCCCGGCGATCTGGTCAATCTGGAAGTCGATGTGTTCGCGCGCTACGTCGCGCGCCTGATGGAGTTTCGCCCATGATGACGGGCTCGACGAATTTGCAGTCCACTCACAGCGGTAGCGCGCTCTCGCCGATCGAGGAGATTGTCGAGGAGATGCAGAACGGCCGTATGGTCATTCTCGTCGATGCCGAGGATCGCGAAAACGAAGGCGATCTCATCATCCCGGCGCAAATGGCGACGCCCGACGCCATCAACTTCATGGCCAAGCACGGCCGCGGATTGATCTGCCTCGCGTTGACCGCGGCTCGCGCCAAGGATCTCAATCTCGATTTCATGGTGCGCTCGAACGGCTCGCGCAACCGCACGGCCTTCACGCAATCGATCGAAGCGCGCGAAGGCATCTCGACAGGCATCTCGGCATTCGATAGGGCGCGCACGATCGCGACCGCCATCGATCCGTCGAAAGGCGCGGCCGACATCGTCTCGCCGGGCCACGTTTTCCCCCTCATCGCGCGCGATGGCGGCGTCCTCGTCCGGGCTGGTCACACCGAAGCATCGATCGATCTCGCGAAGCTCGCAGGCCTCACGCCGGCCGCCGTCATCTGCGAAGTGATGAACGAAGACGGCACGATGGCGCGCATGGCCGATCTTGCCCGCTTCGCCAAGGTTCACGGTCTAAAGATCGGCGCCATCGAGGATCTGATCGCCTATCGCCTTAAGAACGATCGCATCGTGAAGCGAGTCGCGCAAACGCCGGTCGAGACGACGAGCGCCGGCAACTTTGATCTTTACGTCTACGAGACGACGGTCGAATGCGGAGAGCATCTGGCGCTCGTCAAAGGCAATGTTGGGAAGGGCGGCCCGGTCCTGGTGCGCGTCCACGCCGTCAACGTGCTGCACGACGTGCTCGACATCAATGGCCACGGCGAGACCGGTTCCGTCGTCGAACAGTCGATGCGCGCCATCGAAGCCGAGGGCCGCGGCGTCATCGTCCTCATTCGTGACTTGCGTCCCAAATCCGTGTCTGATTGGGTGACGCGGAGAAACACCCCCGGCGCTCTCGCGGACCTGAGCAAGGAACGGCGCCAAGTCGAAATCGGCGTCGGCTCGCAGATCCTCGCCGATCTTGGCGTCAAGGACATGGTGCTTCTCACGACATCGCCGCAGCACGTCTACGTCGGCCTCGAAGCATTCGGGCTGCGTGTGACCGGAACAAGAAAAATCGAGTAGCTCGACACATGGTTCAGAAAGCCCCAGGAGCGGCGCGGGAAGATAATGGCGCGGCTCCCATTCGCGCGCATATCCTTCTCATCGAAGCGCGTTTCTACACCGACATTGCCGATCTGCTCATCGAAGGGGCGATTGCCGAGTGCACCAAACGCGGCGCGACCTACGAGCGGATTGCCGTTCCGGGCGCGCTTGAAATTCCGCAGGTGCTGTCCGCAGCAGCGGAGGCTCGGGAGGCCGGACGAACGGCGTTCGATGGTGCGGTCGCTCTCGGTTGCGTTATTCGCGGAGATACGGGCCACTATGATATCGTCTGCAACAATGCGAACCATTGGCTGATGGATGTGGCCGTGCGCCAGAACGTTCCGGTCGGCAATGCCATTCTCACCGTCGAAACGCGCGAGCAGGCGTTGGTGCGCGCTGAAGGCGGTATTGCCGGTAAGGGCGGTGACGCCGCCCGCGCGTGCTTGCGATTGATCGAGACGAAGCGCGCTTTCTGGGGAACGCCGGCATGACCGCCAAAGGCAAGTCAAAGCTGGCGGAAATTACGCCGCGGACGGCAGCGCGGATCGCGGCCGTGCAGGCGCTTTATCAAATGGACATGGCTGGCACGGACGTCAACGACGTCATCGCCGAGTTCATCGAACAGCGTTTTGAAGGCGATAATCGCGACGAGGTCCTGGCGATCGCGGACCGGGTTTTCTTTGCCGACATTTTGCGGGCGGTTCTGCGTCGTCAGCGCGAGATCGATCCGATGGTGGACGAGCAGCTCGCGACCGGCTGGAGCCTCGTGCGCGTCGATTCCATTCTGCGCGCGATCCTGCGCGGCGGGGTTGCCGAGCTTCTTGACCGTGACGACGTTCCGGCGCGCGTCGCCATAAACGAATACGTCAACGTCGCGCACGTCTTCTTCTCAGAAGACGAGCCGCGAGTCGTAAACGGCGTGCTGGACAAGATCGCGCGACGGGTTCGGGGCCACGAATTCGTAAGGCGGGTAACGCCATCCTGAAGATGTAAGCGCGCGAGCGCTGGGCTTGGAAAAGATGCCGCCATCGCACGCCGCAGAACCAGGAACCGCGGGCCGGATCGAAAGCGAAACCGATCTCATCCAGACCTATTTGGCGCCCCTCGCTGCCGGCGTGCCAGGCGCATTCGGACTTCGCGATGACGCGGGATTGATCTCCCCCGAGCCAGGTACCGATCTCGTCGTCAGCAGCGACCCCATCATTGCCGGCGTACACTTTTTCCCGCATGACGCTCCGGAGGACGTCGCCTGGAAGGCGCTCGCCGTCAACGCTTCCGACATGGCTGCGAAGGGCGCGACGCCGCTCACCTATATTCTGACGCTCGCTCTGTCCGAGGCGCCAGCCCGCGACTGGATGGCGAGATTTTCGGAAGGCCTGAAAAAAGCGCAGGACAGCTTCGGCTGCCGTCTTTTGGGCGGCGATACGGATCGGACGCCCGGTCCCCTCTCGATCGGCATCACGATGCTGGGCTCGGTGCCTGCTGGCAAATTCGTCCACCGTCAGGGTGCCCGAAGCGGAGACCATGTCTTTGTAACGGGAACCATCGGCGACTCGGCGCTGGGGCTCGCCGTTCGCAACGATCCGTCGGCCTTCGAAAAGGTCCTTAGCGATGAAGAACGCGCATTCGTGCTCGACCGCTATCTCCGTCCGCGACCCCGGCTGGCGCTCGCCCGAACCCTCCGGGATCACGCCTCGGCCGCGCTCGATATTTCCGATGGCCTTGTGAAGGATCTTGCCCGGCTCGCCGGACCGTCGGGAATTTCTCTCGAGCTGGATACCGTTCCGGTCTCGCAGGCCGTTTCAACGGCGCTTGCCCATGACGCAGGTCACGCCCGGCTCGTCCTCGCAGGAGGGGACGACTACGAACTCATTGTCGCAGTTCCGCCAGGCTCCGTGGCAGACTTCACACGCGGCGCGGAGATGGCGGGAATCGCCATCGCGCAGATCGGCATCCTTGAAGCCGGTCGGCCGCTCGAAATACGGGATGCGAACGGAACGCCCGTGGACGTCAAGCGGTTTGGTTACGACCACTTTGGCGGGTAAGTCGCGCAGCCTCGAGCACCAGATGATGAGCGGCAAGTGCGCAACACAGACCTGCATTTTGGTGTCTGTCTGCGACGGGTTCGCTTTGCTAGATCGTCACTGTTTGGCCATATGCGTGATGGCAGTTAAGTGGCTGAAAAGGCACGTATGCTGCCGTATAGATGAACACTGTCGAAATTCAAAAGCGTGCCGCGCGGAATTTTTATAACTGGTACGCATCGTTTTACGGAAAGCCGGACAAGCGGGATGAGGGATTTGATTTTGACGTCACGGGCGGGAGCTTCGGTTCTGCGAACAGGCGCGCTGGTGCTGCTTGCTTCGATCCTTCAAATCCTTCCGCAATTCGCGACGCCGGGACACGCCCAGATCAGCATCTGGGATCAGCTGCAGGGACCGAGCTACGGCCGTGGCGCAACCGATGCGCCGCCTCCGAAAGCCGATACGCTTGATGATCTGCGGCCGGACGCAACGCCATGGCGCAGCGACGTCATGGTCAACGCCATCGCGGCGGCAATCGAGCGCTATCAGAAAATCGTCGATAGCGGTGGCTGGCCCGTGGTTCCGCAGGGCCGCATGTTGCGCGAAGGCGACGACGATCCGCGCGTACCCATTTTGCGAAAGCGCCTCAGGATCAGCGGCGACATGCCTGCGAAAGGGTCCTATTACGACTCCGAGACGTTCGACTCCGAGCTGACCGATGGCGTGAAGCGCTTTCAAAAGCGCAACGGCATTCGTGAGACGGGACGCATCGAGCAGTCCGTCTATCCGGTGCTGAACATCACTGCCGAGCAACGTCTCGCGCAGCTCAAGCTCAACTTCGACCGTCTTCGCGGTCTGATGATCGGCGTCGAAGAGCGCTACGTGCTGGTCAACGTCCCGGCATTCCAGCTCGAAGCCGTTGACAAATTTGAGGTGCAGCTTCGCCATCGCGTGATTGTCGGGCGCCCCGGACGCGAAACGCCCGATGTGAAAGCCTCGATCAAGGCGCTCAACTTCTTCCCATATTGGCGTGTTCCGGAGAGTGTTGCGACGCTCGATCTCATTCCGCGGCTTCGCAAAGAGCCGGGCTATCTCGCCGAGGAAGGCATCCGCGTCTATAACGGCGTCAACGGGCCGGAACTCGATCGCAATACAATCGATTGGTCGTCGCCCCAGACCGCCAACTACAAGTTCAAGCAGGACCCGGGCGAAAAGAACGCCCTTGGCTTGCTGCGTTTGGACATGTCCAATCAATACGGCGTCTATATGCACGACACGCCGATGAAGAACCTGTTCGACCAGCGCAGCCGCGCCTTCAGCGCCGGATGCGTTCGCGTAAAGAACGTCTTCGATCTCGGCGATTGGGTCGCGCATTACGAGCCCGGCTGGGAGCAGCCCGGCCGTGTCCGCCAGCAGCTCGACACCGGCCAGCCAATGGAGCTGAAGCTGACGCGCCCGATACCGGTGTACTTCACCTACATCACGGCATGGGCTGAGCCCTCCAACGGCTCGATCGAATTCCGTCCCGATATCTATGGCCGTGACGGCGCCGCGATGCAGACGTCCTATCAGCGCGACGCCGACGATGCGCCGCCCGCATCCGCCGCCGCCGCTCTCGCGCCCTGATCTACCGCAGCAAGCTCGATCCCGGCAGGGATCGGCTTGTGACCTCGCGGAGCACGAAGCTCGAATGCAGGCGGGAGATGCCGGGAAGGCGCGAAAGCTCCTCTTTGTGGATCCGCTCGAAATCCGCGAGATCGCGCGCGAACACCGTAATCAGATAGTCGTCCTGGCCCGACATCATGTAGCAGGACACGATTGACGGCGCCGCCGCTGCCGCCCGTTCGAAAGCCGCCAGCAGATCTTCGTTTTGGCTCTCGAGGCTGATCTGCACGACGACCATCATCGTGAGGCCGAGCGCCTTGCGATTGATTTTGGCCTCATATCCCGCGATCACGCCCGATTGCTCGAGGGCACGGATGCGGCGGGCGATGGCCGTCGGCGACAGCGGGACGCGCTGCGCCAGCTCGACCTGGCTCTGACGGCCGTCGGCAAGAAGAGCGGTTAGAATCGCCTTATCCAGCGCGTCCATGGCTACTTCCGCCATTTTTCTGCGTCCTTCAGCCAATTTTCAGCGATTCTCGTCGTATTTCGGCTCTATGACAACCAGAATTGCTGGGTAACGGCGCGTCTTTTGTGTCAACCATGCAACATAGGGAGCATGAGGGGTCAAAGACGATGCGGATCGGTGTTCCAACAGAAATTAAGCCTGATGAATTTCGTGTGGGTCTTGTCCCAGGCTCCGTTCGCGAGCTGACGGCACGCGGCCACGAGCTCATCGTCCAAGCCGGCGCTGGAGCCGGCATTTTCGTCGACGACGCCATCTATGAGAGGGCCGGAGCCCGCATCGTCCCCACGGCGGACGAGGTCTTCGCCGCCGCCCAGATGATCGTGAAGGTTAAGGAGCCGCAGCCCGTCGAGTGGAAGCGCCTGAAACCCGATCAGATCCTGTTCACATATTTGCACCTTGCCCCGGACGCGCCGCAGGCGATTGGGCTGATGGAGTCGGGTGCCTCGGCCATTGCCTACGAGACCGTGACGGACCCCGCAGGTGGCTTGCCGTTGCTGGCGCCGATGAGCGAGGTCGCTGGCCGTCTTTCAATTGAAGCTGCCGCCGTCGCTCTCCGTCGTCCGACGGGCGGACGTGGCGTGCTGATGGGCGGCGTTCCCGGCGTCAAGCCGGCAAAGGTCGTCGTGCTCGGTGGCGGTGTCGTCGGAACGCATGCCGCGCGGATGGCCGCTGGCCTCGGTGCCGAAGTTTCCATCATCGACCGTTCTCTTCCGCGCCTTCGTCTGCTCGATGAAATGTTCGAAGGCCGCGTCCGCACGCTCGCCTCGACGATGGAGATGATCGAGAACGAAGTGCTCGCGGCCGATGTCGTGATCGGCGCCGTGCTAGTCGCGGGCGCGAGTGCTCCGAAGCTCGTCACGCGTGCAATGTTGAAGGACATGAAAAAGGGCGCCGTTCTCGTCGACGTGTCGATCGATCAGGGCGGCTGTTTCGAAACGTCGAGGCCGACGACCCATGCCCATCCGACGTTCGAGATCGATGGCGTCATTCACTACTGCGTCGCGAACATGCCGGGCGCCGTTCCCGTCACCTCTGCGCAGGCCCTCAATAATGCAACGCTGCCATTCGTCATTAAACTTGCGGAAAGAGGCCTTGCGGCTTTTGATAGAGATCCCCATCTCGCAGCAGGATTGAACGTCAAGGAAGGCCGCATCATGCATCAGGCTGTTGCGGCATCTCTCGGTTTCGACAGCATAGAGACCAGTCGCAAAATTCGTCTCGCTGCGGAATAAAATTCGAGACCCCCGTGCCGCCGGAACCCTCACCGGTGGCCATCCGCCGGTCGCTCCTTCCCCCCAGGAGCGGCCGGCTTTTCTATGCCGGACTTGTTCTCGCGAGCGTTTTATCGGCGACGATTCATCCAATGCCTGCCTTCGAATTGTCGCGAACTCACCTCATGTTTCCTCAATGATTCAGCAAGACTTGTGATCGTTTCGCGGCATAGCGACGGATCATTCCGTGGGCTGCGTTTGGTGGGACAGGAACATCGTTTTCGGTGGGAACGCATCAATGATCAAACTGAACAGATTCATCGCATCGTCGCTCGTCGCCCTGACCATGACGGCAACATTTGTAGCAGCCGGACAAGCAACTGCAGCACCGTTCAACGCGGGCGGAGCAGCGATTTCGAAGTCCGCTGGCCCCGTCACCAACGTTGGCTGGCATGGCGGCGGTTGGGGTTGGGGTCCGGGAGCATTGGTTGGCGGCATTATCGGCGGCGCACTGATCGCGTCGGCAGTTGCCGAGCATCGGGCCGATCGTGTCGACATGGATCGCTGCGCACGGGACTTCCCTGAGTTCAGCTATCGCACCGGCACTTACATCGATCGCCGTGGCGTCGAGCGTGTCTGCCCATATCTTCGCTGAAGTCGCGTCCGGAACTTTGCCGGGATCTTTGCAGCCGTATCTTCCGGCGGCCGCGAGATCCAACTCCTGACCGGACCGAGTATCTCGCGTACGAAGAAAAAATGCGGCGCCGGATATGCCTGATCCGGCGCCGTATTTTATGCGTCTCCGACGACGCGCCGTTATTTCAAGCTCGGGAAATTGAACTCCGCACCCTTGCGGATGCCCGCGGGCCAACGCGCAGTGACCGTCTTCAGGCGCGTGTAGAAGTGCACGCCTTCCGGCCCGTAGATCGCATGATCTCCGAACATCGACCGCTTCCATCCGCCAAATGAATGATAGGCGACCGGAACCGGGAGGGGCACGTTGACGCCGACCATGCCGACTTCGATGCGGTCGGCGAAGGCGCGCGCCGTGTCGCCGTCGCGCGTGAAGATCGCGGTGCCGTTGCCGTATTCGTGCGTATTGATCAGGTCTGCAGCCTCGTCGTAGTTCTGCGCGCGAACGACCGAGAGCACCGGCCCGAAGATCTCCTCGCGGTAGATCGACATATCGCGCGTGACGCGGTCGAACAGCGTGCCGCCGAGGAAGAAGCCGTTCTCGTAGCCCTGAAGCGTGAGGCCGCGGCCGTCCACGACGAGCTTCGCACCTTCCGCCACACCCTTGTCGATGAGGGAGGTGATGCGGCGCTTCGCATCGGCCGTCACCACAGGACCCATCTCAGAGGCTGCATCCGTCGATGGGCCGACCTTCAGATTGGCGACGCGCGGCGCAAGAGCTTCGACGAGCTTGTCTGCCGTCTTCTCGCCGACCGGAACCGCAACCGAGATCGCCATGCAGCGCTCGCCGGCCGAACCGTAGCCCGCGCCCATGAGCGCGTCGACTGCCTGATCCATATCGGCATCCGGCATCACGATCATGTGGTTCTTCGCGCCGCCCAGGGCCTGCACGCGCTTCCCGTTGGCCGAGCCGCGGCCGTAGATGTACTGCGCGACGGGCGTCGAGCCGACGAATGAAACGGCCGCGATATCCGGATGATCGAGGATCGCGTCGACGATCGTCTTGTCGCCGTGCACGATATTGAAGACGCCAGGCGGCAGGCCCGCTTCCTGGAACAACTCCCAGATCAGCATCGGTGCGGACGGATCGCGCTCCGACGGCTTCAGGATGAACGTGTTTCCGCACGCGATGGCGACGGGGAACATCCACATCGGCACCATGGCCGGGAAGTTGAAAGGCGTGATGCCCGCGACGACGCCGAGCGGCTGACGATCCGACCAGCTGTCGATATCCGGCCCGACGTTGCGGCTGAATTCGCCTTTCAGAAGATGCGGAATTCCGCAGGCGAAATCGACGACGTCAATGCCCCGCGCAAGCTCGCCGAGCGCGTCCGCGTGCGTCTTGCCGTGCTCGCGTGAAATGGAACGCGCGATCTCGTCCGAGTTCTTTTCCAGAAGCTCCTTGAATTTGAAGAGCGGCCTCACGCGCTTCATCGGCGGCGTCGTCCCCCACGATTGAGCGGCAGCCTTCGCAGCAGCGACCGCCGCATTCAGATCCTCGACGCTCGACAGCGGAAGCCGTGCAACTTCCTCACCCGTCGCCGGATTGAAGACGGGCATCGTGCGCGCGGCATGGACGGCGGCGCGGCGGCCGTTGATGGCGTTCTCGATCATGTGCATTGAAGGCTCGTTTCTCTTTTGGATTTCCGACGTCGCCGAGGCGCCGCTTAGTTCATCGACTTCAGCACCTTCGTGAAGATGTCGAACAGCTCGTCGATCTCGCTCTTCGAAATGACGAGCGGTGGCGACAGCGCGATGATGTCGCCCGTCTGCCGGACGAGAAGGCCCGCCTCGAACGCCTTGACGAAGCGCTCGTAAGCGCGTTTTCCGGGCTGTGCCGGATCTGGAGCGAATTCGATGGCGCCGATCAGTCCGATGTTGCGGATGTCGATGACGTGCGGCAGCCCCTTGAGTGCATGGACGCGCTCTTCCCAATACGGCGCAAGCTCGGCGGCGCGCGTCAGCAAGCCTTCGTCGGCATAGGTGTCGAGCGTGCCGAGCGCGGCCGCGCAAGCGACCGGATGGCCCGAGTACGTGTAGCCGTGGAACAAATCGATCATCCACTCAGGCCCGTTCATGAACGCGTCGTGGATGTGCGATTTGACGAACACAGCGCCCATCGGGACGGTGCCGTTGGTCACGCCCTTCGCCGTCGTGATGATGTCGGGCGAGATGCCGAAGTAATCGGAGCCGAACGGCACGCCCAGGCGTCCGAACGCCGTGATCACTTCATCCGCGATCAGCAGAATGTCGTACTTGCGCGCGATGGCTTCGAGGCGCTTCAGGTAGCCCTTCGGCGGAATGAGCACGCCGGTCGAGCAGGCGACGGGCTCGACGATAACCGCTGCGATCGTCGAGGCATCGTGCAAGGCGAGGAGACGCTCGAGATCGTCGGCAAGCTCAGCGCCGTGCTCGGGCTCGCCACGCGAAAAGGCGTTGCGCGCAAGATCGTGCGTGTGGCGCAAATGATCGACACCGGCGACGAGCGAACCGAATGTCTTCCGGTTCGGACCGATACCGCCGACCGACATGCCGCCGAAGTTGACACCGTGATAGCCGCGCTCGCGGCCGATCAGGCGCACCTTCGCGCCGTTGCCCTTCGCCCGGTGATAGGCAATCGCCATCTTCAGCGCGGTTTCGACCGATTCCGAACCGGAGTTCGTGAAGAAGACGTGGTCGAAGCCTTCGGGCGCGATATCGACAAGGCGCGTCGCGGCTTCGAATGCCCGCGTATGGCCCATCTGGAATGTGCCGGCGAAGTCCAGCGTCTCGACCTGCGCCTTGATGGCGTCAGCGATCTTCGGACGGCAGTGACCGGCGTTGACGCACCAGAGACCCGACGTGCCATCGAGAACCCGCCGACCGTCATTTGTGATGTAGTGCATGTCCTTGGCGCCGACGAAGAGACGCGGATTTGCCTTGAACTGCTTGTTCGCGGTGAACGGCATCCAGAACGCTTCAAGATCGTTCGGTTTGATTTGGACGTTCATGGTCTCTCTATCCTCTACTTCGCCGGTCGTGACGGTGCTTCCCGCGAAGGGAGCCGCCGTGGTCAAATGTCAAGCCGCGCGCGCGATGGCATCCGTCAATGCCGCCTCGAAAACGTCCATGCCTTCGCGAACCAGTTCGTCGCTCGCGGTCAGCGGTACGAGAAAGCGGATGACGTTGCCGTAGGTGCCGCAGGATAGCAGGATCAGGCCGCGCTCGTTGGCAGCCTTGAGCAGGGCCGCCGTGAGTTCGGGCGCCGGCTCGCCACTCGCTTTGTCCTTGACGAGCTCGACCGCGCACATGGCACCGAGGCCGCGAACATCGCCGATGCAATTGAGGTTGGAGTTGTTCTGCAGCGCCTTGCAGCGATCGATGATGATGTTGCCGATGGCGTTGGCGCGATCGCAGAGCTTTTCGGATTCGATCACGTCGATCACGGCGTGAGCGGCGGCGCACGCTATGGGGTTGCCTGCGTACGTGCCGCCGAGACCGCCAGGGTTCGACGCGTCCATGACATCGGCGCGCCCGACGATGGCGGAAAGCGGCAGACCGCCCGCGAGACCCTTCGCCATGGTGACGACGTCGGCTTTGACGCCATAGTGCTCCATCGCGAAGAGCTTGCCGGTGCGTGCGAAGCCCGTCTGGATTTCATCTGCGATCAGCAGGATACCGTGATCGTCGCAAAGCTTCCTGAGCGCGACCATGAAGTCCTTCGGCACGATGTTGAAGCCGCCTTCGCCTTGCACTGGCTCGATGATGATCGCGGCGATGCTCGACGGATCGGCCGTATGCTTGAAGAGCGACTTCAGGCTCTTCAGGCTCTGCTCGGTGCTGACGCCATGATAGAGGTTCGGGAATTCGACGTTGTAGACGTCGGACGGAAACGGTCCGTATCCCTTTTTGTACGGCACGACTTTGCCGGTCAGCGCCATGCCCATGTGCGTGCGGCCGTGGAATCCGCCCGCGAACGAAATGATACCCGAACGGCCGGTGAACGCCCGCGCAACCTTGACGGCGTTTTCGACCGCTTCGGCGCCCGTCGAGATGAGCATCGTCTTCGCTGGACCCGGAACCGGCGCGATGGCGTTCAGGCGCTCGGCGAGGCTGACGTAGTTTTCATAGGGCGTAACCTGGAAGCAGACGTGGCTGAATGCCTTCAACTGCGCTTCGATCGCTGCAACGACGCGCGGGTGCTGATGCCCGGTGTTGACGACCGCGATGCCCGCGCCGAAATCGATATAGCGCTTGCCGTCTTCGCTCCAGATCTCGGCGTTCTTCGCCGTCTTGGCGAAAATTTGCGTCACGTTGCCGACGCCGCGCGGAACCGCAGCGACACGACGGGCCTGGAGTTCGGCTGAAGTAGCCATGGACGATCCTTCGTATCCGGTATTGAGCTGAAGTTCTTGGCGGTCAGCGGAGCAATAAACGAATTGGCCCGCCGATACTTGACTGCTAGGCGCTGATCCCGCCAAGGCAGATGAATTTCGTCTCAAGATATTCGTCGAGACCCTCCTGCGCGCCCTCCCGGCCGAGACCCGACTGCTTGATACCGCCGAACGGCACGACCTCGTTGGAGAAGACGCCTTCGTTGACGCCGACCATGCCGGCTTCAAGCGCTTCCGCCACTCGCCAAGCCCGAGAAATGTTCTGGCTGAACAGATAGGCCGCAAGGCCGAACGGCGTGTTGTTGGCAATGCGGATCGCGTCCGCTTCCGTCTCGAAGCGGAAGATCGAAGCGACCGGCCCGAAGATTTCCTCGGAAGCAAGCGCCATCTCGGTCGTGATGCCTGTCACGATGGTCGGCGAGAAGAACAGTTTGCCGTGATCGTCGCCCTTGCCGCCCATCTCGATCTTCGCGCCGTGCGAAACGGCGTCGGCAATCAGCGAATGCACCTTCTCGATGGCTTCACCGTTGATCAGCGGCCCGATGGTGGATTTGGCATCCCGGCCCGGAGCAACGACGAGCTTACTGGCGGCAGCCTTGAGCGCGGCGACGAACTTGTCGAAGATACCGGCCTGCACGAGGATGCGGTTGGCGCAAACGCACGTCTGGCCGGCGTTGCGAAATTTCGAAGCCATCGTGCCGGCAACCGCCTGATCCAGATCGGCGTCGTCGAAAACGATCAGCGGCGCGTTGCCGCCAAGCTCGAGCGTGAGCTTTTTGATCGTATCGGCCGACTGGCGATAGAGGATGCGGCCGACCTCGGTCGAACCCGTGAACGTCAGCTTTCGGACGCGGTCGTCTGCGGTCAGAACCTTGCCGCAGCCGGGACCATCGAGCGTCGTGATGACGTTGAACACGCCCGCCGGAACGCCCGCATCGACGGCGAGCTTGGCCAGAGCGATCGCGGAAAGCGGCGTCTCTTCCGAAGGCTTGACGACGATCGTGCAACCGGCGGCGAGCGCGCAACCGACTTTGCGCGTGATCATCGCGATCGGGAAGTTCCAGGGCGTGATCGCCGCGCAAACGCCGATCGGCTGCTTGATGGTGACGTAGCGGCGCGACGCGACCGTGGTCGGGATCGTATGGCCGTAGGCGCGTTTCCCTTCTTCAGCGAACCACTCGATAAAGGATGCGCCGTAGACGACTTCGCCGCGCGCCTCGGTGATGGGCTTGCCTTGCTCGGCCGTCATCAGCTGTGCCAGTGCTTCGGTCTCTGCGATGATGAGATCGAACCAGCGTCGCAGAATTTGCGCGCGTTCCTTGGCGGGCTTTGCAGCCCACGCCGGGAACGCCTTCGCAGCGGCATCGATCGCGCGCTTGGTGTCGTCCGGCGTCAGATCCGGCACGTCCGCGATCTTCTCGCCCGTCGCCGGATCGAGCACCGCGAACGTCTTCGGCGAGTTAACCCACTGCCCATCGATCAGCGCGGAGGTCGGAAATGGGGTCGAGGGTTTGATATTCATTATTGTTGTCTCCGGGAAACGTCAGAACGTGATCGAGACCGACTTCAGGTCGGCGTACTTATGAAGGGCGTGAAGCGAGCGGTCGCGGCCGAAGCCGGACTGCTTGAATCCCCCGAACGGCATCGTGATATCGCAGCTGTCCCAGCCGTTGACCCAGACAAGACCGGCTCGGATCTCTCGCGCGGCGCGATGCGCAAGCGAGATGTCCTTCGTCCAGAGACCGGCGGCTAGACCGTAGTTGGTGTCGTTGGCGATCCGGATCGCATCGTCCGGCTCTTTGAACCGGACGACGGCGAGCACGGGGCCGAAAACTTCCTCGCGCGCCAGCGTGTTCTCGGGCTTGACCTGATCGAACACCGTCGGCTCGACGTAGAAGCCGCCGCTATCGGCGCGCGTACGGTTGCCGCCGAGCGCGAGGGCGCCGCCCTCCTGCTTTGCCGTCTCGATGTAGCGCAGTGCGGTCTTCATCTGCTCTTCACTTACCATCGCGCCGGATGTGGTCGTTGGCTCAAGCGGATCGCCCGCAATGATTTTGCGAGCGACCGTTATGAGCCGGTCGAGGAAATCATCCGCTATAGATTCCTGAACAAGGAGACGAGACCCGGCAGTGCATACCTGCCCTGAATTATAGAATATGCCCCACGCAGCTTCCGTGACGGCGCGGTCAAGATCGGGGCAATCTGCAAAGATGATGTGCGGAGACTTGCCGCCGAGTTCGAGACTGACGCGCTTCAGATTGCTCTGCCCCGAATACTGCATCAGAAGCTTGCCGACGGCGCCCGATCCGGTAAACGCGATCATGTCGACGTCGTTGTGCAGTGCGAGAGCCTTCCCGGCTTCCCCGCCGAACCCTGGCACGACGTTGAGAGCGCCGGGAGGCAGCCCTGCTTCGAGCGCCAGTTCACCGAGCTTCAACGCGGTTAGAGGCGACTGCTCGGCAGGCTTCAGAACGACGGAATTTCCCATCGCCAGCGCCGGAGCGACCTTCCACATCGCCATGTGCAGCGGAAAATTCCACGGCACGATGGCGCCGATGACGCCAAGCGGCTCGTGAACCGCGTATGAGAAGCGATCCGGCGCCTCGGGGCCGACCTCGCCGTAAATCTTGTCGATCGCCTCGGCGTAATAACGGAGCGTCCGCACGGCGTTCGGAATATCGCCGCCAAGCGCATTCGAGATCGGCTTGCCGACGTCCAGGCTTTCGAGAACGGCCACGGTCTCGATATCGCGTTCGATCAGCTCCGCGAGCTTGAGAAGTTTTTTCTTCTTTTCGCGATAATGAAGTTTTCGCCACGATCCTTCGTCGAACGTCCGGCGTGCGCTTTTGACGGCGGCATCGATGTCGGCCACGCCGCCGCGCGCGACGCGATTGAGGATGCGCCCATTCCGCGGCGTGACATTGTCGAACGTTTCGCCCGAAACGCTGGCGACGAGCTTGCCGTCGATAACGGCCTCACCCGGAATCCTCATCGAGTGCGCGACGGCTTCGAAGTGTGCGAGCGATGTCATGACAGATTTGCCTTATGCAACTTGAGCGTACCATTCGTAATCGAGCGCGGTGACGATGCGCTCGAACGCGATGCGCTCGGTCTGCTTCAACCTATAATATACGTCCTGGAAGGGGGCGCCGAAGGCCTCCCGAACAATATTCGACGTCCGGAATTTCTCGAGCGCGTTGACCCAGGCAGTCGGCAGCGCGCTACCCTCGAGCGTCTCGGCGTTGCCCTCGGCGTGTGGGCCGGGATCGATGCCATTCGTGAGGCCGTGGCGAATGCCAGCCAAAATCGCGGCGACGACGAGAAACGGGTTGGCATCCGCTCCGGATACCCGGTGCTCGATGCGCGTCGCGGCGCCGGAGCCGTGAGGAATGCGCAGCGCGACTGTGCGGTTGTTGAAACCCCAATGCGCCGCCATCGGCACGTAGGATTCCGGCACGTAACGGCGATAGGCGTTGGCGGATTGCGCCCAGATTGCCATGAAGTCCGGCATCGACTGGCAAAGTCCGCCGATCGCCTGCCGGAACATCGGCGCCATCGGATCGCCTGCGAAAAGGTTCCGGCCTTGGCTGTCGACCAGGCTGACGTGAATGTGCATCCCCGAGCCGGTCCAGTCATGATGCGGCTTGGCCATGAAGGTCGCGTCGAGATCGTGAGCGCGCGCCGCTGCCTTGACCGCACGCTTCAGCAAAAGGCCGTCGAGCGCCGCCGACATGGCATCGCTGTGCTTCAAGTTGATCTCGAACTGTCCGGGGCCGGATTCCTGCATCACCGCATCGACGGGCAGGCCCTGAGCTTCCGCAATCCGGTAGACGTCGTCGATGAACGGGCCGAGCGTATCCATTTCCTCGAACTGGAACGTCATCGGCCGTTCGGGATCGGCGGAGAGACCGGGCGGCGTCTGCAGCGTGAAGTTGCCATCGGGCGAACGGCGCGTGACGTAGAATTCAAGCTCCACGGCAACGACAGGCTTCTGTCCGGCAGCGGTCAACCGTTCGACTTGTCCTGCGAGCACGCCGCGCGGACACATATCGCAGAATTCAACGGGCACCATCACCGCTTGCCCATGCGTACCCGCGCCTGCCGGAACGGGCTTCAGCGTGCCCGCAAGGATGCGGAATGGAATGTCGTGGTCGCCCGTTTCCCAAAGACGGCCAGTCTCCGCGATCGAATTGCCGCGCGGGTCGAGCACGTAAACCGATGCGGGAAGAAGCAGGCCGTTCTTCGCAGCCCCAACGAGATCGCCGCGCCGGACACGCTTGCCGCGCGCCATGCCGTTCATGTCAAAGAGGATGATGTCGATCCACGTGACGGTTGGATTGGCGTCGAGAAATGCCGTCGCCTCTTCGATGGTGATGAAAGTGTCCGTCGTCATGCGGCCTGTCCTTTGGCGATCTTGCCTCTCGCAGCGTCGCCGAAGCGGCGGAACAGCGCCAGGGATTGGGGATTTGAGTGGATCTGCCACTCGGGATGCCATTGCACGCCGAGCGAAAACGGATGGCCCGAAGGCGCGCGTGCAGCTTCGATCAGCCCATCTTCGGCGAAGGCTTCGGCGACGAGCGGCTTGGCGAGCGTCCTGACGCCCTGTCCGTGCAGCGAATTGACGACGATCGTCTCCTGCCCCAGCCACGTCCTGAGTTCGCCCGTGAGCTTGACCGGATGGCGGGCCGCGAACATCACGTCGAAATCTTTGACCTGCGGCTCGCGGTGATCGGCGTAGTCATCGAGCGCATGCACAGCCTGATGCAGTGTGCCGCCGAGCGCCACGTTGAGCTCCTGGAAGCCCCGGCAAATCGCAAAGATCGGCAGCTTGCGCTCGATCGCCGCCGGAATGAGCGGCAAGGTCACCGCATCCCGGTCGCGATCGATCGCGTCCGGGAGGATCGGGTCTTCGTCGCTGTAGTGCTCCGGGTGAACGTTCGAGATCGCGCCCGTCAAAAGAATGCCGGACGCGACGTCGAGAACCGAGCCGATATCGGCAAGCCCCTTGCCGACCGGCAACAGGAGCGGCTGGCACTCGGAGCCTTCTGCCACCGCGATGGCGTATTTCCTCACCGCGACGTCAGATACCAGGCCGCCGACGGTTTCGGTACTACAAGGAATGACGACGATGGGACGGCTCATGCCGCAAGTTCTCCACGCACGTCTGCGAGCGTCTGATCGAGTGCCTTCTGGATCACCACGCCGGCTTCTTCGAATTGCGCTTCCGTCCAGATCAGCGGCGGCGCGCATACCATGGTGTCGTAAACGGCACGCATGATGAACCCTTCGCGGAAGAAGTGGTCGCGGCAGATAAGGCCGACGCGACCCGGATCGTCGAAGCGTTTGCGCGTTTTCCTATCGGCGACGAGTTCGATCGCGCCGAGCAGACCGACGGTGCGGACCTCTCCTACGAGCGGATGATCCTTGAAGCGCGCAAAAAGCTTGGCGAGCGCCGGACCCGTCGTCTCCTTTACCTTCGGAACGAGCCGGTCGCGCTCCATGATTTCAAGGTTCTTCAACGCCACGGCGCACGCAACGGGATGGCCCGAGAACGTGTAACCGTGATTGAAGTCGTCGTCCTTCGACATCAGCGCTTCGACGATCTTGTCGTCGACGAGAACGCCGGAAAGCGGAATGTACCCGGACGTCGCGGCCTTCGCGAACGTGATCAGGTTCGGCTTGAGCCCATAGAATTCCGACGCGAACCAGGTACCGACGCGGCCGAAACCTGTGATCACTTCATCGGCGAGCAGCAGGATGCCGTATTTGTCGACAATGCGCTGCACTTCGGGCCAATAGGTGGACGGCGCAATCTTGACGCCGCCTGCACCTTGAACCGGCTCGCCTGCAAATGCTGCGACGTTCTCCGGTCCGCAGCGAAGAATTTCTTCCTCGACGGCGCGCGCCGCGCGAAGTCCGAATGCCTCCGGCGTCTCGCCAGGGAACGAGTCCCCATACCAGTAGGGGTCCATCACATGCCGGAACCCTTCGTAGACCGGATAGCTGTGCTGATGGACGTGACTCATGCCGCCCATCGAACCGGCGGCGATGGTCGAGCCGTGATAGGCGTTCTTGCGGCTGATAATGATGCGCCGTTTCGGTTCGCCCTTGAGCACCCAGTAATGACGGATGAGGCGGATCGCCGTGTCGTTGGATTCCGATCCCGACGAGCCGAAAAAGACCTGATTGATGTGCGGTGGCGCCAGTTCCGCGAGCTTGCGGGAAAGGGCGACGACCGGCGGATGCGTCGTCTTGAAGAACGTATTGTAGAACGGTAGCTCGACCATCTGGTCGTAGGCGGCCTGCGCCAGCTCTTTATTTCCGTAGCCGATGTTCGTCGTCCAAAGGCCGGCCATCCCGTCGAGGATGCGCTTGCCTTCGCTGTCGATGACGTACGGACCTTCGCCCTTGACGATCACGCGGACGTTCTGTGCGGCCCGGAGCGACTGATGATCGGAGAACGGGTGCAGGTGGTGCTGTGCGTCGAGGTCTTGGATCTGCTTGGTCTGAAATCGGTTGGACACGGGTCTTCCCTCCAGCGGAATAATAGATGAAGGCCGGTATGCCGGCCGGCGCGAATGAAAATGCTGGGAGACGTCAGTGCGGCGTATAACCGATGCGGGCACAAAGCCTCAAAAGCTCGCGCTTCGGATGAGGAGCGCGCTTTCCGGAACGCGCGGTCTCGTTGCAACCGGTGGAAGCCGATGCACCATTTGAAAAAATAGCCGGGAGCCGGATATCCGACGGCGCCATTCCAGTTATTCCCTGGCCGGTCGCACCATTTTCGATGCGGCGCACTCGATCACTAACGATAGCGTTACTTGCGTCTTCAACGGCTTGGAGAGTATTCTCTACAGTGTAGAAGTCAAGGGCCGTCGGAATGACAGAGCTGAAATCTAGGGCGCGGCGGGGAGTAGAGAAATCGGAAATTCTCGACGCCGCGTTTACCTTGTTCGCGAGCGCCGGCGAGCAGGGATTTTCGATCCGCAAGCTCGCCGCCATCGTCGGCGTCGATCCGATGACAATCCTGCATCATTTCCGCTCGAAGGAAGAACTGCTTCGCGCCATCGCCGACCACGCCTTGCGCGGAGTCGAAATACCCGCAGCGACGACAAATTGGCAAAACGACCTCAAGGCCGTCGCCAACGCCTACCGGATGCTCGCGCACCGTCATCCGCGCGTTTTTCATCTTCACTTTCGCTATAACGCGACCGGCCCCGCCGACCACATATCGAGCGAGATCGTTTATTGCGCATTGCGGCAGGCCGGACTTGCCGACACCCAGGCAGCGGGACTGGGGCTCGCATTTTACGCGTTCGTTCTGGGCTTTGCGCTCGCCGAAACCGAAGGCCTGCTGCGTCCGATAGGTGAGAGCGAAGAAACGGAACTCCAAGCCCTCGACGCCGAAACGTACAAAGCGACTCGCGCGCTCATTCCCGCGCTGAAGACGCTCGACCCCGATGCCGCGTTCGACGATGCGATGAACGCCTTCATCTCGGGCGTCGCCGATCTCTCGAGGCACCGGCCTGACCAATCCTCACTCAACCCAAAATCCGGTGCTGCTTCGCATTAACGTGCACTGCAAACAGGCGGATGATGGTCGAGTAAGCACGATTTGAAGCTTGCGCAGAAAGCGTCAAAGGACATTATTGAGGACAGCGAACGGGAGATCGGAGAGGGCCATGTATAGGGTGCATGCTGGCGGAACGACCTACACATTCTCGTCCCTGAAAGAGCTTTTGGCCAAAGCCACGCCACCGCGATCGGGCGATGTGCTGGCGGGCGTAGCGGCGACATCGGCCGCCGAGAACATCGCCGCCAAGATGGCTCTTGCCGACGTGCCCCTGAAGCAGTTTCTCAATGAGGCGATCATTCCGTACGAAGATGATGACGTTACGCGCCTCATCATCGATACGCATGATGCGGCTGCCTTCGCTGCCGTCGCGCATATGACGGTTGGCGAATTTCGTGACTGGCTCCTTTCGGAAAGCGCGACGCCGCAGAAAGTGTCCGCGCTCGCCCCCGGGTTGACGCCGGAGATGGTCGCCGCCGTCTCGAAGATCATGCGCAATCAGGATCTCGTGCTCGGAGCCAAGAAGGCGCACGTCATCACGCGTTTCCGCAATACGATCGGACTTCCGGGCCACATGGCCGTGCGACTGCAACCCAACCACCCGACTGACGACAAGAAGGGCATCGCCGCCTCGATCGTCGATGGCTTGATGTACGGCTGCGGGGATGCGGTCATCGGCATCAATCCCGCGAGCGATAACCTGACGGCGATCACCGATCTCCTGGTGATGATGGACGACATCATCCGCCGCTTTGAAATTCCGACGCAAAGCTGCGTGTTGACCCACGTGACGACCACGATCGACGCCATCGCCAAGGGCGCGCCGGTCGATCTCGTATTCCAGTCGATCGGCGGCACGGAGGGCGTCAACGCGTCCTTCGGCGTGACGCTCGCGCACCTGAAGGAAGGTCGCGAAGCCGCGCTCAGCATCAAGCGCGGCACCGTCGGCGACAACTGCATGTATTTCGAAACGGGGCAGGGCTCGGCCCTGTCGGCGGACGCGCATCACGGCTGCGATCAGCAGACGATCGAAGCCCGCGCCTATGCCGTGGCCCGTCAGTTCAAGCCACTTCTCGTTAACACTGTCGTCGGCTTCATCGGTCCCGAATATTTGTACAACGGCAAGGAGATCATCCGCGCCGGACTCGAAGATCATTTCTGCGGCAAGCTGCTCGGCCTGCCGATGGGATGCGATATCTGCTACACGAACCACGCCGAAGCCGACCAGGACGATATGGACATCCTGCTGATGATGCTCGGCGCCGCGGGCGTCAACTTCATCATGGGCATCCCGGGCGCTGACGACATCATGCTGAATTACCAGTCGACGTCGTTCCACGACGCGCTCTACGTGCGCGAGGCGCTGGGCCTCAAGCGCGCGCCGGAGTTCGAGGCGTGGCTCGCCCGCATCGGCGTGACCGACACAACCGGCCACCTCGCGCCGCACAGTTCCGGCAATCCGCTTCTCACACACGCACAGGCGCTGGCGGCATGACCATGACAGAGGATCCCTGGGCAAATCTGAAGCAATTCACCGACGCGCGCATCGGCCTTGGCCGCTCGGGCGCCGCGATGCCGACGCGCGAAGTTCTGAACTTCGCTCTCTCGCATGCCATGGCGCGCGACGCGGTGACGTCGCCGATCGATTGGACTCCGATCGAAAAGGGTCTGTCGGCGCTCGGCCTTCCGACGTTGCGAATAGCGAGTGCCGCCGGCGATCGCTCCGAATATCTGCGCCGCCCCGATCTTGGCCGCCGCCTGTCTGATACCTCGCGCGAGGCGCTCGTGCGCGCCTCCGAGATCGAAGCCACGAAGCCCGATCTGGTCATTCTCGTCGGCGACGGACTGTCGTCGCTCGGCGTCGCCGCCAATACGCTCGCGTATATGTCGGCGTTCATGCCCTATGTCGTGAAGTCCGGCTGGAAACTATCGCCCGTGCTGCTGGCCGATGACGCCCGCGTCGCGCTGGGCGACGAAGCCGGTGAGATCCTCGGCGGCAAGGCTGTGCTCGTGCTGATCGGCGAGCGGCCGGGCCTGTCCTCGCCCGACAGCCTCGGCGTCTACCTCACTTTTTCGCCGCGCGTCGGCATCAAGGACGCCGACCGCAACTGCATCTCGAACATTCGCCAACGCGGTCTGTCTTACGATGAAGGCACGTTCAAAACCGCGTGGCTGCTGCGCGAAGCCTTCCGGCGCGGCCTGACCGGCGTCAACCTGAAGGACGAATCCCAGTTCCTGATTGATGCTGAACCGGGCCCCGAACTGATCAAATAGTTCGGCACGTTGCTTCCGCGCACGGTGGGGAAGAGGTTCGCTCTTCCCCTCATTTCGCGAGGGCCCTGCTGATGATCCTCAAACCGCCGTAAAGCAGTTGTCGACGAAGAGGTGGGCGCCGTTGACGAAGCTCGCTTCGTCGCTCGCCAAAAAGAGTGCGGCCCGAGCAACTTCTTCCGGTTCGCACAACCGGCCCTGCTGAACCGCGAGCGCGGCTTCGGACGCGTCGACGCCAAGTTTCGACAGCTCGGCGACTTCGCGCAGCCCGTGAGGTGTCGCAACGAAGCCCGGGCAAACCGCGTTACAGCGGATACCTCTGTCGCGGTATTCGACGGCGATCGACCGCGCGAACATATGGCATGCGCCTTTCGACGTATTGTACGCGGTCTCCAAAGGCGTTGCCGCGATGGCCGAGATCGAAGAGGTGCACACGATCGAGCCGCCGCCCATTTCCAGCATTCCGGGCAGCACCGCTTGCGTCATCAGATACATGCTCGTGACATTGACGCCCATCAGCCATTCCCACTCTTTGAGCGACGTCTCGAGGAACGGCTTGATGATGATCGTGCCGGCGTGATTGAAGAGCACATTGGCTTGTCCGATGGCCGAAGTCACCTTCGCGACTGCCTCATTCACTTGCCCCTGGTCCGCCACGTCGGCGGCGGCGAAAACGGCCTTTCCCCCGGCGTTGTTTATCTCGGCGACGACCGCGCGCCCGGCCTCTTCGTTGCGGTCGATCACGCCGACGGCCGCACCTTCCGCCGCGAACAGTCGGGAAGAGGCGCCGCCCATCCCCGTCGCTCCGCCTGAGATGATCGCAATCTTACCCTTTAGCCGGTCTGCCATTGTCTTACTCCTGTCGAGACGTTTGGTGGCATGTGTAACAGATGCGGGCCGGATCGATTGATCCGGCCCGTACCATTTTTTGACATCTAGAGGTCTTAGCCCGTCAGTGCGTTTCGCCGACAGCCGCCTCGGCCGCTCTGATCTCAGCCTGGCGCTTCGCGATCACATCGCCGATCGGCGGTCCCTGGAAGCGCTTGCGCTCCAGGAGAAACCAGATCAGCGCCGTCAGGACGACGAACCCGACCGTGATGTTGAGCGCCCAGTCGTTCGGCGGCTGCACACCGATGACGAAGATCAGGATCATCGAAAGAATGGAGAGAACCGCAAACAGGGAGTAGGCCGGCCTTCCAATGTTCCACGGACCCATTTTGGGCCACTTCGACGTGCCGTAGGCGAAGAGGCCGAGGGCAATCGGAATGGCGAAGGAGAAGAACAGGAAGATGACCGTGCACGATACGACGATCGTGTAGGCCGACGTTCCGGCAATCGAGACAACCGAGGCACCCCAGACGAAGAGCCAGGACAGGATCGCTCCGGTCCAGATGGCAATGACTGGCGTGCGGTGCTTCGGTGAAACCTTGGCGAGAGACTTGGAGAACGGCAGGCCGCCGTCACGCGCGAACGCGAAGATCATCCGCGAGGCGGATGTCACGGTCGCCAATCCGCAAAGCAGCTGCGAGACGAAGATCGCGAGATAAAGCGCTTCTTTGATACCACCCGGGACGCGCTGGTCCATGGCCCAGAAGAAGACGTTCCAGCCCTGTTTCGCGGCGTCGTCCATGTTGGGGATCATCAGCACGAAAGCCCCGAGCATGATGTAGCCGAAGACGGCCGACCAGAGCACTGAAGTCACCATGCCCTTCGGCACGGATCGCGCGGCGTCGACGGTTTCCTCCGACGTATGCGCGGAAGCGTCATAGCCCGTAATCGTATAGATCGGCAGTAAGAGGCCGAGCAGGAAGACCCAGCTGTCGGACACCGACGGCCAGACACCGCCGCCCGCATCGCCCGAATAGTTGTGGAATGTGAACAAGCGGCTGACATCCCAGCTCGGCGCGAAGATCAAACAGACGGCTGCGAGCGCCAGAGACGTCGCGAAGATCAAGTAGCCAGAGAAGTCCGTCAGTTTCATCGTCAGGCCGATGCCGTAGTGGTTGATCAGCGCCATGCCGCCGGTGATGATGGCGAGGAAAATCGTCTGGTTCGTCAGGTTGTTCTCGATGCCGAGGTTCGGAAAGGCACCTTCGAAGAACGTCCACGTACCGGCGTTGATCGCGCCGAGGACGGTGATGAGGCCGAGAAGGTTGAACCAGGCGGTCAGCCATCCCGTGAAGCGGTTGCCGAGGATAGAACCCCAGTGATAGAGGCCGCCGGCCGTTGGATATGCTGAGCTGATCTGAGCCATGCAGATGGCGAAGACGCCGGAAACCAGACAGCCGATCGGCCAGCCGATGCCGATGCCGATTCCGCCGGAGCCCGACGTCGCCTGCGCCAGCGAGTTGATGCCGCCCGAGAGAATGCAGATGATGGAGAACGAAATCGCGAAGTTCGAAAACGTATGCATGCGCCGGGAAAGTTCCTGCGCGTAGCCCATCGAATGTAGGACTTTTACGTCCTCATCGACCACTTTCGGTTCGGTGGATGACATGTGAGGTCCCCAAGAAATTGTTCCCTTTGGGAAATCTTGGGCGACGTGACGCTTTTCGTCACTCAAGCGTGACGGCGTCCAATTCTTCCGTGGCCACTCTGGTAGCAAGCCGAGAAAAGGTCAATCGCTGGGCAAGGCCAAATAGTGGGCAAACTTTGCCTCGGCCGCACGACAATCATGCGGTCCGAGGTTCGGAAGCGGGGTCCGCCAGACGGTCGAACGTCTATTGATCAGATCTGACCTTTGCGACTTGATCCGTCAGCGGCTCTATCCGGTAGATCGAGGCTTCGGAACTGTCGGTCAACAAATAGATGTACCCGTCCGGAGCGACAGCGACGTCGCGAATACGCCCAATCTTATGGTGGAGATAGCGTTCTTCCTTGACGACTTTTCCCGAGTCCATTCGGAGCCGGATCAGGCATTCCCCGACGAGCGTTCCGATCAGGAAGTCCCCGCGCCAGTCGTCGGGCATGACGTTGCCATAGTAGGAAACAAGACTGGCCGGAGCGACCGATGGTACCCAAACATATACCGGGTCGACCATGCCTGGAGCCGATGTTTTGTCCGAAATGACTGACCCATCGTAGTTAACTCCATAGGTTACGAGCGGCCATCCATAATTGCTGCCGCCGGTAATGAGGTTCAGTTCGTCGCCGCCTTTCGGACCCTGCTCGATTGACCAGAGCTGACCGTCTCCGACGTTACCGATCAATCCCTGCGGGTTGCGATGCCCGTAGCTGTAGATCTCCGGTAGCGCGTCGCTGCGTCCGACGAACGGATTGTCTTCCGGGATCGAGCCGTCGACATTGATGCGGATGATCTTGCCGCCGTCGTCGAGCAGATCTTGCGAGCGCTCTTTCTGGAAGCGGTCGCCGATCGTCAAATAGAGAGCCTTGTCCGGCCCGAACGCCAGACGTCCGCCGATCTGGTCGAGCCCGCTTACGGCTGGCCGGCTCTCGAAAATGACCTGCTTGTCGACGAGGTTCATGCCATTGAGGACGGCGCTGGCAATTCGTATCGTTCCGGCTTCCGGAGTTCCGTGCATATAGGAGAGAAACAAACGGTGGTTCTTCGGGAATTCCGGATCGACGAGTACGTCCAGAAGCCCTGAGTGGCTGCCCGAAAGAACCGTCGGCACGCCTGCGATACCTGCCGGCAGGAGCATGTCGCCCTCGATGACGCGAAGGCGTCCGGGCCGCTCGGTGACCAGAATTCGGCCATCAGGCAGGAAAGCCATCGCCCAAGGGCTTTCGAGTTTGTCGGCGATTTTGCGCAACTCGAACGGGAACTCGCCGTCTTCGATCTCGCGAACATCGGATTGAGGCGGGAGCGAATCGATATGCCGATCATCGCTGCCGATTTCCGCGCGGGCGGTTTCCGGCGCACCGAGGACGAATGCAGCAAAAAAAGCCGTGGCAAATCCGGAGCGGATGCCAAGCCGCCGCCCTAGGGCCGATGTCACGCTGTCCAAATTACCCCCGTCCTTTTTCTTCGTCTTTTCGGATGATTACAGATTTGTGATACTTTTAAGACTATGCAGAAAGAGGGCGCAAGCAAGCCCAAAAAATGAACGTTCAATTCATCCCGTCAAATTCAAGCGTTCATAAAAAGCTCTGTGGCCGATCTCTCGCATCGCGATCGCCTGCCGGAATGTGGAGGTTCCTCGCCCGTCGAACGATCGAACTCCAGAACTTTGCCGTGCCGTCTTCAGCGTGCGAGAGTTACGGGCAACCCGATGCTGCTGGCTCAGAATTCGCATTCTGACGCCGCGCGCTATCGGCCCTTGGATACTCGTCAATGGATCTCGGCTTAAGCCGCTTGCCGCTTGCATTTCTGATCTCCATCGCTCTGCTCGGGGCATGCCTTGCGCTTCGTATCGCCGATCCCGAGCCGGTGGCACGCCTCAGGCTCTCGGTTTTCGATTCCTACCTCCGCGCATCGCCACGCCAGGCCGACCCGGCATTCCCCGTGCGCATCGTCGCGATCGACGAAGCCTCGCTCGCGCGGATCGGCCAATGGCCATGGCCGCGCTCCAAACTCGCCACGCTCGTATCGAAGCTCGTCTCGGCCGGCGCCGCATCGATCACGTTCGACATGGTCTTCGCCGAGCCCGACCGGCTTTCTCCGGAAGAGCTTCTGCGCTCCCTGGCGGATGATGTCGGGCAGGTGACTGCACTCGCGGACTTGGGACGGCTTCCGTCCAACGACACGCGTCTGGCGGCCGCCATCGAAGGCGCGCCCGTCGTTTTGGGGGTCGCCGGAAACGCGGACAGGTCCGGCAAGATAAGTCCTTATCCTGCAGCTGTTTCCTACGCGGGCGACGATCCTTTGCTCTTCGTCCACACCTTCGCAGGCGGCGTGGAAAATCTGCCGGGCCTCACGAAGAGGGCCCGCGGTGTCGGCGCCGTCAATTGGTTGCCTTCGAGCGATCAGGTCGTGCGGCGCATACCGCTTCTCGTTTCGATCGGCGGCTCGCTCTATCCCTCTCTCTCGCTCGAAGCACTTCGGATCGGCACGAAGCAGTCGACGATATTCATCAAGTCGTCGGGCGGAAGCGGTGTCGAAGCCCTCGGACAAAAAACGGGAATAGAGAGCGTCCGCGTCGGCGACACTGTTCTTCCGTCCGATGGACGAGGCGAGTTGTGGCTGAAGTTCGCGCCGAGTGATCCGAGGCGTACGATATCGGCGTTGAGCATTCTCGACGGCACCGCAAATGCCGCCGATATAAAATCCCGGCACATGATTATTGGCGCAACCGCGACGGGCCTTCTTGACCTCAGGGCAACGCCGCTCGAGCCTGCTGTTCCCGGTGTCGAAGTTCATGCACAAGCTCTAGAGCAGATGCTCTCGGGCAATCACCTCGTCCGCCCGGCCTATGCTACAGGCGCTGAACTCGCATTCCTTTTGCTCGTCGGCACACTGGTCGCTTGGCTGATCGAACGATCGGGCGCTCTGCGCGCCGCAATCGCCGGATTGGCTTCGATCGCCGCCATTATAGCGGTCTCGTGGTACGCTTTCGTGGATGGCGGATTGCTATTCGACCCCGTTTATCCCTCGCTTTCCGTGGCGCTTCTTTATTTCGGCGTTTCGCTCACGAGCTTCGTAAAATCCGAAATTCAGCGCGGCGAGATCCGTTCAGCCTTCGGCCATTACGTGGCGGCACCGCTGATCGAGGAACTCGTGAAAAATCGGGATAAGCTGAAACTCGGCGGCGAAACGCGCGAAGTCACGCTCCTCTTTGCCGACGTTCGCGGCTTCTCGAAAATTTCGGAAGGGATGCGCGCGGATGAATTGATCCGCTTCGTCAATCGCCTTTTCACGCCGTTGACGGATATCATCCTTGGCCACGGCGGCACCATCGACAAGTTCATGGGCGACGCGGTTATGGCGTTTTGGAATGCGCCGGTGCACGATTTAAAACATGCTGCCAACGCCTGCCGCACGGCGCTCGCCATGCTGGATGCCCTTGGCTCTCTCAATGCGAGCTTTGAAGCGGAAGCCGCCGCAGCGGGCTTGCCGTTTTCGCCCGTGCGCATGGGCGTCGGATTGAACACGGGAGAATGCGTCGTGGGCAACGTTGGTTCGCCGCAGCGCTTCGACTACTCGGTTCTCGGCGATGTGGTGAACGTCGCCGCCCGCTTCGAGGAAGCGACGAAAACGTTCGGCGCCCGCATCGTCGTGGGTGAACGAACGGCTGCGCAAGCGAGCGAATTTGCCTTTTTGGAGCTCGGCGCCGTCACTCTGCGCGGCAAAGATCGCGCCGAAAACGTTTTCGCGCTACTCGGTGACGAAACGTATGCCGCGTCCGAGGAATTTCAAAATGTGAGCCGCGCGCATGCCGCCTATCTTGCCGCTCGCCGGTCGGGTGACAACGCTCGAACAGAGGAAGCGCTTGCGGCCTGCACGCGCTTCGCCCCGCCAGACATGATCGCCTACTATCGCACCCGAGCTGGCGAAAAAATTCGCCCCGAAGCGTTGAACGGCTAGCAGTGCACTGAGGCGTAGAGATCGAAAATCAACGGCCGCGGCCGCCATAATTTCCGCCGTCGCTACCGCCGCGATGACCGCCGAAACCGCCCATCCCGCCGCCGATGACAATGCCCATGCCGGTCATGCAACCCGGGCAATCGTCACCATATCCTCCATCCCCTTTCGGCTTTCGGGTCACAACTTTTTGCTTCTTCGGTTCGGTCTTGCGCGGTGTCTCGGCCTTGCGCGTCTTGATCGGCGGCTTGGTCTGGATCGGCGCATGCGAATTGATGCACGGCTTCGCGGGGACGTCGGGAAATGAGGCCTCGATGATCTGCGCGCGCGTCAAAAGCGGATTGGGGTCGATCGAGGGCGTATTAATGACAAACGGAAACGCCGTATCGAACGCAACCGAATTGCCGTCGGGAAGCTTCGACCAATTGTAAGGACCCGAGACCGTGCCGTCGCCGTCGATGCGCATCATCTGTCCCGGCTGATCGAGAACCCGGCAGACGCTCTTTTTGCCGGTCGCCTCGAGCGCGCCTTCGTGCAGCAGCACCCACACCGATTTATCAGGCAGAATGTAGGTATCGAAAATCGTGCCACGCACCGTTATCGATGCGTTCGGCGTGTTGATGACGTAGGTCGGCTTCGTCGCAATGCCGGTGATGAAGCGAAACGCACCCTTCGCCATGTTGAGAATGATCGAGCCGGTCTTCTTGTCGCTGTCGTAGACGAATTTATCGAGCACGAGGCGCGATCCTGGGCCAAGCGCGAGCTTCGTGTCATCGTCGAGCTTGAATTCGCCTTGCGCGTCCGTGTTGACCTCGATGATCTCGTCCTGATGAACATCGTCGCCGCGCGCGAGCTTGCGCTGTTTCTCCGCGAAGTCTGCCATGACGATGTTGGTGATCACGATGGCATCGCCGATGCGCTCGCCCGAAGCAGCGCACGCCGGCTGAAGATGCGTCGCGACGATACCGCCGGTGGCTGTCAGGGCGACAATCGCAAGCTTCTTCCAAGAGGATCTCGGCATGGCATGGTCCCCAATGCAACTCTGTAAGCGCTATGCAGTCAAAGAATAGCACAGTTGCGCTTGGCAGGCTTGTTTATCGGATGTTCAATTAATGTCGATGTTCCCCGCGTGACATGCCCCGATTTGCAATGGGGAAAATTCTTTAAACTCTGATGGATTCCAAATAGCGCTGCAACTATAACTGTCAAATTGGAACTTCTGAAAAACGTGTCGACAGCCAAGCGGCAATGATGGCCGCTTCGATCCTTGCCGATGTTCACGAATTCCTCGAACCAATGACGCATTGAACAGTTGTGGCCTTGCGAAACGCAATTGCGATCGCATGTCATGAATGTCTCATTCGTGATGACTATCCAAACTTCGAAAAAGCAAGCGCCGTGCATTGCCCGGACGCGGAGCAAGGGAACCCCCATGATTGACTGGAAGCCGTTGAGCCGTTTGGCCGCTGTTCTGTTCGCGGGCGTGGTGACATTCGCCACTGAAGTCCCGGCAGAGGATTTGAAGCCGATAGAAATTCCCGGGGACCGAGCCTATCCCGAGAGTATGTCGGCGGCGTCCGACGGAACGATTTACATCAGCAGCCTAGCTTCCGGCGGCGTGGCACGCGTGAAGCCCGGATCCGCGAAAGCCGAACCCTGGATCAAACCGGGTGCATTCGATACCCGCTCGACGTTCGGCGTCCTCGTCGATGAACCTGCGAAAACTCTTTGGGTTTGCTCCAATGACGCCTCAGGCCTGGGCGTTCCCGGACCGTCGAGCGTCGCGGGCGCGCATTTGAAAGGCTTTGACCTCGTAACCGGCGAAGGCAAACTCAGCGCCGCATTTCCCGGCAAGGCGACGATCTGCAACGACATGGTCGTCGCTCCCGACGGCACGGTGTACGTGACGAACACCGCCGCGCCGCAAATTTTGCGCCTTAAGCCCGGAGCCAAAGAACTCGAAGTTTGGGTCGAGAACGATCTTCTCGTTCCGAAAAATGGCGCCGGTCTCGACGGCATCGCATTGGGCGAGGACGGCAACCTCTACGTCAACACTTTCGGTGGTGGTGAATTCTTCCGCATCGATGTGAAAGATGGAACACCCGGCACGGTGTCGAAGCTGACGACATCACGCCCGCTGAAGTTTCCGGATGCTCTGCGGCGGCTCACGGGCAATACGTTCCTTATGGCGGAAGGCAGCGGCACACTCGATCGGGTGACCGTGGACGGCGATAAAGTCACTATCGAAACGTTGAAGGATGGCCTCAACGGCCCGACGTCTCTCGCGAAAGTCGGCAACACCGTCTGGGTCGGCGAAGGTCAGCTTCCCCACCTCTTCTCACCGAAAGAGAACGGACCGCCGAAGCTGCCTTTCCAAGCCGTGCCGGTAACGATTGGCAACTGAACAATGCTGCCCGGGCTTATGTCCGGGCGGCTTCGATCTCTCATACAGGAGTTCAGCCATGCAACCTGCCGTAACAAAGCGCGCTGCAGTTTTTGCCGTGCCGCTAGCGCTCGCTCTCGGTTTGCAATTTGCCGACACGCCCGAGGCGAGCGCTGAAACTTGCCCGAGCGACAACGCCGGCCTCAGTCTGCCGAAGGGGTTCTGCGCCACCGTCTTCGCCGACAATATCGGCCACGCTCGCCAGATCGCCGTCGGCAAGGATGGCACCGTCTACGTGAATACGTGGAGCGGCGTCTATTACAAGAACAACGACCTGCCGTCCGGCGGCTTCGTCGTTGCGCTGAAAGATACGAAGGGGTCCGGTACCGCAGACGTCGTCAAGCGCTTCGGTGAAACGCAGGCGGAAGGAGGCAAAGGCGGCACCGGCGTCGCTCTCTACAACAATTACGTCTACGCGGAGATCAACGATCGCATTGATCGCTATCCGTTGAAGGATGGAGAGATCGCGCCTGAAGGCAAAGCCGAAACGGTTCTTTCCGGCATGCCGATCAATGGCGACCATCCCATGCATCCGTTCATCATCGACAGCGACGGCAATTTGTTCGTCAGCATGGGGTCCGCGACCAACAGCTGCGAAATCAAGAACCGCATGCCGCACACGATGGGCCATGAGCCGTGCATCGAATTGGAGACGCGGGCCGGAGTCTGGAAATACGACGCCAAAAAGATTGGTCAGAAATTTTCGCCCGCCGAGCGCTATGCGACGGGCATCCGGAACGGCGAGGGCTTCGATTTCGATTCCGCGGGCCAGCTTTACGTAACGCAGCACGGACGCGACCAGCTGCATGAGAACTGGCCGGAACTCTACACCGCGCAACAGGGTTTCGATCTGCCGGCTGAGGTCGTTGTCGCATTGAAAAAGGGCGGCGATTACGGCTGGCCGCATTGCTACTTCGACGGCGAGCAGCAGAAGCTCGTGCTCTCTCCGGAATACGGCGGCGACGGCGGCAAGAAAGTAGGACGGTGCGCTGAAAAGCTCGGGCCCGTCGCATGGTTCCCCGCGCATTGGGCACCGAACGATATGAAGATCTACAAGGCTCTCGCGTTCCCCGAGCCCTATCGCAACGGCATGTTCATCGCATTTCACGGCTCGTGGAATCGCGCGCCCGCTCCGCAAGGTGGCTACAACGTCGTCTATCAGCCGTTTGCTGAAGGTAAGCCCACGGGCAAGTTCATCGTCTTTGCGGACGGCTTCGCTGGCGCTGAGAAAAATCCGGGCGGCGCAGCGCACCGGCCGTCGGGACTTGCAGTCGGGCAGGACGGCGCACTCTATATTTCGGACGACGTCAACGGTCGCGTCTGGCGCGTCACCTATTCCGGCGATCCGAACTCGAAGACGCTTGAAGCGGCGCCCGAAATTCAGGCACAGGCGGCCAACTCGGGTCAGGCTTTGCCGCCGGAGGGTATACATCCCGAGGCCGGCGCCGTAGCGGCGCTGCCGGTGCCGCCGGGCTCGACCGCCGATCAGGTCGCGCTCGGAAAGAAAGTCTTCGATGGTGACGTCGGCGGCGCGACATGCGCCGGATGTCATGGCGCGGGCGGCGTTGGCAGCCCGGTCGGCGCCGATCTCACGTCGGGAAAATGGTTATGGAGCGATGGTAGCGTCGAGGGCATCACCAAAACTATTTTGGCAGGAGTGCCCGAGCCGAAGGAGCATCCCGGCGCCATGCCGCCGAAGGGCGGCGTCGAGTTGTCGGATGAACATGTGAAAGCCGTCGCCGCTTACGTCTGGGCGCTCGGCAATCAGAAAAAGTAGCAGACTTGAGCGCGCTGCCTTTCGAGGCGGCGCGCTCATCTCCGATCAGAACAAGCGTGCGCCGTTCGGCACCTTGATGTCGGGCTTGAACATCACGACCTCGCCGCTTTCATCCGGAAACCCGAGTGTCAAAACTTCCGACATGAACTTGCCGATCTGGCGCGGCGGAAAATTTACAACCGCCGCCACCTGCCGCCCGACGAGCGACGCGCAATCATAATGCCGCGTGATTTGCGCGCTCGATTGCTTCACGCCGATGCCGCTGCCGAAATCGATTTTGAGCTTCAGCGCCGGCTTTTTTGCTTCCGGATAAGGCTCGGCGGCAACGATCGTACCGACGCGGATATCAACTGCGAGAAACTGATCGAACGTGATCGTCGCCGCAGCGGTGGCATTGGGATCTTGAACCAGATGCATGGTACGGCCTCTGCAATTATGAAAGCTTGCCTGTTAGAAATTGCGCTTCACCGTTTCCAAACGACCAGTCGGCATCCGTATTGATGACGAAGTTGACCATCACATCGCTCGGCGCGATGCCGCAACGGCTGGAAAGCGCCTCCGTCAGTAGACGGTAGAATTCCTGCTTCTCTTCGGTTGAACGCGGCCGGCTCGTCACCTGAATGAGAACGACTTTCTCGGTACGTTCGATGCCGAGGCCTGTATCCTCGATCCGCACGCGGCTCGGCTCGTGCTCGTGAACAATCTGATACCGGTCGCGAACCGGCACCTTGAACGCTTCCAACATAGCGTCGTGCGCCGCATCGAGCAGCGTCGCGATCTCGGCGTCGGTGCGGCCCTTGATGAGATCGAATCGAAGAAATGGCATAGGGTAATTTCCTTAAGGTACGATTGCTGAAAAACGTTACGAGCGGACGCCGGTCTCGACGACGAGACGGCCGCGCACTTTTCCGGCGAGAAGATCGCCCGCCGCTGCGATCGCCTGATCCAACGGAATGATGCGGGTCATGCCATCGAGCTTGCCGAAATCGATCTCGCGGGCAAGACGCTCCCAAGCCGTCATGCGATCCGTAATCGAGCGGTAGACGGAGTTGATGCCGACGAGTGTAACGCCGCGCAGAATGAAGGGGGCGACTGTCGTACGGAAGTCCAAGCCTTGCGCAAGGCCACATGCGGTGACGACGCCGTCGTCCTTCATGCTCGCGCAAACGTTCGCAAGCGTGTGGCTGCCGACGCTATCGACGGCTCCCGCCCAGCGGGCCGATTGCAGCGGTCTGCCCGGCTCCGACAGCGTTTTGCGATCGATGATCGTCTTCGCCCCCAGACCTTTGAGGTACTCGGCTTCTTCGACACGGCCGGTCGAAGCGGCGACATCGAAACCGAGACGCGAAAGAAGGAGAACGGCAACGCCGCCGACGCCGCCACCCGCACCTGTTACGATGACCTCGCCTTTGTCTGGCGTGACGCCTTGGCGCTCGAGCGCCATGACACAGAGCATCGCTGTGTAACCTGCAGTGCCGAGCGCCATCGCGCGCGCCGGGCTCAAGCCTTCGGGAAGCGGAATGAGCCAGTCGCCCGTTACGCGCGCATATTGGGACAAGCCACCCCAGTGACTCTCGCCGACACCGAAGCCGTTGAGCAGAACCGCATCGCCTGCTTTGAAACGCGCGTTGCTGCTCTCTTCGACGACGCCTGCGAAGTCCACGCCCGGCACCATCGGGAACGAACGGATGATTGGCCCCTTGCCGGTAATGGCAAGGCCGTCCTTGTAGTTGAGCGTCGAATGACTGATGCGGACGGTGACGTCGCCCTCAGGCAGCGCCGTCTTGTCGAGTTCTGCAAGACGAGGCGTTGCGCGCTCACCGTCTTTCTCAATCAGGATCGCCTGAAACATTTCGCGCCTCCGTGGGGTTCGGCGCGTTTACTCCCTTGCACGCATTGGACGCAAGATGCGAAACGGCCGCCATCGCTGGCGGCCGTCACTTTCGCATGAGAGCTATGCAGCGCCTCACATTTTGACGCGCTTTTTCTCCGGATCGTAGAACGGGAACGGCACGACCGTTGCCTTGAAGCGTTTCTGCAGGCCGTCGAGCCGTCCGATTTCGAGCGCCGTTCCGAGTGCGGAATGCGTAACGTCCACGCGCGCGAATGCCAGCGTCTTCTTGAGAAGAGGGGATCGCATCGCGCTCGTCACCGCGCCGACGTTCGCCCGGCCGACGAAAACAGGATCTCCGTGCGAGGGCTTCTCGTTGCCCTGGATCTCGAGGCCAACCAGTTTTCGGAGCGGATTGGCCCGCCGCTTCTCGATCGCCGCCTTGCCGATATAGTCCTCTTCCTTCTTCGTCGGAACGGTAAAGCTGATGCCGGCTTCGAGTGGATCGGTCGTCGAGTCGAAATCATGACCGCCGAAGACGAGGCCGGCTTCGATGCGGACCATGTCGAGTGCATCGAATCCGAACGGCTGAATTTTGAACGGCGCGCCGGCTTCCATAATCTTATCCCAAACCGCAGGCGCATCCTTGGGATGGCAGAACACTTCGTATCCGAGCTCGCCCGTGTAGCCCGTTCGCGAGACGAGAACCGGAATGCCCGCCACGCCACCGATGCGTCCGACCGTGAAACGGAAAATACCGAGTTCCTGCATCGTCGGCCGGCCGGGCGGTGTCTCGATGATCGACTGCAGAATTTCCCGCGACTTCGGTCCTTGGACGGCGACGTTGTTGATTTCGGCTGTCGCAGTCTTGAGGTGCACATTGTAGTTGGTCTTGGCGAGCTGCTCTTTGAGCCAGATCAGGCTTGCATCGTCGCCGCCGACCCAGCGGAAATTGTTCTCGGCCAAACGGAAGAGCGTTCCATCGTCCACCATACCGCCGTGCTCGTAGCACATGGGCGTATAGTAGATTTGCCCGACCGAAAGCTTGCGAACGTCGCGCGTGATGAGCCCTTGCAGGAACTGCTCGGAATCCGGCCCAAGCACTTCCATCTTCCTGAGCGGCGACAGGTCCATGATGACCGCACCCTCGCGGCATGCCCAATATTCTTCGATCGCGCCTGCGTTCGCGTAGCAGTGAGGAACCCAGAAACCGCGATAGTCGCCGAAGTTGCGGGTGAGGGCTGACGTGCGCGGGTGAAATCCCGATTCTCTTGTCAGCTGCATTGGTGCATCCGGTGCCATTCTGTATCCGATCGAGCGCTTGAACGGGGTGTTCTTCGGGTAGACCCGAACGTGTATTTCAGTGAGGTTCCAGCCGTTCGACGCATCGATGTCGGCTGGGCAGGCAGAGGTGCCGCAGACGAGGTCCGTCAAAGCACGCATCATCACGTAGTCGCCGGGACGCGACCAAGGTTCGTCGGACCAGATGTTGTTGTGGCAGTCGACGTTGGTGTTGAAGAAGAAGTTGATCGCGGGCCAGCCCCTGTAGCTGCCGATCGGGTAATCCTTCAATGCGTTATTGAAGTTATCCGAGCAGTTCGGATGCCCAAAGTAGCCCATGTCTTCATAATAGCGCGTCGTGCACGCGAGGTTGAACGTATCGTGCCGGCCGACGGTGTCCTGCACGACCTCGACCAGCGGATTGCGGTCGCGATCGAAGAATTTCGAGAACAGACCGGGCTTCGGATAAGCCATGCCGGTCATCGACCGCGTGGTGGTGGAATCGAGGCCGAGCACGTTGCCCTTGTCGAGTTCCTTGCGGTTGAAAGCCAGGAAGTCGGAGCATTGGCGCCCCGCGACGTCGATGATCTGAATGTATTCGCCTTCGCAAACCTCGAAGCTTTCGGCGCTTGCGATGTTGATGCGAATATCGAGACGCGGCTCGGCGATGGGGTCCGGCAGCTTGGCTTCGTTGAGAAGGCGCGGATTGGCGCGTTGGATGAAGACCAGAATGTCGGTCGCAGGCGTCTGATCCCAGACGACCATCGGTTCCGCCGGCGCGCCGAAGACAGCGAGGACCGGCCGTTCCACCTGCAGCGCGACGACGTCGCCCGGAACGCAATCCGGTCCGAGCACGCTCGCAGCCTTGGCGTGTCCGATGTCGAGCCCGCGCCGGAACAATCCGAAGCGAACGCGTTGTGCGTCTTCGCTATCGGCTTCGAGCGCGCGCTGAATGCCAGCGGGCTTGCCGCGTCCTTTGAGACCGAGCGCCCCAAGATCGCTCTTGCCGCCCGGCGCGAATGCCGCGATCTCGACGCCTTGCCCGCCTTCGAGCGGACTGAGCTCGACACGGTCTCCCTTGTCGAGTTCGAAAACGGCGGTGCCGCCGCCTTTCAAAACGTACCGTTCGACGCCCGGCTCCAGTGACGATTGTCCTGGAACGAAGAGTTTCGGCCGGGCAGGGGACGTGAGAACCGCATCGCTGCTCATCTTGCCCTCTTATCGGAATGGGGTGATGGACCAGCCGCGCGCGGCCGGTCCACTTTTCGGCTGCTGATGATGCTGCCAGTTTTACTCGGCAGCGACCATTTTCGTCGGTTGGTTGAGAAACGCTTCCATCGAGTCGTCGGCAGCTTTCATCCAGGCCGTGTGATGGATGGGTGCCTGCGTGCCGGTCAGCACCGATTTGTGCGAGCGATCGCGATAGGTCAGGATATCTTCCATCTTGTGATGTTCCCACTCCTTGAACATCCTCGCGACGGTGTCGACGTCGAGGCGCGGATAGTCCGTCGGCGTGATGAGATCGCGGACATACTCTGTCTGGAAGTCGATCGCAGCGGTGGCGTCCGGGAGGGCTTCTTCCATCTCGGTCCACTTCTGGATGTCGGCGAACATATCCGACTTCGGCGGCAACTTGATGCGTCCGAGCACGACGTCGCGCGCATACCATGCCTGCGCGTCGAACATATTGAACGTGTAAAACTGATCCTGCATGCCGATGTACATCAGCTTCGGATTGTCGATCCAGAAAATGCCCTTGTAGAGGTTCGGCGGATAGAGCCGGTTGCGGGACTTGAGGCGCAGCGAGTCTTCCATGAACGGATGGTGATGCAAGTAGCCCGTACACAGAATGATCGCGTCGACGTCCTTTTTCGTGCCATCCTTGAAGATGGCGGTTTTGCCTTCGACGCGTTCGAGCAGGGGAACTTCGTCCATGCGGGCAGGCCATTTGAAGCCCATCGGCTTCGTGCGCCACGAGAAGGTGACGGACTTGGCGCCGTACTTGTAGCACTGAATGCCGATGTCTTCCGACGAGTAGCTGGCGCCGACGCACAGAACGTCTTTGCCAGCAAACTCGTCCGCGGAGCGGAAGTCGTGCGAGTGCAGCGTGCGCCCAAGGAAGTGAGTGAGACCCGGGAATTCCGGAATATTCGGCGTCGAGAAATGGCCGCTGCCGCAGAAGACGTAGTCGAACTCCGATGACGTGAGCGTATCGGCGACGAGATCCTTCACCGTGACGGTGAACTTTTGCGTTTCTTCGTTGAAGGTGACGTTGCGAACCGCAGTGCTGAGCTTGATGTAGTGCATGATGCCGCTGCGTTCGATGCGGCCCTTGATGTAGTCGTGCAGCACAGCCCGGGGCGGAAACGACGGTATCGGACGCCCGAAGTGCTCTTCGAACGAGTAGTCGGCGAACTCCAAGCATTCCTTCGGTCCGTTCGACCAAAGGTAGCGGTACATGCTCGCGTGAACCGGCTCGCCGAACTCGTCCGTGCCCGTGCGCCACGTGTAGTTCCAGATACCGCCGCAATCTTTCTGCCGCTCGTAGCAGACCATTTCGGGGATATCGGCTCCTTTGCGCCGCGCGCTTTCGAACGCGCGCAAAACTGCCATGCCACTGGGACCGGCACCGATAATAGCTATTCGCTCTGCCATGTTGTGTCCTTCCGAGAATACATTCGCTAGGATTTTCTTGCTTGCTAAGTATGTTGACTAGGCTTTGTCGCGCGGATGCGTGCGGAGGCGGAGAGGGTCGTAGAACGGCATCCGCACTACGGTCGCCGGCCAGTCCCCACCGTCATGAACAACGAGTTCCGTGCCGAGCTTTGTATAAGCAGGTTCGATTTGCGCCATCGCCAGCGACTTCATCAGATGCTTGCTGTACGTCGTGCTGGTGACGACCCCGACCTGCTTGCCATTGGCCGTGATCTTGGAGCCGGGAGCGATCGCTTGCGTATGGTCGACCTCGAGGCCGGCAACGAGGGTGCGCTCCTTGCCCTTCTTCTCAACGAGCGCCTTCTTGCCGATGAAATCCAGCTTCGAGAGATCGACGGTCCAATCGGCTTTCACTTCCCAAGGCGTCGTATCTTCGTTCGTCATCTCGTATGGGAAGAACAGCAAGCCGCCTTCGAGACGCACGATGTCGAGGCATGCCCACGACACCGGAATGAGGCCTTTGTCCTTGCCGGCAGCCAGGATGGAATCCCACATCTTGTGAGCATCCTTGGCGGTGCAGAAGACTTCATAGCCAAGCTCGGCCGAATAACCGCCGCGAGCCAGACGGACGGGAGTACCAAACAGCGTCGACTTTCCGTGCTTGAAGTAGCCAAGCCCTGCAAGATCCATCGGCGTGTGCGGCGCAAGGATTTCGAGCGAAAGTGGGCCTTGCAAAGCGAGAATATGCACATCGTCATCCCGCTCGACCTTGACGTCGTACTTCGGCGCGAGCGCTCTGATCGCCTCTTCGACCTTTCCTGCGCCGTGCGAGAGACGGTACTCGGTCGGGCTGTCGACATAGATGAGAACGTCGTCGATTAGGCCGCCATTTTCATTGACGATATTGGAAATATGCGAGTCGCCGGGCTTGGCTTTGGAGACGTCGGACGTCAGCACGTAATTGAGCAGCTTCGTCGCGTCGGGACCCGACACGTTCAAGATCTGCAGCGAGGAAACGTCGAAAAGGCCGGCCCGGCAACGCACGGCTTCGACTTCCACATAGGGATCGGTTGCATACGTTTGCGGAAGCGGCATGTTGTTCCACGACACGGAGTCGAGATCCCCGCCGTTCGCCCGGTGGCGATCATTGAGAATGGACTGGCGTGGCAAATCGGCTAGGGACATGAGCACTACCTCTTGCTTGTTTTTTGATAGGTTCTGCGTGGGGTCTGTCGTCGAAAGGATTACTTAGTCCGGACCTCCGCCAGGTGAGGTCGGGGCGCCGTCGTCGTATTTCGAAAGGTAAGCGATTGCCATTTCGCGGAAGCGGCCAAGGCTTTTGTATTCAACGAGTTCAGGCGGTAGCGAACGTAGAACGCGCGGCAGGCGGCGGCCCCATTTCGGCACCGTCACGATCTGCTCGAGGCTCATCAGATAGCCGCGAATGGAGAACAGGATCGCGTTCGACCGCGGCAGTCTGAAGAGCCCCTGCATTTCGACGCGCAGATGCAGCTTCTTGCCGATGTTCTCCGGCGTGACCGTCATGCGGTCTTGGCCCCACTTGTGAAAATTTTCCGGGCTCGTATCGAGACGCGGATTGATCGTCATCGTCCAATTCAAGCGGCGAACCGGCTTGCCGATCTGCAGATTGAGAAGGAATTTGAGTGCGCGCTCGAACACGCCGGCTTCGTGCGCCAGTGGCACGGGACCGTGCCATTCGAAGAAGTTCATGCCGACGTCGAAGTCGAGCGACCAGTCGGCCTGTGAGGTGATGATGCCGGCATCCATCCAGAGCTGGTTATCGCGCTGGTCTTGGATCGAGAAATCGCCTTGCACCTGCCGTCCGATATATTCCATCGGCTCGAAGGGCAGCGTGCTCGCATCGAGGAACGTGAACTTCTGGTCGATGCCGAGCGGCCGGTTGATCCAATGCCACGCGGAGCCGTTGCGGTGCAGCGTGAAATGCTCGGGGTAATCGCGCGCGAGCGACGTCATGAGGAGCTCGAGCATGTCCCACTGCGCCGTCATCATGTGYGGCAGAGCCTGACATCGGAGGGGATCGGCTTCGAGAACTAGGGCGCGATCGCGCATTTCGGAAACGTAGTGCTCGTCGACATCGAAGAGGAATTCGAAGGGAGATCCCTTCGGACCCGGTGTGTGCGGTTCGATGTTGACCGAGTACCGATATTGATCCTCGATGAATGGAAACGGAAAGCGTCGAATGTTCTGAGGACTGTTCGTGTACGTGAAATCGTCTCGAAAAGTCTCGTCTTTGAATGTCAGTCCCATACCAGGGTCTCCCGGGAAGAATTTTTGAAATTGCGCATCAGAGATCGAGCGTGATTGATCCGGTCGGAATGCGAGACATGCAGATCATGATCTTCTTGCCGCTGACCTTCTCAGGCTCGGTCAGGTAATGGTCGTTGTGCTCGATGAAGCCGTCGCAGGAGAGAACCTCGGTCTGGCATTGACCGCATGCTCCGCCACGGCAGAGAAACGGTGCGTCGACGCCATTCTCTTCGAGAGCTTCGAGAATGCTCTGGTGGCCGCTCACTACGATTTCGCGACCCGAACGGGCGAGCTTGACGACGAACGGCTTGCCTGGAGGCGGAGCACTGAACTGTTCGGAGTGCACGTTCTCGTCCGGCCAACCGAGCAGCTTCGCGGTTTGCAAAGCCCAATCGATCATCGGCTTTGGCCCGCAGGCGTACATATGCGTGCCGAGACGCTGACTGCTCAAAACGGTCTCGAGCGGGATCAGCTGGCCCTGATCCTGGCGATAGACGTTGACGCGCGAACCGTAACGCGATTGCAGATATTTGCAGTAGGCGCCGTCTTCGAGCGAACGAACGCCGTAGTGAAGCTCGAAATCCGCATGAAGCCCGTCAAGCTCATTCATCATCGCCATGAAGGGCGTGATGCCGATGCCGCCCGCAACGAACACATGTTTCTTTGCGAGCTTGGCCGGAGGAAAGAGATTGAGCGGCTGCCCGATCTCGAGTTCCGAACCGACCTTGACGTTCTCGTGCATGAACCTCGAGCCGCCGCGTGACGGGTCGACGTTCAAGACGCTGATCTGATAGCTTGAGGTATCGGTAGGCGAACCCATGAGAGAGTAGGGATTGCGCATCAGTCGATCGCCCGAGTGCATAACGACCGATATGTGCGAGCCGCCCGAAAATTCCGAGAGCGGAGCATTATCGATATCGACCAGCCGAAAGCGCTTGATGCGGTTTGCCACCGGCTCGACCTCGGCGACACGAACGCGCCGGAGAATATTTCCGCTCATTGGTACAAGGCCTCCGTCGGAGGAATGTCGCCTGGAACTTCCGCGTCGATGCACACGCCCTGGAATGCGGCGAGGCGGCGGGAATAATGATCTCGGACCAGCAAGGTGATGCCGCAATGGCTGCACTTCACTGGGTTCGTCGTAACGTTCTCGATGAAGGTCTTGCAGTGGACGCATTGCACGCGGCGCATCAGCGTGCCGCGATGTTCGGTCCGGATCGACAGATGATCGATCGAGAAATCGCCGCCTGCCTGCACGACGAAGCCGATGAGAGGTTCGGAGCCTGCCGCATACAGGCGCAAGCCCATGGGGGCTCCGTCGAGCAACTGCCGCAGACGCGCGATGCCGTCCGCGAGGGTTGCGATGAATTCGATGGTCGCTGGCTGAAGCTCGCGAGCTATCGCTTGCCGATCCTTGTCCGCAAGAGTGTCGGCGAGAATGACGGTCGTGCGTTTCGCGAAGTTTTCGTCAGCGCGCGAAAGCAACTCGGCGACCGCCTCCGCCCCGGCCCGGTCCGAGACGATGATGTTGCTGCGCGCATTGAGATCCGGGGTAAGACCCGGATAGATTGGCCGGCTTTTGATCGTGCTTAGTGTCATCAAGAGCTCCCTGTTCCCGTCAAAGCCACGTGGGGCCTGCGGAAAGTGATCAGAGCAGACCGGAGCGGTGGAGGAAACCGCCCCGGCCCACATTTTCTTTAGGCAGGTAGCTGGAAGAACCAGTTCGAGGCGAGGACGACGACCAGACCGGCCGCGAGGACGAAATAAGGCAGCACCCCGGCTTTCCGCTTTTTGAGGTCGCCCTGAGTGAGCCCCAGATCCTCCAGCATGTGGGAGGGGAAGACGCCCTTATCCTGCACGTAGTGCCGGAAGCAGAAGACCGGAATGATCAGCGACGCGGTGATGAACCCAGCCCAAAGGGCGGCAGGGTTCCAGACCTTCGCACCGGCACCCATGAAGACGGCGTTGACGAAGGCGAACAGCGCACCGAGAGCGAGCACGAACGTCGGTGCGCGCCACGGACGAGGAACGTCTGCGTTGTCGATACGATGGATCCAACCCGAATTGAGGTTCAGGAAGTTGAAGATGATGTACCCACAGTTGGAAACCGCGAGGATGAAGAAGAAACTCGTGGCGTCCGCACAGGCGATAGCGAGGACCGCAAGATTGATCACGAGATCGGTCCACATCGCGCGCGTCGGTGCACCATGTTCGTTGACGTGGCTGAGGTAGCGCGGCAGCCAGCCGTCGCGCGAACCCTGGTAAAGCGTGCGTGACGAACCTGCCATCGCGGTCATCAGGCAGAGCATGAGGGCCAGGATCATCAGCATCACGAGCAGGCTCGTGAGCAGTCCGCCGTGCCCGACCATGTTGGCCATGGCCGCTGCCACGCCGGAGCCATCGACGATCGACGGCTCAAGCATGCCTTCGAGACCCAGAACCCCTTGGAAGGTGAAGGGCACGAGCGTGAAGAGCACGAGGCAAAGCAGACCCGAGTAGAAGATTGCCTTGAAGGTATCCCGGCCCGGATCGCGGAACTCACTCGTGTAGCAAACCGCCGTTTCAAAGCCATACGTGGACCAAGCGGCGATGAACATGGCGCCGAGAACGAGTGTCCAGCCGGCGATGTCCCAATGGCCCATCTCTGGTGCGTAGGCGGCCTTCAGCGGTTCAAGAGGCGTGAAGTTCGACCAGTTGATCTGGCCGGTGAGTATGGGAACAACACCAACGATGAGCATCGGTATGATCACTGCGAGGCCGATATATTTCTGCACGCTCGCGGTACCGAGAATGCCCCGGTGCTGAATGGCGAACGTGATCAGCATCAGCACCGCGCCGATGAAGAACGCGGCGTTGAACGAGAACGACACCGGTCCGAGCGTTCCATGGAAAAGGGACCAGTTGCGAACCGCCGGCGTCAGCGCGGCGACGGCATCCGACGAAAGCAGAGCGGCGACAGCGTCCGCAGCCGTTTTGCCGTGGTTGGCTGCAAGCCACTCCGCGATGCGAGGCGAATCCAGCGGGATCGAGTTGGCGTGAGCGCTGACCCACGCGGCGACTTGCGGCGCGTCTGCCGGCGGTATGGCTGCCAGAGAATTCAGAATATACGCCGCCGCGATCGAACATCCGAGCGAGAGCACCGGCGACCAGGCGAACCAATTGCACCAGACCGACAGAGGCGCGATCAGCTTTGAATATCTGACCCAAGCAGCAGCGCCATAGACCGATGCGCCGCCCGATTTATTGGGAAAGAGACCGGCAATTTCCGCGTAAGTGAAAGACTGGATGAAGCCCATGATCATTGATGCGAACCAGACGAGAAAGGCAACCTTTCCCGCGACGCCCGCGATTCCGCCGATCGAAAACAAGACGAGAGCAGGGACGCCACTTGCGACCCAAAATGCTCCCCTCCAGTCGATCGCTCGTACGAGTTGACCGGACGGAGCGTTAAGCTCGCCGCCCGCAGTTAGCGTTCCAGTTTCTGTGGCCATGATCGCTCCGACGAAGCTTGTTTATTGATTGATTCGTACAGTGATTGATCCCTGAGTTGGTCCAGCGAGCATCGCAATCGCATGGCCCAAAAGAACACGTCCCCCCCGTCGGTAGCGGCGTTAACGAGACGCAAGTCGATGATTTTGCGACGCAAACCAATTTAAACCAGAAATTACCGCAATTGATCCGACGGGGCCATGTTATGGAACGACGAATTACCTGCAAGCCAAAAAAATCACCAAAAGGAAACGCTTTTGACCGTTTCGCAGGCACAAAAACCAGATTTCATCGGTATTTAGGGCGGTTAGATATTATATCGCAGTTGCGAACCTACTTTGGGTAATATTGGTCGAATTCGGTTGCATTCTGTCGGCGAAAAGCGAATTCTGTTTGTTATTAGGGGGATCGGTAAATCTCTTCCGAAATTGAAATTATGCGCGCGCCTGTGGATCAAATCGAAAATTGGACGCAACAAACCATCAGTGCTTTCATGGCATTGAGCCGTGCAGAGATAATTTCTGCCGCTCGCTCGTGGCTTCGGGCGGAGGCAACGCTCGAGGGCGCAACGTCTCCCGCACCAGTCATCGCTGCATGCCGTTCGAACTCCGGCATCGCGCATCTGATCCTCGAGAACAGCAATGAAGCGGACGTTGCATTTCGCGAAGCCGAGGAGCATTGGCGGCAAGCGATCGAGAGCGTCGCGACGCTCGACGTGCCGTTGACGGGCACGAGTTCATTTCACTTCCGCCTCGCAGCAAAAGTTCCGCACGCGTTGATGGAAGCGCGCCGGCGACGATATCGCCACCTCGCTGAAGTCGCGGGCGCAATCACGCGCTTCAACCATCTCTTCGTTGATGCGGCCAATATCGAGTCCGGACTGGTCGCCCGTCGGATGAGCGAGCTGGCATCGATCCTGAGCGAAATCCTGGGTCCGGCCTCGGCCGAGGTCTGCCTGCTCACGATGACTGGTGCTTCGCTGAACGGCGCCGCGACCTTCTCCCCTTACGGCCGAAAGAGTGCCGAATTCGCTCGCAGTCCTCCCGCGCTCGCCAACGGCCTCTCGTCGGATCGCGCGATTTTGGAAGCCGCCGTCGCGCTCACCGCCTTGCTTGGACTTCCGGCATTTCTTGCGATCGAGCATCAGCGGAAAGCCGCCGAAACCCATTCCCAGTGTCCGAACCTCACATGAGCCTGAGCTGAAACATGTCTGAAAGCCACGAACTCGAAGCACCGCCTTGGATCGACGACTTGACGAGGCATCCGCTCGTCACGCCGCGCGTGAAGGAGATCGCGACGAGTCTTTTTGCCCGGTTTGCTTCGGGAGAATATCAGTTCGGAACTCGAATTCCGGCCGAACGGGATTTGGCCGATGCCTTCGGCGACAGCCGTGCAACGATACGCCAGGCCCTCGAATTCTTGGCAACATACGGCATCGTCGCGCGCCGTCCGGGAAGCGGAACCTTCGTTTCATATCAAAGAAAACGTTCGCCTCACGAGGGTAGCAACGGACGGACATCCTCGTTCCTCGATGTCGATCAGCTCGCCGAAACGGCCTCACCGTTTGCGATGAATATTGCAAGCTCGATTCTTGCGCCCGAGATGACACGTCTCGCAACGATCTACATGTCGTCGCGCGATATCGCGGATCTTCAAAGCCAGCTCATTCGCTTGGAAGCGATCGTCACGGAAGCCGGCACGTTCGCGGTATACGAACAAGAATTCATGATGACCATCGCCCGTGGCACGCACAACTCGCTGATCACCACGATGTACTCCATTCTGCACGAGGTGCGCCGCAATCCGCAGTGGGCCGCGGCACGCCAGCAGGCGCTGACGCCGGCGAAGATCAAGAGCATCCAGCTCATGTTCCGATCGCTATACGACGCCATCGAACGGCGAAACGTTGAAACCGCCGTCGAGATCATCAAGATCTACGTCGCCAACGCCCACGAAGACATGATCTACGAATCGTGAGCCGTCATCCGGTCGAGCATCTCGGCGGAAGCTGCAAGGTGCTCGCGCTGGTCCCACATCAGGTTCATTTCCCGCATGTGCTTGACCAGGATCGACCGGTGCTTCGACCACCAGTCCGCGACTGAGCCGTACTCCTGAATTCGCGCCTTGCCGTTGATGATCGCGACGACAGGCCAATCCCCGACGAGCGCGTTATCGATCCCGAACAGATCCTTGCCCCACCATATGGCTTCACCGAATGCGTGCTGGCCGATGCCGCCGACCTTCATCGCAGCGAGAACGGAGAACGGCTCGAAAGTGCGCGCCCGCTGCACGGCTGATTTCCAAAGTTCAAGCGTCGAAGCGTATTCCCACGACACCGCGCTCCACGTACCCGGAAAGCGACGGCAGAATTCCTCGTAGAATTTGCCAGGCTCTTCAAAGTTCACATGGCCATCGTTGAGGCGAGGATCGTCGAAGTCCGGAAATTGAAAGACGAACCCTTCCATGAATTCGACGCTCGTCCGCCGGATGAGCTCCGGATAGTTGTCACATGTGCAGGACAGAAGGCGGCCGCGGAATCCGCGCTTGAATGCTTCGATCGTAAGCGCATGGACAAACGGCTCATAGGCCGTATCCCAACAGAGAATGTCTGGCTTCTTTGCCATCATCTCTTCGACGATCGGTCCGAAATCAGTGGTTTCCGGCTCGAATAAGTGCTCGGCGACAAGCTCGATGCCGGCCGCTTCGAAGGCCGCTTTATAGGTCGCTATCGACGGCAGGCCGTGAAGATCGCGCTGCGCGCACAACGCCGCGGTCTTAAGTTCGGGGTGCGTCCGCTTCAGCCATTCGACGCCGGTCACATTGTAGATTGGATGGACCTCGCTCGGCGCAACAATTGTCGGCACGTCCGGGGAAAGGTCACTCGGCAGAAGCGTTGTGACGAGCATCCGGTGTTTATTGATGAGCCGTCTGATGTCTCCCATAAGGTCATTGCCGCCGATCATGAGGATGATCTTTACGCCGTCCTCAAGGATCAGCTTCCGCGCGCCCTGCAGTGCCCGGTCCGGATCATAGTTGGTGTCGAACGGGATGAGTTCGAGCATGTATTTTCGGTTGCCGACTTTCAGGCCGCCGGCGGCGTTGATGCGCTCGACCCAAATGAGGCTGCCATTGATGCCGGGAACTGCCCAAGCTTTGAGCGGCCCCGCGAGCGGAGCGAGGAACCCGATCTTCAAAACCGTTTGAGACCCGATCCCGAAGTCTCTCATTGCAACCGCCAGAGCCGATGCAACAGTGCTTCTGGGTCTAACGGCCATGGTCTGGCTTTACCGGACTTGAAAACTTTCGGGGCACTGGCTCAGCTTCTTGGCAACTTGCCGGGGCCGCGCGCCATCGCGTCAGCCTCCGCACTCAGGAACTTACGCTGCCGCTAAGGCTGGCGCTAGGTCTTGTTGATGGTGTCGCACAAAGAAGTCGGAGTGCCGCTCTCTGCAGCGAAACTCGGGGAACGTCTGAGCCGCTGTTAGCGAGTAGCCCCAGTGGTCGCGATTGCAGACGTTTCGATCTGCGGAGCCGGCTGCGCACCTTTCGTGGCCACCTCGACCTGATCGCCGCGGACTTTCGTCAGGAAGGCATCGAGGCTCGGACCCCAGAGATCCCAGCCTTGGCGATCGTCGGCAATGGAATGGCCGTCGCTGCCATACGCTGGAAGAATATGCTCTTCCGCATTACCCCCCGCACGATTCCAGGCTTGGGCCAAATCCTCCGCGAGGGCCGGTCCGAAATAGCTGTCGTTTTCGGAGTAAAACCAGATCGTCGGCACGTGCGCCTTGCCACCGTATGCCTGAGCCGCCGAAACGAGATCCGGCCTGCCGCAAACGGCGTTGGAGCGGCCATAAGCGTGACCGCCGCGCCCGCCCGCAAAATTCACGATGGCCTGCACCTGCGGAAGATTGCGCGCAGCAAGCGCCAGCGACGCCCAACCGCCGGTCGAGACACCGGCGACAATCGTTTCCTTCGGAGCGACGAACGATTGTTCGCTCATGTATTTGATCGTCGCCGCGATATCGTCGGCGGCGATATTGCCTGACAGGAAATGATTTGGGTGGTCGCATGTGCCGATCGCTTCCGAGAGCGAGCCACCAGTCGCGCCATGCCCGCGACGCTGCGGCAGCACGACGGCGTAACCGCGCTCGACGAACCAGCGCGACAGCCAGTAGTAGACAGGCATGGAGACGGCGAGGCGCGTTGCTTCGTCCGTTCCGTGATTGATCACGACGAGCGGATATTTCTTGTTTGGTCCCGAAGGGTCGGCCTCGGGGCGGAAAACCGTCGCGCGCAGCACGCGTCCTTCTTCGCCGCTCGGTAAAATCCACAGCTGCTCGCGCATGCGCGGCCCTTCAGGCCCGAAAGAGCCGAACTGCCGATCGTCAGCTCTTGCCGGCCAGCACGCGAGCACGGTCAGCGTCATCAGCGCGGCGATCAGAATTGATTGGGTATTCACAAGCCGGGCCGATCTGCCCATCGATTGGGACAGAAAATCTCCCCTCAGGAAATTCATTAAAAGTTCCCCACGCGACTGCAACTTTGCGTCGCACCATTGGAGGGCGCTCACGCGCCGACGTCAAGAGCCTGAGCGACACACCCGGATTTCGTGCACCAAATGCCGATTTTACAGCGCATTTTGCACTCTGGGCGTGACATTCGTGACCGCACCCGGTCGCACAATCTCCGCATTTCACCCGGCGCGGAAGAAGGTCATTTGACGCTGCAAAAAGAAAGCGCCGGGAACATGCCCGGCGCTCGTGATCGTTCGTCGCCTCAGCGGCGTATTATTACCACCAGCACAGGCCGATGCAGTAGCCGTCTCCAGGCACGTGGCGGCGGCGATAGGTCGGCTGAGTGTAGGTCGAGTACGAATTGTAATAGTAGTGACGGCGATACGGATAGTAGCCGTGCTCTGCGTAGTAGCGATCACGCCACTGCTGATAGTCGGACTGACCGTCGGTCGGCACCTCGTGCTCCTCGCGCCAGGCCCGATATTGCCAGCCCCGTTCGCGCCAGTTGTAGCCGTAGTAGCGGTGATGCCGATGACGCCAGTAGCCGTGGCGGTGACGCCAGTAGCCGTGACGCCAGCTGTGGCGCCGGAAGCCGCAGTGGCGGTAACCGTGACGCCACCAGCAGCGATAGCGCGCTTGCTGAACGGTCCCGGACTGCTCGGCCTTCAACGTCAAAACGTTGCTCGTGAGCACCGCGGCCCGCGCCCGCGGAGCATTGGCGCCGAATAGAATGGCCATCGCGCAGCTTAACGCGATGAGCGAAAGCAAATTTTTCATAGCTCCCCTCCCAATCGATTTTACCCCCGGCGACGCCTGACGCCGTTCCGAGGACAGTACCCTCTGGATACAGCACTTGGGAAATGTCCGTACAACCCCAAACCCGGGCAAATGAACCGATCCAAAGCCGCTTGTTACGGCACTGTGGCTCGTTCGCGCCACCATGGCGTTGAACGCTGAGAAGGGAAAGGATGGCAGGAGGGATGACGGCCGGACCGAGCAAGCGTCCGCCATACGCTCAATTGTTGCGGACGGCTTGCCAGACTTTCTCGTCCCAGAGACGAATTCCGCCCGTGATGCCTGCATCATTCGAGGCAATGCGGACATTGTCCGGCAAATCATCGGTGCCGACGTCGGCGGCATTGCCTCCGCCGAGATACAGCATGTCGTAGTGCAGTAGAGAATAGACGATCTTGATCGTATTCCGCACGCGGCGATTCCACTTTTTGTCTCCGTGCGTGCGACGGGCTTCGGCGCCGATGTATCCGTTATAGGTCTCATCCTTGTGAATTGGATGATGCGCAAGCTCGAGGTGAGGGGCAAGCGCGCCATTGGTGAACACCGCGCTCCCAACTCCCGTGCCGAGCGTGAGCACGACTTCAAGTCCGTTCCCCGCCACGATCCCAAGACCTTGCACCTCCGCGTCATTGAGGAGACGAGCAGGCTTCCTGAAGCGCTGTGCTAGAACGGCCTCCAGCGGATAATCACGCCACGTTTCGATCTCGAAATGGGGTGCCGTTAGAACGCGGCCGCGGCGAATGACACCGGGAAAGCCAATGGAAATTCGTTCGCTGGGAGGAAGCCCTGACGTCAGATCGGCAAGCGCGTTCAACAGGATTCCGGGATGACACGGATCGGGCGTATCGACCCGCACCCGCTTCACGAGCATCCGCCCCGCATCGTCGAGAACCGATGCCTTGAGGCCGGTGCCGCCGACGTCGATTGCCAACGTGCATAAGCCGGTTCGACTTGTTGTCTGATTTGGCCTTGCCTCGTTCATCTCTAAACCACGGGTTCGATGGCAGCTTCGTCCGCGAAGATCCGCAGCGTGCCTGCCGGTTTGAGATGCGCGGCGGGCAGACTGGCGTCGCCGCTGCAAAGCCGGTTCAAGATCGAACGTTTCCCTTTTCCTTCGACCAGAAAGGCTACGTTACGGCTGCTCTCGAGGGCTGGATACGTGAGGGTAATCCGCGCCTCGGACTTGGCACCGATGACGGCGGCAACCCAATGGATCCGCTCGGCGAGCGCGGCCGTGCCAGGAAACAGTGACGCCAAATGCCCGTCCGGACCCAGACCCAGAAAAGTCACGTCGAAGAGCGGTCGAGCCGGGTCGAGCCGCTCTGCGCCGTAAAAAGATTTGAGTAGGCGCTCATAATCATAGGCGGCCGCCTCGGGGCTGCTGCTGCCGGTCGGAATCGGATGGACGTTGGCATCAGGGATCGGCACGCGCGAGAGTAAAGCTTCCCGTACCATGCGGTAATTGCTGAGCGCATTGTCCGGAGGCACAAATCGCTCGTCACCCCAGAACCAATGCGTTCGCGACCAGGGAAATGTATCGCGATAAGGCGGACCAGCGAGACATTGGTAGAGTCGCCGCGGCGTCGCGCCGCCGGACAGATCGATGGCAAAATCGCCGTGTTTCGTAGTGGCCAATTCAAGCAGCCAGTTCGCAACCCTCACCGCCAACGCGTCCGCATTGGCGAGAATTTCCAGGTTCGCCACGAACGGGTTGGTCAAGGACGTCTCCTTCTGTCCGGTCCCCAAACTTGGGATGTCCCGGTCACGAACTTCTTGCATTGGCAGGAGCCAAAACAAATTTTTGCACGGCTTTGGCGAAGCCCTCATTCTCGTTGCTGTCCGTGACGGCACTCGCCCGTGCTTTCACCTCGTCGCTGGAATTGCCCATCGCGATGGAAAGGCCGCTTTTGGCGAACATGAGAACGTCATTTGGCATGTCGCCGATCGTGGCGATTTTGGCGGGCGCGATGTCGAGAAACTTGGAGAGCGTCGCCACCACTGTTCCCTTGTTGGCCAAGGGATGGGTCACGTCGAGATAATACGGTTGGGAACGTGTGGCGCTCGCCGCGTCTCCTAGCGTGCGCTGCGCCGTCTTCTCGCACGCGGCGACGCGGTCCAGATCGTTCGACACACCGACAACTTTCACGGTGTGAGCAAAGTGCGCGTCGGTAAACGATGCGACGACCGTTGGGTCGAATTTGACCGTCCACGTCTCGCGCGCCACATGCGGCGCATTCGGATCGCGGATCAGCCATTCGTCTTCCGTATAGACCCAAGCGTCGAGTCCCTGGTCGAGAAGAATGGCGACGGATTGCTTCGCCGTCTTGGGATCGAGCGGGTGACTTTCGATCACCGAAAGATCCGGATTGACGAAGACGCCGCCGTTGAAACCGGCGATGGGATTTCTGAGTGCCAACGGAGAGATCAACATCGACATGCCACGTGGCGGCCGGCCGCTCGTGATCGCAAATCCGATACCGGCATCGCGTAGCTCGCGAACGGCAGCCTTCGCCGCGTCCGTCAGCACTTTGTCGTGAGTAACGAGTGTGCCGTCGACGTCGGCCAGAAGAAGTTGGATCGCCCGCTGACCGCTCATGGCTTGTTGCATCCAGTGGGACTGATCGGCCGCCACTCCCGGCCGCCGTCATTGTGCAACAAATCGTTGGCGGTCTCCGGACCGTCGCTGCCGGACTCGTAGTTCGGAAAATCGGCCTTCTCGGCAGCCCAGGCGTCGAGGACCGGTTGCACGATGCGCCAGCCGTGCTCCACCATGTCGGCGCGCATGAAGAGCGTCGGATCGCCGATCATCACGTCATAGAGCAGCGTCTCGTAGCCGACATTCGGTTCCTTCGCGAACCAGTCGCTGTAGTGAAAGTCCATCTTGACGGCAGCGAGGTTGACAACCGGCCCGGGCCGCTTGACCTCGAATTGCAGCGAAATGCCTTCGTCCGGGGCGATGCGCAGCACCAGCCAGTTGGGCCGCAAGCATTCGACGGGCGTATATTGAAATGCGGTGTACGGTGCTTGCTTGAAGCAGATCGCGATTTCCGTATCCCGTCGCGACATGTGCTTTCCCGTGCGCACATAAAACGGCACGCCTGCCCAACGCCAGTTATCGATATCGAGTTTCATCGCGATATAGGTTTCGACGTTCGAATCTGTCGCTACATTGGGCTCATGCCGGTAAGCCCCGACCTTTTTGCCCTTCACCTTGCCGGCTCCGTATTGGCCGCGCACGGCGCATGTCGCAGACACCGGCGCCATTGCCGCAAGCACATCGGCCTTTTTATCGCGGATCGCCTGGGCATCGAAACCGGTCGGAGGCTCCATCGCGACCATCGAAAGCAACGAGAACACGTGATTGGGGACCATGTCGCGCAGTGCCCCGGTCACCTCGTAGAACGACCCGCGCTGCTCGACGCCCACCGTCTCGGCCGCGGTAATCTGTACATGATCGATACGGTCGCGATTCCAGATCGGCTCGAACAGTCCGTTGCCGAAACGGAAGGCCATGATGCTCTGGACCGTGTCCTTTCCCAGAAAGTGGTCGATCCGAAAAATCTGGTCTTCGTTCAGTGTGCGCAGGATCTGCGTATTCAATTTGCGGGCCGAGTCGAGGCTATGGCCGAATGGTTTCTCGATGACCACGCGGCGCCAAAACTTCGCCTTTCCATTTTTGTCCTCGGTCTGCTGTGTGAGCTTGGCGTCGCCGAGGTAATCGATCACCGTGCCGAACAGGCGATCGGCAACCGCGAGATAGAAAATGGCATTTCCTTCGGTGCCGTGCGCCTTTTCCGCATTGGCAAGCACACCGCCAAGCTTCTGATAAGCTTCGGGCTTGGTCAGATCGCCCGCGACATACGACATCTTGTCAGCAAGTCGCTTCCAAGCCGCGTCGTCGATATGATCGACTTCGAACTCGGTTACTGGATTTCCAACATAGCTCTTGAGAGTGTCGTAAAGATAGTCTCGCCAGCTGTCGGATGTTCCCGGCTTCCGCCCCACGCCTATGAGCGCGAATTCTTCCGGCAGCACCCTGGTGCGCGAGAGATTATAGAGCGCGGGAACGACCAGCCGTTTCGTAAGGTCGCCGAAGGCGCCGAAAATGACCATGGCGCACGGATCAGCCGGCTCAGGCTGCCGCGCTGGTGGACACTGAAGGACTTGCGCGGCGTGGTGTTTTCGGATCGGAGCCTTTAACGACATCGAGCTAATCCGTTGGGTTTTACGATGCGGCCCGCCCTTGCGAATTCATTGTCTTCGGTTCGGGATCAAGCGGCTCGCTTCCTTCGATATGGCCACCGAAGCCCAGGCGCATCGCCGAAAGCATCTTCTCTCCGAACGTGTGCTGCCCACGTGACCGGAAACGCGCGTAAAGCGCCGTCGAGAGAACTTCCGCAGGAACGGCTTCTTCAATCGCGGCTTCGACGGTCCAGCGGCCTTCGCCGGAATCTTGAACGAAGCCGGAGAAACTTTTGAGCTGCGGGTCTTTCGCCAGTGCCGCGGAGCTAAGATCGAGCAACCAGGATGTAATGACGCTTCCGCGCCGCCAGACCTCTGCGATGTCCGGCATGTTGAAGACGAAGCGCTCGTCGTCCGGCAGGTCATTGGAATCTTTGTTGCGAAGGATGTCGAAGCCCTCGGCATAGGCCTGCATCAATCCGTATTCGATGCCGTTGTGCACCATCTTCACGAAGTGCCCGCTGCCGTTCGGTCCTGCGTGGATGTACCCGTGCTCGGCGCGGGGATCGGCTTTTTCCCGGCCGGGAGTGCGCGGAACGTTACCCAAGCCGGGAGCAAGCGCCGCAAAGATCGGATCGAGGTGATCGACAGCCTCCTGCGGGCCGCCGATCATCATGCAATAGCCGCGATCGAGACCCCAGACGCCGCCGGAGGTGCCGCAATCGACGTAGCGGATCCCCTTTTTGGCGAGCGCCTTCGCACGCCTGATGTCGTCCTTGTAGAAGGAATTGCCGCCATCGATGATGATGTCATCCGGCGCCAAAAGGCCGCCGAGATGCTCCACGGTCTGCTCTGTTATTCGGCCGGCAGGCAACATCAGCCAGACAGCGCGCGGCTTCTCCACGAGCGCCTTCGTCATGTCCTCCAGCGACTCGACTGCCGTCGCACCTTCCTTGGCCAGAGCATTGCGCGGCCTGGCGTCGGCATCGAACACGACGCAGCGGTGCCCCGACTTCATCAGCCGGCGAGCGATGTTACCACCCATGCGACCCAAACCGATTACGCCGATTTCCATTTCAGTCATCCTCAAAGCTCGTTACCGAGCGCCTCGTCGACGGCACGCGCGAACTCCGCAAGGCCTGCATCAACGTCCTTGACGTGAACGCGCAGCGCACGCCGCCCTCGTTCGACCAGCACATCGAGATCGCCGCGCGCCTGCGCCGCCTTCACGACGCCGAAGCTGTACGAGTGGCCGGGCACGTCGATATCGATTGGATCGTCGGCGGTAAGTTGGAGAAAAACTCCGGAATTCGGACCGCCCTTATAGGCTTGGCCGGTGGAATGCTGGAAGCGGGGGCCGAAGCCGAGGCAGGTCGCGGCGTGGGTACGATCGCGGATGCGCGAACGCATCGCCGTCATGGCTCTGATATGCGCCTCGTCGCGCCAGATGTAGGGGAGCAAAGCCACATAGTCACCAGCCTCCACGCGTCCGAAATGGCTCCTCAGATATCCGGCCAGAGTATTGTGCCGGCCGAGCTCGGCGGCATTGCGCGGATCGGCGTAGAGCGCGATGCCGTTCTCGCGAAAGATCGGCTCTTCGTCGGGCAGCCTGTGCGATTTCTCGTAAGCTTCCGTCAGCGCGCTCGTCTTGATCTTGCTCGCTTCGACATCCGGCTGATCGAAAGGATTGATACCGATGATCTCACCGGCCACTGCGGTTGCGATTTCCCACCGGAAGAACTCTTGGCCGATGTGCCAGAGGTCCTTGACGCGGATTTTAGCAATCGGGTGGCCAGCTCTTTCGAGCGCATCCACGGCTTGCTGCTGTGACGACGCCGCGCGTCCGTCCAGTTCGAGGTAAGCGAAGAAGCGGTCGTCACCATAATGCTCGGGAGTGGTCGGCGGCTCGTCCGCCAGCGGAATGAGACCGCGACCATCTTTGCCTGTGCTTTCGGCCAGAAGCTGCTCGAGCCACGCACCGAGATCGGCGATTTCCGGCGAGGCAATGATCGTGACCTTGTTGCGGCCGAATTGCTGTGCCGCAACGCCCAATGCGATGCCGAGCTTCACGCCGGGATTTTCGGAAGGCGGAACATCGGCGCCGCAAGCGCGCTCCATCGGTAGTGTCGCTTCGAGAAGCCGCTTGACGTCGAGACCCATGGCGGCGGCCGGCACCAATCCGAAGTTCGAAAGTACGGAATAACGGCCGCCGATCGAGGGCACGCCGTGGAAGATGTGAGCGAACCCGAGTTTCTTGGCGCGCGCTTCCAGCGACGAACCCGGGTCCGTGACAGCAACGAAATTCCGAGCCGCCTTTTTCTTGGTCCCGACAGCGGTGGCGACGCGATCGAGGAAGTAGTCCATAAAAAGGTTTGGCTCCAGCGTACTGCCGGATTTGGAAGAGACGATGAACAGCGTCTTGCCGAGTTCGACGGAGCCTTCGATGGCCTTGATCTGCGCGGGATCGGTGCTGTCCAGCATATGGAAGCGCGGCCAGTCGGACTGGTGACCGAACGTCTCGCTCAACACTTCCGGACCGAGACTCGAGCCGCCCATGCCAAGCAGAACCACATCGGTGAAGCGGCGTTCTTTCACGTCTTCCGCGAAACGCCGCAAGGGAGCGGAGTCGCCAAGTTCATTCTCGACGACGTGCAGCCAGCCGGTCCACTTGTTTTCGTCCGTTCCGGTCCAAAGCGATTTGTCGCCGGCCCACAGTCGCCGAATGAGTCCTTCCCTACGCCATTTCTCGAGCTCATTTTCATAGGCCGCTTTCATCTCCGGGGTACCCGGGACGATTTGCAGGCCGTTCCGATGGCTTTCGAGCAGCGTGCCGCGACGCCGTGCTATCGCTGCAAAGAGCTTGTCGAACGCGTCCGCGAACTGTTGCACGCCGTCCTTCACCAGTTCATCCGTAACCTCCGGCAGCGAGATACCGTGCTCGGCGAGCGCGGCAAGCACCGCGCGCGCGCCTGCCACATCCTGTTCGATGGCATCGGGTGTTGGATTTCCGTGGTCGCGATAAGCGTCCATCGTCGCGGGCGGAACGGTATCGACCGTCTCCCGGCCGATCAGACTGTCGACATAAAGCGTGTCTTTGTAGGCCGGATTTTTCGTGCTGGTCGAAGCCCAGAGGAGACGCTGCGTCCTCGCGCCCGAAGCAGCAAGATCGTTCCAGCGCGAACCTGAAAAGAGCGCCTTGTAACGAACGTAAGCGAGCTTCGCATTGGCGATCGCCGTCTTGCCCCGCAGCTTTTCTGCGGCCTTTCGGTCATCGAGCTTGTCGAGCCGCTTGTCGACGGCAGTATCGATGCGGCTGACGAAGAAGCTCGCGACGCTGCCGATCTTTGAAACGTCGCCTCCCGCCTTTTTCAGATCTTCAAGGCCGGAGATATAGGCTTCTACGACCTGCTCGTAGACGCTGACGGAAAACAGCAATGTGATGTTGATGTTCAGTCCGCGACCGATCAGCTGCCGGATGGCAGGTATGCCAGCAGGCGTCCCCGGTACCTTCACCATCAAGTTAGGCCGATCGACGGCCGCCCATAGGCGCATCGCTTCCGTGACCGTGGCCTCCGTATCGTTGGCGAGATAGGGCGAGCATTCGAGGCTCACATAACCGTCGCGATTATCGGCTTTGTCATAGACTGGACGCAGCACGTCCGCTGCGGCGCGGATGTCGGCAATCGCCAGATGTTCATAGATGGTGGAAATGCTGTGGTCGGCCCGCGCCTGAAATTCCTTCAGCGCCTCCGCGTACTCATCGGTCTCGCCGATGGCCTTTTCGAAAATCGAGGGATTCGATGTGACGCCCTTCAATCCATCGCGCTCGATCAGTCTGCCAAGCTCTCCGCTTTCGATAAGGCTGCGCTTCATATAATCGAGCCAGAGCGATTGGCCGTATAATTCGAGCTGCTTCAGCGCGTTCATGCCGCTTTCTCCTTGGCCAAGCCGAGCTGTTGCTTCGCCACAGCCAGTACGTTTTTCGGTGTAAAGCCGAACGCCTTCATCACATCCTTGATTGGTGCCGAAGCGCCGAAGCTGTGCATGCCGATCCTGGCGCCGGTCGGCCCCACATAGCGATCCCAGCCGATGACCGAGCCCGCCTCGACCGAAACGCGCGCTTTGACGGCGGGCGGCAGCACGCTGTCGCGATAGGCCTGATCCTGTTGTTCGAACAATTCCCACGACGGCATGCTGACGAGGCGCGCCGCAACGCCTTCCTGTTTCAGCGTTTCGTAAGCTTCCACGCAAAGCGCAACTTCGCTGCCGGTCCCGATCAGGATCACCTGAGGTTTGCCGCGGTCGGCATCGGCCATGACGTAGGCGCCGCGCGCAACGCCTGCCGCGGACGCGTAACGCTTGCGATCGAATGTCGGGACAGGCTGCCGGGTCAATGCCAGGCAGACCGGGCCATGCGCCGATCCAACGATGACACGCCAAGCTTCGGCGACCTCATTGGCATCGGCAGGCCGGAGCGTAACGAGGCCGGGTATGCTGCGCAGCGCCACGAGTTGCTCGATCGGCTGATGCGTGGGCCCGTCCTCGCCGAGGCCGATCGAGTCGTGCGTGAAGATATAGATGACAGGAACGTCCATCAGCGCACTGAGGCGGATGGCGGGCTTCGCGTAGTCGGAAAAGGTCAGGAAAGTCGAGCCGTAAGCGCGGAGCTTGGATAGCGCGAGCCCATTCAGAATGGTGCCCATGGCATGTTCGCGAATTCCGAAATGCAAATTGCGGCCGCCATATTTACCAGCTTCGAAATCTCCCGCCGCTTCGAACGTCAGACGCGTCTTCGTCGAAGGCGCAAGATCAGCCGAGCCGCCGATGAGCGAGGGAACATGCGCTGCGATGGCATTCAGAACCTTAGCCGATGAATCGCGCGTCGCGAGCCCTTTCGGATCGGCGGCAAAGCTCGGGAAATCAGCGTCCCATCCGCCCGGAAGTTGGCCTGTCTGCAATCGTTCTATGTCGCCGCTGACGTCAGGATATTTGGACCGATACGTCTTTACGAGATCCGACCAGTCCGTCCGAAGTTCTCGCCCGCGCCGCCCTATGTTGGCGCTGAAGTGCTCACGCACACCCTCGGGAATGAAAAACTGGGAATCCTCGGGCCAGCCATAACTGCGTTTCGCCAGGCGGACTTCTTCGGCGCCAAGCGGTTCGCCGTGCGCGGCGCTCGTATCGTGCTTATGCGGCGCGCCGTAGCCGATATGGCTATCGACGATGATCAGTGTCGGTACTTCGCGCGTATTCCGGAAGATCTCGATCGCCTCCGCGATCCGCTCGCAGTCGTTGGCATCGCCGACATGCAGAACGTTCCAGCCGTAAGCACGGAAACGCGCGGCAACATCGTCGCTGAACGCCAGGTCCGTGTGGCCTTCGATCGTTATGCGGTTGCTGTCGTAAATCCAGCAGAGGTTGCCGAGCATCAGGTGGCCGGCGAGCGACGCTGCTTCGCTCGCGACGCCTTCCATCATGTCGCCGTCACCACAGAAAGTATAAATGTCGTAGTTGAAGATCTCGAGGTCCGGCTTGTTGAAGTGCCGGGCCAGCCAGCGCTCGCCGATCGCCATTCCGACGCTCATCCCGCAGCCTTGGCCAAGAGGGCCAGTCGTCGCCTCGACGCCGGCGGTGCGATGATATTCAGGGTGGCCCGGACAATGACTGTCCAGCTGGCGGAAGCGCTTGATGTCTTCGAGAGTGACGGCGAGTTCGCGGGAGCTTTGATTGTTCCTTACGCCGGCAAGATGCAGCATCGAATAGAGCAGCATCGAAGCGTGTCCGTTGGACAGCACGAAGCGGTCTCTGTTCGGCCAGTTGGGATCATCCGGATCATAGCGGAGAAATCGCTGCCACAACGTATAGATGACCGGCGCAAGCGCCATCGGCGTGCCGGGGTGGCCGGACTGCGCTTGCTGCACCGCGTCCATGGACAGCGTGCGGATCGTATTGATGCACAGTTCGTCGATGGGTTGATTGCCCGCGGAATAGCTCCCTGTCTTCGTGGCGCCACGGCTCATGACCGCATTCCGTGTCCTCGCAATCGCGGCAGCCTTGCAACTTGGCCCACCGACTTCTCCGGCACCAGAAAAGGCGCGTTGGCTTTAGGGAAACTCCACGCTTCCGAGGCCGGTTAACTTCCCCAAAGGCAAACAGACCCGCCCTGAATTGGTTCCACGTCCAGCCGAAGCCGGAGCTGCCGCATTTTCGATTTTTTCGATTTAAACCGCAGGTACATCAACGATGACCCCGCATGCAATTTTTCAAAAATCCATCTGAGCGCGTTCGTGCGGCGATTGGCGGTCCTGCATATATTCATACCTGAAAGGGCCTCACAAATGGCGTTTAAGGTTCAGGTCGGGCCAGCCCAAATCGCGATCCATCAGGGACAGACGGTCTTAGTCACCGCACCTGATGGACAGGTGAACTCGCCCGGCAATCATGGAATGTATTTTCGCGACACCAGGGTCATCAGCGCTTGGGCGATCTATACGAACGGCGAGCCCTGGGACCTCTTGAATGGTGGCGCTGTCTCGTCGCACGCCGCCCACATCGTCCTCACGAACCAAGCCTTCATGAGCGAGGACGGCCCGATTCCAGCGCGCACGCTCGGGCTGAAGATCGGCCGCCACGTCGAGGGAGGGATGCACGAGGACATCGATATCACCAACAACGGTTTGAAGCCCGTGCGCTTCAATTTGGAAATCGCGATCCGTTCAGATTTTGCCGACATCTTCGAGGTCAAGGGTGATGAAATCGTGCGGCGCGGCCACATCACCACCTCATGGACGCCGAAGCGGCAGCTGCTTCGGATTGCCTACCGCAATAAGGATTTCTGCCGTGAATTGATCGTTCGGGCTGGCAAGGGGAACAACACGCCGGCAACGAATGCGAATGGACGGCTGAGCTTCGATATCGCGCTGACGGCCGGCGAAAGCTGGCATAGTTGTTTGAGCTACGAGCTTATCGATGGCGAAAGCCACATCCGCGCCCCGGGGTCATGCGCCGATGCCAGTGAAACCACGTCCCACGCCAAAAAGGTGAGCGATTGGCAGCGAGCCGTTCTGAAAATCACCACCAGCAACGAGGAGTTCTATCGCTGCTATAATCAAGGCGTTATCGACATGGCGGCTCTTCGGCTCCCGCTGAAGGGCACCGATCGCATGGTGTTCGTTCCGGCCGCCGGCTTGCCTTGGTTTGTCGCCCTATTCGGCCGAGATACGTTGATCGGTTCATTGCAGACGTTGATCGTCTATCCGGAATTCGCCACTGGAGCACTCGAAGTATTGGGGCAATATCAGGCGACGGAACGCGACGACTATCGCGATGCTGAGCCAGGCAAGATCCTCCACGAACTGCGCTACGGCGAACTCGCGCATTTCAAGCTGATCCCGCACACGCCCTATTACGGCACGGCGGACGCGACGCCCCTGTACTTGGTGGCGTTGCACGCGACGTGGCGGGCGACCGGAAACCGCGCGCTGATCGAGCGGCAATTGCCGAACGTCGAGGCCTGCCTGTCGTGGATAGACAAGTACGGCGACCGCGACGGCGACGGTTTCCAGGAATATCAGACACGCTCGAAAGCCGGTTATGAAAACATGGGATGGAAGGATTCAGGCGATGCCGTGATGTATCCCGATGGCACGCTCGTGGCCGGGCCGAAGGCGCTGTGCGAATTGCAGGGTTACGTCTATGACGCCTGGCTGCGCACGGCCGAGATCTACGATGAGCTCGGCAACAAGCGGCGCGCCAACGCACTGCGCAAGAAGGCGGCGGATCTCTACGAAAAGTTCAACGATGCGTTCTGGGACGAGAGTGCCGGCTTCTACGCCTACGCTTTGGACGGCGGCAAGAAAAAGGTCATGACGGTCGCGTCGAACATCGGACAGTGCCTGTGGTCAGGAATTATACCGCCGGAACGCGCCGAGATTGTTGTGAGGCGCCTGATGCGGAAAGATATGTGGAGCGGCTGGGGCATCCGCACGCTCTCGGCGGATCATATCTCGTTCAATCCCTATGATTATCAGACAGGAGCGGTATGGCCGCACGACAATTCGCTGATCGCATTGGGAATGCGCCGCTACGGCTTCGCGGCTGAGGCGGCGATGGTGGCGAGGGATATCAGCGGCGCGGCTAGTCATTTTCTTTTGAACCGGTTGCCGGAACTCTATGCCGGATTGCAACGCGACGGCACGAGTTTCCCCGTACAATATCTCGGCGCCAATGTGCCTCAAGCGTGGGCGGCGGGGGCACCGTTCATGCTGCTGCAGGCAATGCTCGGACTGCAGCAGGATGCGCCGCGTGGAAAATTGTACGTCGACCCCGCTTTGCCCGACTGGCTGCCCGACGTCACATTGAAGGATCTGCGGTTAGGCCGTTCGCGTTTTGATATCCGCTTCTGGCGAGACGGTAAGGAAACCGCCTTCGAGGTGCTGAAGGGAAAACGAAGCGCCGTCGAACGAATGAGCATCGAAGTGTGGGGAAGCATCATGGGTGAGCGGTGTGGCCAAGCCTGATCGGAGGATCGAGGACTATGCGCTCGTCGGCGATTGCGAGACGGCTGCGCTCGTCGGGCGCGACGGCTCGATCGATTGGCTGTGCTGGCCCCGGTTCGACTCGAGCGCCTGCTTTGCGGCCCTGCTCGGCGATCCGGAGAATGGGCGCTGGCTCATAGCTCCCAAGGAGGCGCCGCTTCGGACCACCCGCCACTACATCGATACCTCGCTCATTCTGGTGACGGTATTCGAGACCACGACCGGAACTGTCGAACTCGTCGACTTTATGCCGCCGCGCGACGGAATTGCCGATCTCGTCCGGCTGGTTCGCGGTGTGCGCGGTCAAGTCGATCTGCATACCGAATTCATCCTGCGCTTCGATTACGGCTCGATCGTGCCGTGGGTCGAGCGTCTCGACGGCAAAGGTCTGCGCGCGATTGGCGGACCCGAGATGGCAATACTCCGGACGCCGATTCCGTTGGAGGGTCGAGATTTCACGACAGTCGGCGAATTCACCGTCAACGCTGGCGAGGTTGTGCCGTTCGTCTTGAGCTATGGTCCCTCGCACTTGCAACCCCCGGACGGCGTGGATCCTGAGCGCGCATTGCAGGAAACCAAAGCCTTCTGGCACGCGTGGTCTAACCGCTGCACCTCGGAGGGCTGCTGGAGTGAACCCGTCAGACGCTCGCTGTCGGTACTGAAGGGGCTAACCTACGCGCCGACCGGTGGCATCGTCGCGGCGGCCACGACTTCGCTGCCCGAAGAGGCGGGCGGTGTGCGCAATTGGGACTATCGCTACTGCTGGCTCCGAGATGCTGCCTTCACGCTGCGTGCGCTGGGACGCGCCGGTTATTATGAGGAGGCACGGGATTGGCGTGATTGGCTGTTGCGCGCAGTCGCCGGAAGCCCCGATCAGCTCCAGATCATGTACGGGCTTGGCGGCGAGCGTCGCCTGGCTGAATGGGAGGTGGACTGGCTTTCGGGATTTGACGGCGCGCGCCCGGTCCGGATCGGCAATGCAGCCGCAACGCAGCTTCAGCTCGACGTCTTTGGTGAAATCGCTGACGCGATGTTTCAGGCTCACAAGCATGGTATGGCGCCGGTGAACCGATGGTCGGCGATCGCACGGGCTTTTCTCGATCATCTCGAAACGATTTGGCGCGAGCCGGACGAGGGCATTTGGGAGGTGCGCGGGCCTCGCCAATGCTTCACGCATTCCAAGGTCATGGCCTGGGTTGCATTCGACCGGGCCGTGAAATGGGTCGAGCAGCTTGGCGTGGAAAGTCCTGTTGAGCGGTGGCGCAAAGTGCGCGATGCGATCCACGACGACGTCTGCCGCTATGGTTTCGACAATGAATTGGGAAGCTTCGTTCAGGCCTACGGATCGAAGGTCCTCGATGCCAGCCTTCTCCTGCTTCCGATCGTCGGCTTTCTGCCGCCCTCCGATCCGCGGATCGTGGGCACGGTTCGCGCGATCGAGCGGCGTCTCCTCGTCGATGGCCTCGTCTTCCGCTATGACACCGGCAAAACCGACGATGGATTGCCGCCCGGCGAAGGCGCGTTCCTCGCTTGCAGCTTCTGGTTCGTCGACAATCTGATCCTCCAAGGTCGCGCCGCGGAGGCGCGCAAAATGTTCGAGCGGCTGCTTGCGCTTCGAAACGACGTCGGCCTTCTCGCGGAGGAGTATGATCCGCGCGCGCGACGCCAGATGGGAAATTTCCCGCAAGCGTTCAGCCACGTCTCGCTCGTCAACACCGCCTACAACTTGGATCTCTGCGAGAAGCGTTCAGAAGAACGCGTTTGATGACGCCTGAAGGATGGCCTGCGAGACATGACTGGAGGTCGAGATGGATGATCGAGCCATACGCGCAGCACTGGAACGCCATTGGGTTGCTTCCGACGCGAACGACTTCAAGGTCGAGCATGAGATCTACCGCGAGGATGCGGTGCTTGATTATCCCCAATCGGGAGAGCGAATCCGCGGCCGTCGCAACATTCAAGAAAGCCGATGTCTCCAGCCGAACAAGAAGCGATTTACGGTTCAGCGAATTATCGGCCGCGGCGATCTCTGGGTCACCGAATTAATACTCACCTATGACGGCAGACCATCTTACACGGTGAGCATCATGGAATTCCGCGACGGACAGGTGGCGAACGAAACTCAGTATTTCGCCGATCCGTTCGAGCCGGGACCCTCGCGCGCTCATCTTGTCGAGCGAGCAGGCGAGTTGAGGTCGTCCTGAACGGGGAGGAAGCAGAACTCGGTGCCGTGACGGTTAGACCCCAATATTGTGTATAGCCTAGGTCGTTGGTCACTTGCCGGGAGAACGCTCCGCGCCTGGCACGGACAGCACCCGCTGGAGCAGACCAAGGCTATGCTGTTTTGGCATTGTCGTGAAACCGTAATGTTCCGCCATTAGCCTCCCCGGCACGTCGGTGTGGGGATACGTGTGCTGACGCTTTTTTCTTGCAGTGATGATGCTTCAGCGGGCCGAACCGAGATCCCGACCGGATCGCAATACCCGAAGTCACTGGCGTCGTTGCGCTACGCTGTGGACGCTTGGTCTTGCCCTGACGGGATTGATCGCGACAGCGCGACCCGGAAACGGCCAATCGGCAGCGAATGAAACGCCGATCGAGTTTTCAATCCCGGCGCAACCACTGATCTCGGCGATCAGCCGTTATGGTGATGCAACCGGCAGCGAGGCGCTTTATGATGCAAGCCTCGCGATCGGCCGCGTCTCGGGAGACGTGCAGGGTGTATTAACGCCCTCCGAGGCGCTGCAAAGGCTCTTGGCCAGAACGGGTCTCTCTGCGCGGTTTGTTGCTGAGGGGACCTTCGTTGTTTTGCCGGCGCCGCCAGCAACCGATCAGGCGACGGCGCAATCATCGTCGCCTGCGTATCACCGTTACTATGCGCTCGTTCAAGAGAGCCTTCTGGATGTCCTATGTCAATTGAGTGGCGCTCGTCCCGGGCGATATCGGATGATCGCCGTGTTCTGGATCGCGCCCAGCGGCGCGGTTGAGGACGCCTGGCGGATAGGCACTGCGGGGAGTGCGGACGCTGATCAGCAGATCGATACTGCGCTGCGCAAAGTCAGGTTCAGGGAGCCGCCGCCTGCGGGCTTCGCACAACCGGTCCGGATATTGATCGTGCCGCAAGCCCCCGGCGTAAACCCAGGCTGCGCAAGTGCGGATGCCCGCCTGCGAGCGGCCGGTGGTGCGCGATGAGCGACAACCCGCTGACCATCATGCGCCGGCTGTTCGTCGACGGTTACGATGAACTGAAAGCGCGATTGACGCAGCGCCTGGGCTCCGCCGATCTGGCCGGCGATGCGATGCACGATGCATGGCTGCGCCTCGCTCGAGCGGACTCGGTCGGCGCCGTCCAGAGCCCGGCTAATTATCTGTTCCGGGTCGTGCTGAATGTGGCCGACGATCACCGCCGGCGGGAGAAGCGCCACAGGTCGGCGATTGACATCGAAGATGCGCTGGAGGTTCCGGACGAAGCGGCGACGCCGGAAGAGATATTGCTGGCGCAGTCCGATCTGGCTGCGTTCCAGGCGATTTTGGAGGAGCTTCCGGAGCGTCAGCGTACCATCTTCCTGGCGGCGCGGATCGGCAACATGCCACGCCAGGAGATTGCTGATCGACTTGGCATTTCGCGGCGTTCTGTGGCGAGAGAAATTCTGCTTGCCCACAAGCATTGCCTCGCGCGCTATTTGGAATTGAAGGGCTAGTGTTGCACTTTCGCCCCCCGAAAAATGTCTTAGTAGTAAGGCCCGTTGGAAGCGCCGGTTGGCCCATGAGGGCAACCGCGGCGAGGAGTGCAATAGTGGGATGAAAGACCATCGCCGCACGGATCTGAACCCCATTCAGGACGAAGCCGTCGGCTGGGTGCAGAAACTCGTATCCGGAGAAGCGACGCCGGCAGAGATCGAGGCCGCAGAGCGTTGGCGCGTGCAGAGCCCAGCACACGCCGCTGCATTCGACGCGGCCGAGCGCGTGTGGAGCGAGTTCGGCGCTGCTGGCCGCGCCTTGCATGGTCTCAAGGGGGATTTCGCCAGCACACTGGACACGCTGGGCAAGAGCCGCAGAACTCTAAATCGCCGTGCGGTGTTGGGCGGCGGTGCTGCTACGGTCGCGGTTGCAAGCGTCTATGGCGTAATCGACCCGCCGCTTGGACTTTGGCCATCCTTGTCCGAGCTCAATGCTGATTACCGCACAGGGACGGGTGAGCAGCGCAATGTCACATTCGCGAACGAAATAGCGATCAACCTCAATACGCAGACAAGCCTTGCGGTACGGACCGCGACGGTCGCGGAAGATCGCGTTGAACTGGTTTCCGGGGAGGCGTCTTTCGCAACGCCATTCCGCGGAGCACGCTCCCTCGTGGTGCTCGCAGCGAATGGCAGAACGGTTACGGAATCCGGCAAGTTCGATGTCCGTTACACGACAATCGGCGAACGATCGCCCGTAAGCGTGACCTGCTTTGGAGGCCGGGTGCGGATCGAGCACGGGGCTGACGTCGCGGATCTTCAGCCAGGGCAGCGGGTCCGCTACGACGATGCCGGGCTGGGCCAAGTTGCTGCAGTCGATCCGGTTGTGGCATCGGACTGGCAGCGCGGTATCGTCGAGTTTCATAACACCCCTCTCACCGAGGCCGTTGAAGAAATCAATCGCTATAGGCCCGGACGCATCGTCCTGATGAGCAAGACGCTAGGGGAGAAGCAACTCAACGGCCGGTTCCGCATCGACCAGATGGAGAAGGTTCTGTTGCAGCTGGAATACGCTTTCAATGCCAAACTCCAACGCCTTCCAGGCGGAATCGTGCTTTTGAGCTGAGCCGTTTGCAGGCCAGCGGAAAACTTCTCAAAAAATCTTTCCCGAAGCGTGGCTCAACGGTCTTCGGGATTCAGTCTTGCCAATGAGACCTCTTCGTTACCCGAGGCGGCGGCGAAATTTCGCTGCTGCATCGGTGGCTTATTGTTGGCTGAAGGAGCCGCCCGATGACCGTCACAGTTTCTACGTCCTCCGTCAGCTCCGCCAATCGTAACGCGCGCCGCGCCGCGCTCCTCACCAGTGTGAGCGTGCTCGCATTGTTCATGGCGTCGCCGGGTGCTGCCGCCAATCCGCTGGCGAGCGGGAATAACCTACCGACCCCGTCGGCGGCGGCGATTGCGGCGGCGCAGTCCGGCCAGCAGGAGGCGGCCCGGGCCGCCCGGGCGGCACAGAACTCGCTGACGCGCGCGACGCTGGCGATCCAGGCGATGCAGGCGACGCAACAAGCGGCGCGCGACGCCGCGCGGGCGGGGCTCAACGCGATACCAGGCGGCATCCCGAATGGTCTGGGCGTGGGCGGCTTACAGATCGGCGCCGGTGTGAAGCTACCTGACGGCAGTGTGAACGGACAACTCTGGCAGGGTGCGAAACTGCCGACCCAGTTCACGGACGGCGACCGCACCAAGGTCGGTATCGAACAGACCCAGGCGAAGGCGATCCTGACCTGGGACACGTTCCACGTCGGTGCTGGGACTGACCTGACCTTCGATCAGAAGGGCAATTCCAACTGGGTGGCGCTGAATCGCGTGCTGGGGACGGATGCGAAGCCGAGCCAGATCCTGGGCAATATCAAGGCCGACGGGTCGATCTATGTGATCAACCAGAACGGCATCGTCTTCGGCGGCGCGTCGCAGGTGAATGTCGGCGCGCTGATCGCCTCGACTGCGAAGATCTCCAACGAACAATTCCTCAACAGTGGCATCTATTCGACGCAGTCGGGCACGAGCTACGTGCCGAGCTTCACCGATGCCAGTGGTTTGGTGAAGGTCGAGGCGGGTGCGCTGATCACCACCAACGCGCCAACCTCGGTGACGTCGGGCGGCGGCTTCGTGCTCTTGATGGGCAGTTCGGTCGAGAACGCCGGTTCGATCACGACGCCGCTCGGTCAGACGCAGCTTGCGGCGGGCGATGATTTTATCCTCCGCCGCGGTGTGGGCACTGAAGCGAATGCATTCTCGACCACGCGCGGCAACGAGATCGCGCCGATCATTCGCGCGGGCAGCCTCGCCGGTAGTGTGACGAACAATGGTCTGATCTTCAGCCAGCAGGGCGACATTACGCTGGCGGGCCGCACCATCACCCAGAACGGCATCCTGGTCTCGACCACCTCGGTCAACGCCCGCGGCACTATCCATCTTTTGAACTCGGCGACCGATGCGTTGGGCAGCGTAACTCTCGGCGCTGACAGCGTCTCGACCATTATTCCCGAACTCGACAGTGCAGCAACCGCGCTCAACAGTCAGCGCGACGCGCTGATCGCTGAATCCGCCACGCAGAACATCGCGCGGTTGAATGCAAACTTCGGGGCGTTTGACAATCTGTCGAAGCTCGCCGACCGGATGGATCAGTCGCGCATTGAGATCGTCACCGGCGGCAACACGGTCTTCAGGTCCGGCTCGCTGACCATCGCGCAGGGCGGCCAGGTTGCGGTCTCGGCCGGTAATCGCGTCTTCACCGAGGGCGGCGCCACCATTGACGTCTCGGGCGTGCGCGACGTGCTGTTGCCAATGTCGGCCAACAACCTCAAGGTCAATATCCAAGGCAACGAGCTGCGGGACTCGCCGCTCAACCGCGATCAGAACTACCTGAAAAACGCGGATGCCTGGATCGACATCCGCGACCTGATTTTCGTGCCGAAGGGCACCGGCGGCTACGACAGCGACCGGTACTACACGCCGGGCGGGCTACTCGAGGTTGGCGGCTATCTCGCCAACACGGCGCACAAAATCGGCGAGTGGAGCGCGCTCGGCGGCACCATCACGCTGTCCGCGCCGGAAGTCATCGCGCAACAAGGCTCGATCTTCGATATCTCCGGCGGCTCGGTGCGTTACGCCGGCGGCAACATCCAGACAACGAACTTCCTCGGCAAGGACGGGCGTCTCTACAACGTCAACGACGCCCGCGCCGACATGACGTTCTACGGGCTTGGCGAGGGCTTCGTGCGGTCGAACAGCCGCTGGGGGGTGACGCAGGTCTGGAGCAGCCCGTTCGGCAAGGGGCGGGTGTCGACGCGGTGGGAGGACGGCTACACGGTCGGCCGCGACGCCGGCAAACTCATCCTCTCGACACCGACCAGCATCTTCGAGGGCAAGATTCTCGCCGATGTCGTAACCGGCGATCGCCAGATCAACGCGCGTCCCGTAGGCACCACCGATGGCTACAAGCTTGCGCAGACCCAGGCGGCGCTCAACGGACAGTTGCTGCTCGGCCGGTACACCGCACTTGGTCTGAGCAACGCCTACACTACCGATGTAAAGTTCGGCGATATTGCCTCGATTACCGAGAATCTTGACGCTGCCGCCGTCCTGCCGGCCGAGCGCGCCAACACCGCTTGGCTCGATTCCGGCCTGATCAACGACGCACGCCTTGGCGGTCTGAACATCGCTACCCAAGGCTCGATCATCGTCGATGCGCCGATGACGCTGGCCGATGGCGGGCAGGTCAAGCTGGTCGCTTCCACCGTCGACATCAAGGGCGACATCACCGTGCGCAGCGGCAGCGTCACGGTCACCAACATCCTCAAGCCCGACACACCGTCCGCCAGTCCCATCGTGCTTACGGCGGGCGGGCAGTCGCAATTGGCATTGCACGGCGGCGCAACCATCGACGTGCGCGGCCTTTGGAGCAATGCGCTCACGGATCCGGCCAATCTCTCGGGTCTTGCCTATCTCAATGGCGGCGATGTCGTCTTCGATTCCACGCAGAACGTGACGATCGCCTCCGGAAGCAACATCGACGTCTCCTCCGGCGCCGCTGTCCTGGTCAACGGCAAGACCAAAGGCGGCAAGGGCGGCAACGTCACCCTGATCGCCGCCGACGCCAGCGCTGGAGCAGCCAGCACCAGCGGCACGCTCGTTCTCGACGGCGATATCAAAGCCTACGGCGTCAACGGAGGTGGCAAGCTCAAGGTCGGCACGGCTGCAGTCCTCATCACATCTGCAAACGTAGCACCGGTGGCCGATCAACTGGTCTTGAGTCCGGATTGGTTCCGTAAGGGCTTCGCGCAATACGACATCAACGGATATGACCGTCTGACAGTTGCCGACGGCACGCGGCTAGATGTCGAGATGCCGGTCTATCGCTTCACCAATGGAAGCTTTGCCGCGCACGGGCGCGATCCGAGTGCCGCGCTTGAACTCTGGACGCCGCCGCTATTCCTGGATGATCCGGGCAACCGGAAACTTATCCAGCGTGCTGGGGCCGACGTCGTGTTGCAGTCGAATCGTGCAAACGCTGGCGGTGCAATTGTTATCGGCACGGGCGCGGCGATCAATGCTGATCCGGGCAGCAGCATCACCCTCCAAAGCCCCGGCCAGATTAACGTCGATGGTACGCTGCGTGCGTCCGGCGGCGCGATTAACATTTTCCAGATAAACTCGGCGTCGACTGCTTCAGGGTCGGCGAACCCGGTCCCGGGTCAAAAGTCGATTCTGATCGACGATCACGCCTTGCTGGACGTAACAGGCAGCGCAACCACCAGCGTCGATGTTCGCGGATTGCGTTACGGCATCATTCGTGACGGTGGCAGCATCACGATCGGCGCAGAGACCAAGCGGGACAATGGTGCCGGCATCGCCCAGGCTGCGGATGCATTCGTTGTCGTGAAGTCCGGCGCAGTGCTCGATGCCTCGGGTGCGAGCGGAGTGATTGATCTTCCCGATGCCGCCGGAGGTTTCACAACAGTCGCAGTTGCGAGCAACGGCGGCAGCATCGCGCTTAACTCGTTCAACGGGCTTTATCTTGATGGCACCATGAGAGCCGCATCCGGCGGCGCTGGTGCATCGGGTGGTACTTTGTTTCTGACGCTCGAAACCGCGCGCTACAAAGACGCCCTATCCGTGCCAGATGACGTTCGGTTCATACGCGAACTTGTCATCGGCCAGAACGACGAGCCAAGCATATCCGGCGCGCCTTTCCAGATCGGCACGGCACGGATCAGCGCCGATCAGATTGAGCGGGGTGGCTTCGATAGCTTCTCCGCCTATGCTGACGTGATCCGTTTCGACGGCAACGTCGATCTCTCGCTGGCCCGCAGCATCGAACTCTATCATTCGGTACTGACCGGCGACGGCTCCGGCATGTCGGTAAGGCTGGCGGCTCCGCTGGTGCAATTCAAGCCTGCGGCCAACGTGTCGCTCAGCGGCAATCCGGTTTACCCGAAGGCTATCGGTTTGCCGTCGCAACGGCCGACGAGCGCCACTTTGGTCGTCAACGCCGACCTGATCGATGGCTATGCCATGCAGGCTCGCGGCGTAGCGGGATCATTGCCTCTGCTGGACGGCAACCGTGCGTTTGACTATGCCGGCTTCGACCAAGTGACCTTGAACAGCCGCGGCGACATCCGTGTTGTCGGAGCGCTAGTGGGCGGCAGGATCCTCGAGCTGAATGCTGCCCAGATCTATCCGGTGACGAATGCCGACGCGTCGATCGGGGCAACCGATCTGGTCCGCCTTGGTCGCAGTACCGCACAGACCCCAGACTTGCCCTATTCGGCGTTTGGCAAGCTAACGGTCTCCGGCAAGGTGATCGAACAGGGCGGCGTTCTGCGCGCGCCGCTCGGTAAGATTACCCTTGGTGCAGCAACTTCGTTCAACGCGTTGTCGCCGCCGATTACTGAAACGGTCACGCTTCTGCCGGGCAGCATCACGTCGGCCAGTGGCAGCGGACTTGAGCTGCCCTATGGAGGCACGGTTGACGGCATTACCTATCTCTACGCGGGTGCTGCCGTAACCGCGCCATTCGAGAACTTCGGTTCTATTCTGTCCGGTGTTGTTCTGGCAGGAAAGTCCTTCACGGTCGCCGAAGGAGCCCTCCTTGATCTGTCGGGCGGCGGCAATCTGCGCGGTGCTGGCTTCATAAGCGGCCGCGGCGGTTCGGTCGATGTGCTGACGACCCCGCTTGTCAATGCCAACCCGGCCATGACCTATAGCGCCAAAAATAATCAGGTCTATGCGATCCTGCCGGGCGTGCAGATGGCTTATGCGCCGATCGGCGCTGACGCCGGCGCATCGCCGTCCATCGGACGACAGGTCACGATTCCGAACGGCATACCCGGGCTTCCCGCCGGCACATATACGTTATTGCCGGCGCGCTATGCGTTGATGCCCGGCGCCTATCGCGTCGAACTTGGCGCGAATGCATCGGTTGCATCCGGTGCCCAGCAAATTGCACCCGGCACCTGGGGGATACAGGGCTATCAAGGGACGGCGAACACCGGTGCGCGCGATGCGTTGCCGACGCAAATGATCGTCACTGCGGGCCAGAGTGTACGCACATATTCACAGTACAACGAAACCGGCTATGCCGAGTATCTCCTCGGCGAGGCAGCCCGGCTCGGCTCGCCGCGCCCGACTCTGCCGGTCGATGGAAAGACATTCTATCTCAGCTATGCGGCTCAGCCGTCAGTGACCGCGCCAGCGCTCACTTTCGATGGCAAGGCGGTGTTTGATCCCGGCAAAGGTGGATATGGCGGCACACTGAGGGTTGACAGCCTCTACTATCCGCAAATCAATCTCGAAGTTACCGCTGCAGGGACACAGGGCACAGCAGGCTACATCTCGATCGAGGACAAAGATCTCAACGCCATCGGCGCGACGCGCATGTCGATCGGCAGCTTCCAGAACTATGTTAAGGATCTCGGTTACGTCTCTGCCGGAAGCTACATCAACGGGCTGGTACTGCGCGAAGGCGTGTCCCTGCGCGCGCCTGAGATCATTCTCGGTGCTGGCCGAGGCGGAATTACGATTGAAGATGGGGTGACGCTCAGCACCATCGGACAAACCGGTGTCACGCCCATGTCCGCTGACGGCGGCTTCAGTTACAGGATTTACGACTCTTCGAACAGCATTCTGGCCATCTCGAACAGTCTGCTCAACTTCGTCGGCACGGAGCAGCCGAGCGGCAGCAATCCCGGTATCAGCATTGGCAAGGCCCAGCTCTACACCGAAGGTACGCTGGCGTTTGTAACGTCCAGTGGCAGCAAGCTCGCTCTTGATCGCGACTTGAGATTTGGCGCGAAGTATTTGTCATTCGCGGTGCCCAGCATCAACATTGGCGAGAATACAGCCATAGATGCTGCCGCCGCTGCTCATGTCCTGCCGGATGGATTGATCCTCAATCAGCAGGTTCTGACGCGATTGCTGCAAGGAAACCAAGGCGTCGGCGTGCCCAAGGTGGAAACGTTGATCCTTTCGGCAGGACAGTCGATTAATTTCTTTGGCAACGCATCGCTTAACACCATCGATCCGTCGACGGGGAAATCGAGCCTTGCCGAATTGGTACTCAACACACCGGCGATCTATGGCCTCGGCGCGGCCGGTGACAGTGCAACGATCACCACGGGCACGCTAATCTGGAACGGTGTCAGCGACGGCGTTCAGCGCGGAGGCAGCAGACAGCCCGGCAGCCTGCCACCACCTGCTGTTATCCCGGGTGGGCCAGGAACGGGTAGCGGTACGCTCGACATCGTCGCCGACGAAATCGTTCTCGGCTATCGCAAGTTCCTGCAGCCCGATACGCAACTGACGCTGGACCGGCTCGCGCTTGGATTCTCGAGCGTCAACCTGACCGCCAGCACCAGGATCACGGCGAACAATCGCAATACTCTGTCGGTCTATAGCAGTGGCACCGATGCGGCCTCCTACGTTGGCGGCACGCTCAATCTGATCACGCCGCTTTTGACCGGTGACGCGGCTTCCGTTACGCGCTTCATCTCGGGCGGTGCGCTCAATCTGTCGGCGCCGGGCGGCGCGACGGCCACGACGACTGATGTGCTCGGCGCCGAGATCGGACTCAAGGGCCAAACCGTCACTGTCGCCAGCACGATTGCATTGCCGAGCGGAAAGCTCAGCATCGAGGCCGACGGTGACATCCTTCTGACTGACAGCGCGCGCCTCGATCTGGCCGGCCGCGAAGTTACGATGGTCGACGTAAAGAAATACAGTTGGGGCGGCGACGTTGTCCTGAATAGTGCGCATGGCAACATCGCGCAGTCGGCGCAGTCGGTCATCGACCTGTCAGCGCGATACAATCGCGGCGGTACGCTGTCGGCCACGGCGATTGATGCGAGCGCAGGCAACGTTACGCTTGCCGGAAAGATTCTCGGCACGGCAACGGGTGTCTTTAACGCGAGCGGCACGCTGGTGCCGTATCTCGGCGCGTCGATCGATCTGCGCGCGCAGACCATCGCGGATTTTTCCGCCCTCAACGCGCGTCTCAGCGACGGTGGCGTTTTCGGAGGCCGCAGCTTCCAGTTCAAGAAGGAAGGCTTCAACCTTGTCATCGGCGATGAACTGAAAGCCAACAACATCAACGTATCGGTCGACGGCGGCAGCCTGACGGTCAATGGCCGCATCGACGCCAGCGGCGCGCAGGTCGGAAGCATCCGTCTCAGCGCGCGCGATGAATTGACGCTTGGCTCATCGGCGGTCCTCGACGCCCATGGCACGCAATTGCGTGTCGACAGTTATGGCCAGCCGATCGATGCACCTAACCGGGCAGTCGTCGAACTGACTACCACCAATAATGCCACCGGTGCTGCGGGCTGGATGAGGATCGCATCGGGCGCGACCATCGACGTGCGCTCCGCAGACAGCAACGCGCGCGGGACAGTGACGCTGAACGCGCCGCGTCTCACCGAGACCGGCGGCGACATCGCCATCGACGCCACGGGACCGGTGACGGTACGAGGCGCGAAGAGCATCGCAGTCAATGGCTTCTGGACATATTCGCCAACCGACGCCGATGGAACCATTGTGCAGGACAACGGCGGGACCAACCCGCTCGGCGCCGACGGATCGATCGGTCTTAACCAGATCGATCAACGCAACATTATTTTCATGAACGCGGCTGCGGGCAACACCGGCCTGCAGAACCGGCTAGCTGGTTTGTCGTCCTACGGTTCGGCGTTCCATCTGCGGCCCGGCGTCGAGATCAATAGCAAGGACACGCCCAACGGCAACCTGACGGTCAAAGGCGATCTCGATCTTTCCGGTTTCCGCTACGGCCCCAATGCAAACTCCGCCATCCGTGGTTCGGGCGAGGTCGGCATGCTGGTCATCCGCGCCAGCAACAATCTGACCGTCAAGGGCAGCATCAATGACGGCTTCGCGCCGCCACCCGCGACGCCGGATGACAATGGATGGATGATCTCGACATTTATCCGTCCCGGCGAGCCGTTGCCGTCGGACATTAGCGGAGGCAACGGTCTGGTTTTCGAGATCGAGTATCAGATGCCGGACGATGGCAGCTTCGTGATCACGACCGACGGCAGCTGGTACGATTCATCAACAGGCCCCGTTCCGGCCGGATCGGCCGTTGAGTTCATGTCGTTGACCGCTGGTTCTCCCAGCCCGTTCACGGTGTCTTCAACCGAGCCGCGCCCAGAGCCGGGCAAGGTCTGGGCGGTGGCGCCGATGCTGGCCGCGGGATCGCAATCCTGGTCGATGCGGTTGGCTTCAGGCGCTGACATCGCAGCAGTGAACAGTCGCGCGCTTCAGTCCAGCAAGACGGGCGATTTGGTGCTCGACGATGAGCACTTCAGCGGACCGTCGAAGAAACAGCTTGCGGCCAGTGTGATCCGCACCGGCACCGGCGATCTCGATCTGCTGGCCGGCGGCAATTTCAACATGAAGACCTTGTTCGGCGTCTACACGGCGGGCACTCAGTCGCCAAATGTGAGCCCAGCTTTCAACCAGCCGCGTGGCACGGAAAGCCGCGACAGCGGCGGTGGCGGGTCCGTGCTCGGGGCACGCGGCAGCGATTACGAGTCTCTGGTGGCGGGGCCGTCCAGCGTTTACCAGGCATGGTATCCCGAGCAGGGAGGCAACCTGCTGGTCAAGGCGCAGGGCGACATTACGGGCTTCAACACGGCGAGCAGCGGCAGTCAATTGCCGTCGACCAATGTCGGCAACTGGCTGTGGCGTCAGGGGGGTAACCTGTCGGGCCTGCCGACGGCCTGGTGGATCAACTTCGGCACCTATGTCCTTCCGTTGACGTCAAGCGGCGCGACCCAATACCAGGGAATCGAGCCACAGCTCGCCGCCTTCACCGGCTTTGGCGCTCTGGGAGGCGGCAATATCGCCATCGATGCTGGCCGCAATGCCGGTGTCATTACGGGAATTGGAACATTTCAGGACAAGCTCAGTCAGGGCCTGACTGTCGCTGTCGGCGGCACGGGGCGGCTGATCGACGGGCGTCTGGTGCAGACCGGCGGCGGCGATCTGTCCATTAAGGTCGGCGGGGCACTCAACCCCCTCGACGCGGGTATCAATCCGAGCCGGTCCGACGGCGGGATTTCGCTGTTCGGCGGCAACGACACCTTGCGGGCCGATCTCAATGGTGTCGTCACCAATCTGCGCGGCGCGCTCAACATCGATGCGGGTTCGATCGGCCGCATCGACCTTGGTTATGGCAAAAACCGTTACGAGTTTAAAGTCGATCCTCGCCCGATCGATCTCACCATTCCCAATGCCGCGCGCTCGAATGGCGGGCCATTGCTGGTAGTCGGTGACGCCGCCGCGATGTTCACCTCGCGCGGCGATCTGGTGTTGTCGGCGGTCAACGATCCGGGCCGCACGCCGCAGCAGAACGCGACGCCATACTCCGTCTCCGTGAATGGCGTGACATCGTCGTATACCGGTGGTGGCTATTCCTGGTTCTCGCTGTGGACCGGTAACACCGCGATCGACCTGTTTGCGGCCGGCGGCAATTTGGCGCCGACCACCATCGGCGTGAACGGCCCAACCACAATAACCTCAACCGCTCCAGCACTTAGGACGAGCGGCGACTATCCATCGATCCTGCGTGCGGTTGCTGCGGAAGGGAACGTCTACTACGGCGCACAGCTCTATGATCCGAACAATGCCTACACGACGTCGCTGGTGCTGGCGCCGTCGCCGCGCGGTCAACTTGAGATTCTGGCGCAGGGTTCGATCTTCACGCTCGGCATGCCCATCGATATGTCGGGCGCGGATATGAGCGTGCTTCCGACGCCATTCAATCCCGCGTTTTACGGCGGCGCAACGATGAGGGACCCGCTCTTCGACAATACGAGTCAGGCCGGGGCTGGCAAATTTTTCCCCCTCTCGCTGTTCGCCTTTGGGCCGAACACCGTCGTGGGCGATCTCCATGCCGGCGATACAGAGCCGCAACGCTTCTATGCCGTGACCGGCGACATCGTCGGTCTGCGCACCGGTGAAATTCTCGATTTCACGATCGGTGGAAGCATCGCCTCACCCAAGCCGGTCAACACCTGGTATGTCGCGGCCAAGCCGGTGCGCATCATCGCCGGACGCGACATCGTCGGTGCCGGCCAGCAGCCTCGTGACTACATCAACGGTAGGCCTCAGTACGTTGAGGGCAACTACGGCGCTCAGTCGTCCGGCAACATCATCTATCACGCGAACGAGAGCGACGTCTCGGTGATCTCGGCTGGCCGCGATATCCTCTACGCCAACTTCCAGGTGGCCGGTCCCGGCACGCTGGAAGTTTCCGCGGGACGCAACCTCTATCAGGGCGACAAGGGCGCGATCACATCGATCGGTCCAATTGCGATCGGTGACAGCCGCCTCGGCGCCGGCCTCGCGGTGCAGGCAGGTATCGGTGTGACAGCGCCGGACTATGCCCGGCTCGCCGCGCTCTATCTCGATCCGAAGAATCTCGCGGCCGCCGGCACGCCGCTCGCCGATCAGCCCGGCAAGGTCGCGAAGACCTACGAGCAGGACCTCGTTACCTGGCTCAAGGACCGTTACGGTTTCGCCGGTACGCAGGACGAGGCGAAAGCCTATTTCGACGCGCTGGCTCCCGAACAACAACGCGTCTTCCTGCGGCAGGTCTATTTCGCCGAGCTGCGCGCGGGCGGTCGCGAGTACAATGATCAGACCAGTTCGCGGTATGGCTCGTATCTGCGCGGGCGCAGCGTTATCGCGGCCCTGTTCCCGGATCAGGATGCGAACGGCAAGCCTATCCAGCGTTCCGGCGATATCACCATCTTCGGCGGCTCCGGTCTGCGGACACTGTTTGGCGGCGGCATTCAAGTGCTGACGCCGGGCGGGCGTTCCGTGATCGGCGTCGAGGGACAGGTCCCGCCGGCATCGGCAGGTGTCATTACCCAGGGCTCGGGCGATATCGAACTCTACAGCAAGGGCAGCATCCTGCTTGGTCTGTCGCGCATCATGACCACCTATGGCGGAAGCATCCTGGCGTGGTCTGCGGACGGCGACATCAACGCTGGCCGTGGCGCCAAGACAACGGTTCTCTATACGCCGCCAAAGCGCGTCTACGACAATTACGGCAACGTTACGCTCTCGCCACAGGTGCCGGCTTCGGGCGCCGGCATCGCAAGTCTCAATCCGGTGGCGGGCGTCCTTCCTGGCGATATCGATCTGATCGCGCCGCTTGGCACCATCGACGCCGGTGAGGCCGGCGTTCGCTCATCAGGCAACGTCAACCTCGCGGCGCTACATATCGTCAACGCGGCCAATATTCAGGCGCAGGGCAACACCACCGGTGTGCCGCAGATCCAGGCGCCGAACATTGGCGGCCTGATGGAGGCCTCGGATGCCTCGGGGGCCGCGGCCAAGCAAGCGACCAACCCGGCCCAGTCCGGAGCTTCGGAGCAACCGTCGGTGATCATCGTCGAGGTCATCGGCTTCGGTGGCGGCGAAAGCGATGATGAGAAGGAGAAGCGTAAGCCGCAAAGGCAGAGCAACCTCAACTACGATCCCAACAGTACGTTGCGCGTACTTGGCAATGGCGAGATCACCTCCGAGCAAACAAAGGCGCTGACGGACGAAGAGAAGCGCCTTCTCAGCGAAGGCGAACGACGGAGACTATGAGCGCCCAACTTATGAGGAGTTCCGTCCTCGCGGTTTCCGATCAATGTCGAAGACCCTCAACCATCTCCACACGCGGCTGACGACTATGTCGTTTGCCGCGTGTGCGGACGCGGGATGCGTAGCTTGCGCAAGCATATGCGACCACGCACTCCTCGTAGACGCCATTTCTTCAGCCGCCGGGGTAGGGCCCGGATCGTTCTTGGCGAGACACGTTTGGCTTCATATCCAAGAAGAAGCATTTAGCCGCACCGAACACTCAAGATTCGCCCGAATTTGTCGATTTGAATATTCACGCGATCGTTGCGGCGATCCATAATGCTTGCCCTACCACGCTCTAGAATGCGTGCAGGAGCGGCAGCGCCGGATTGCAGCAAGATCTGTTGCTCCAAATCAGCGGAAATTTTTCGACCCCTGAAAATATCCTCGGCCTCTCTCGAGAGATGGCAAATTTTATTCGGTGGCGGAGATTCGGCGTGGCAGGCACAGGAAAAGATTGCAAGGCATAATACGACTTGGATTTGCATTGCCCCGCGGCCGGCATATGCCGTTATTGACAGCCTCCAGGGGCATTGCCGGCAACTCGGCAAATCCAATTCCGACGTACGTCGCCCGTAATGTCCTGCATCACCATGTCTTGGCCATTTCGACAAGCGCTACTTGACTCCTGTGCTTCGGTGCCAGGTCCGTCAATAGGACCTAAGTAATTGAACGAAATCGTACCTTCGAGGAGGCGGGGACGCGACTCTGGGACTATATCGTAGGGTTTGCAACCTCGATACCTTCCGGCGAAAACCGGTCCGCCGGAGTCGCCTTGGCAGAAGCCGCTCTTTATTGGCCCTCCCTGCTGAGGCGAGAAGCTCAATTGGCTGCTGTCTCGCGCAACCGGCACTGGCCAAGTGAGATTGAACAATCCCAATGTGCCGTTGTCGGCATTCGAATATCCATAACCTGCAATTGTCGTTGCGGCAGCGAACTCCTGCGGTTTTGCGAGCGCTGCCGGTTGCACCGCTTGGGCCGGATAGGCAGTAGCAAGCTCTACGAGGGCCAAGTCGTTTGCGAACTGCGGGCGCGACTGCGCGCCGCCATACTTGCCAAACACTACAACACGTTTGGCAAGCCGTGGTCTTTGATCTCGCGCAAGTAGTTTGGCGTTGCTCGCGTCGGCGACCACGGCCGATATCAATTGAGAGCCTGAATCCGGCGTCCAAACGAAATCTTTATCGGCGCTTCCGGTTTGAGAGGTCGTGCTTTTCTCTCCGATGAAGCAGTGAGCGGCGGTCAGAACGAGATCCGGCGCAACAAGTGTGCCCGAACAAAGATCCTGAGCCTGGTTCGTGAACTGAATGACAAGCTTGATGACTTCGGGAAACTGCGAGATCGAATATCTCTCGCAGCGGCGACCGTTCGTTAGTGAAGCACCTTCGCAGAAGGGCGACTTTGTCTTGAGATTGTCAAAACCGATATCGCAGTCTCTAAGCCCACTATCGAGATCCAAGAAATTCATTGGCGTCACGCCGGAAGTGGCAGACTGCGTAACAATGGCCGCCGCGGGAGCCGAATAGGCGTTTGTAACTTCGACGGGATTTCCCGGGGTAGCCGGCGTTATTAAAATTTGAAGAAGCGGTGCCCCCGTAGACTGCGCAGTTGAGACTGTCGACTGCCTGGCGGCCGCGCCAACTCCCAAGCCCGGATCGACGATCGTTGGATCTCGAGGGGGCGTAATCAGAACGGCCGCCCCCACTCCATTGCCCGGATCCGTTATCGGCGGAGGGGGGCGCCGCATGATCACTGCGGCTCCGACACCGTGGCCGGGATCGGTGATTTCGCTCGCGGGCTGGATGGCAATGAGGTTGCCGGATCTTTTCCAATTGTTCAGCGATGATGGGGAATCGATCCCAGTTCCTGGAACGACGATCTCGTTGAGGTGGGTCTGGGCTAGGCAAGGAAGGGATAGCGATGTCAAAAAGGCAAAACACAGAGCCTGCAGCGGCCGTCGGTCGCTAAAGCGCATGGTTGTCTCCCCAGAATGTACTTCTACCTCGAGCTACAGACCGCCCTTTCCGTTCGGCGTCCCAACGCCTGTACAAAAATCCCAGCCGAGGGCGGAGTTATAGGCGCCATGCGTGCCGAGCGAAGGGCCACAGGTTCCGGTCTGGATATCGGTGAATTTGTTGGAATTGGAGTAAATGAATGCCAGTTCGTCGTTCCCAGAGGCTGCGAACCGACCGGCATTGTTGGTTATTGCGGCGACAATCGGCGCAGCCGCACTGGTGCCGCCGACGACCATCCAGCCTTTATTGTCCCGGGCGGATGAGTTCGTCGAATCGTAAACCCAGACACCGGTCGCTGGATCGGCGACCGCTGCGAGATCGGCCACACCCCGGCGGTTTCCGATGATGGCGGTGAGGGAAGATTGGTACTGCGGGATGAATTCCGCGGAACTCGGACCGGCCCCGGCGCTTGTCCAAGGCGTTTCATTGATAAAATTGCCCGATGCGTCGCGATTGATTGTGGTCCCGCCAACCGCTACGACCAGAGGCGACGTTGCAGGAAAACTAACGCCTGGCACATCACCCGTCGAAGCGAAATAGACGATGCCGGCGCGGTTGAAACGTGGGTCGTAGTTTAACTGGGTCGGAAACTCGTTGCCGCCCCAACTCAACGAAATCTCACCTCCGCCAGCACTCGCGATCAGATCACTCGCCTTATCGACGGCAAGAAATAAGTCGTCATAGGAATTGGTTTTCGCTTCGACCAAATAGATTTTGGCCGCGGGGGCGAGCGCATGCACCCATTCGACATCCAGGCAAATCTCTATCTCCCAACCCTTATCGTTGTCCGGCCGGCTGCCGGAAGCGAATACGACGTCGAGATCCGGCGGCGGCAAGCCGAAGCGCTGGCTGAAAGTCGCGAGATCCTGCTTTATCGCCGGAGCATCGTAGGCGTCGACGATGGCGACGGCTTTCGCCCCGCCGATGACGTCCCTGCGCACAACATTTGGATTACAGCCGTCGCTGCGCGGAACGAGCCCGTAGATGCAGGCAATCGATGCCGGTGTTTCGACGAAATTTGCTGTAGGCGGCGCAGCCGCCGGCGTCGGAGGCTCGATGGCAACGTCCGGGACAAATACTGCGATGTTCGTGAAGGCATGCGCATGACCCTCGAGGCCAGCAATGAGGGGCTGCGGCTTTCGGATGCTGGATTCAGGTCGCCATATGGCGCCGTGCAGGCTCGTATCTTCGGCCCAGGATCGTTCGGAGGCGGCAAAATAAACTGCGACGAATATCAACAAAAATGCTGCCGCGGAGCAACGCATGAACGACCCCCTCAACATTGAATAAAATACCGCGCAGCATTAACAACCAAGAGATCAAAAATCAAGAACAGTGTACTGATAATTAGCGCGCGTATTCGATGGCGCGTCGATGTCTCTTCGATGACAAAGACGGCGCCCGCCAAAATGTGCTCGAACGATGAGGTGATCCTTAGCGGTCCGAAGGCGACCGCGTCGTGTCGTCCGGCGATTGAGGCAATTTCTTTTGATCAAAGAAATCGCTTGGCGGCGGCTGTGGCGTATCGGTGCCTGCGGGTTTGAACGTCCGAATGTTGGTGTGTCCGCGCGAGCCGACATCACCGGGCTTCCCTACGCTTGACCCCGGAATCGTTACGGTGCCTCCAGGCGTTGAGTAAGAACGATCGCCGTCCGCGACAGCAGAGTTCGAAGAGACGGCAATCATCAAGATCATGAGGTAGCGATTGCACATGTTTTGCTTCCCGCTGACGTCACCCTCTGCCACATGGTGTCGGTGGTGAAGCCTTCAAGGCCAATGGCAGAACGTGACGAGCCTCCTTTGAAGTCATCGTAAGACATGCGCAATCGCAGTCGCTTTGAGCAAGGTCAAGTTCACGGCCCAACAACTGGGTCTAGTGATCTCCCGGTGCCGCACCGCAGCAAAATCCTCATGTGATGGTGGCGACGGTGACCGAATATACTCGGCGGCGTTCGGGAGCATGGCGACCTTCGATCGTCAGTGTCCACAGGCCCAATAGCCGCCGATGCGATTTAGACGCGATGGGTCAGAAGCGGACTCCCGAGGCCAATTAGGATAGACGTTGCCCGAGGTCCCGGCCTTTTGGAACAAGTGTCAAACTTGGTAGCGAGGTCAGTCAATAGTCTTACGGCGGTCCGCGTCAACTTGAGTCCGCCATTGCTTTACGAGATCGCGTCGACGACCGGGATAGCGTTCTGTCTTTAGCTTGATCTTCTCGATCCGATCCGTCCGGAATGAGCGGAAATCTTTTCTCATTTCGCACCAGCCGGCAATGATCCGCCGGGAATCGAAAAATGCGATGCCAATCGGCCAGATGATCCGCATGGTTTTGGTGCCTTTCGGGTCGCGATACGAAATGGAAAGTTTGTGTTGGTCGCGCATGGCTTGGCGTACGATGCGAAGATCGACGGCTTCAGGCTGTTTCGGTCTGCGTCCTACGTGAAAGGCATTGTCGTCTAATTTGTGCCGCAGCTCCGAGGGGAGGACTGCAGCGATTTTTGCGAGCGCGTCACGCGCCGCCAGCGCGAACTCATCATCGGTCTGGCGAGATACCCATTGGGCGCCGAGCGCCAAAGCTTGGATTTCTTGCTCCAAGAACATCAGCGGAGGAAGGAGGAACCCGGGTTGCAAGACATAGCCGAAGCCCGGCTCGCCCTCGATTTGCGCGCCCAACGACTGCAAGTCGGCGATGTCGCGATAAATCGTTCGCAGCGACACGCCCGCCTCAGCCGCAAGATCTTTGCCCGATACCGGGTGACGGTGCCGCCGCAAGATTTGCATGACGTCGAATAGCCGTTGGCTTTTGGACATAGAGCAAGTCTAGCACACGTCCTGCCAAAAATTGGCAGCAATTCGCCGCTCGGCCGCGAGCGGCGCGGTTTTGAATGGACCAGACGATATTCACATTGCGACCAGCGCCTTGCCGGCGAGCTTGCGCCCAGATTCGAGCGCCGTGATGAGCGGGATCGCATCGTTCAGAAGCACGGTCTCGGCGACCGGCAAGCGAAGCTTTCCAGCTCCCGCTGCACTGGCAAGGTCGTCAAGGATATCGGCCCGCGCGGTGCAGACGATCGGCTTGAGTTGCCGGTTAAAGATCGCACGGATGAACTTGATCGGCGTTGGATTGATATCGAGATATACTCCACCCTGACGGAGCAGACCAAGCCCGACAGCAACCGTCATCGTCCCCGCCGTATCGTAGACGACGTCGAAGCGTTCATGGATCTTCGACAGATCGGTGGTCCGATAATCGAAGAGAGGCTGAACGCCCAGGTCACGGGCTCGCTGTATCGCCTGCGCACTGCACGTCCCCGCGACGGTCGCCCCGATCATCTTTGCAAGTTGCACCGTGGCCTCGCCGACAGCGCCGGTGCAGCCGTTGACAAACACGTGCTTGCCGGATTTCAGACCAGCCTTGTCCACGAGGCCGTTCCATGCAGTGACCCCCGGTGTAGCTAGGCAGGCCGCGTCCTCAAACGAGACCGAATCCGGCTTCCTGGCAACGAAGTTTTGCGGGGCGATCACGGCTTCGCCAAGCGCGCCGCCATCCTTGATCCGCGCCATGCCGAACACGGAATCGCCGACCTTGAAACGCGTTACGCCTGTGCCGATAGCGGTCACGATGCCGGAGAAGTCGCTGCCCATCACGCGGGGAAATTTCTTCCCCGTCATCATTTTGAGATCGCCATTGCGCACCTTCCAATCGATGGGATTGATGGCAGCGAACTTCACCTTGACCGCAACTTCGCCGAGCCCCGGAGCCTTCAGCTCGAAATCTCCGAGCTTCATTGTTTCGGGGCCGCCATAGCTAAAATATTGAATCTGTTTCATGGCCGATCTGCCTTAGTGCGGTTGGGTAGTCGCCATGTAGGCGGCAAACGGAGCCGCGTCGTAGATCACTACGGTCGACGCGATCTTGCAGTTCTTCACCTTGAGAAGTTCTGCGACGACGGCGTTGGCAACGGGATGGGTGTCCGCGTTGTAAACGACAACAGCCTGCTCATCGTCGCCGTAGACGCCGAGAATCGTGACCTTCTTTAGCATGCGGGCGAACCCGCCATGGAACTCGCGAAACTTCTGGGTTCCGGTAATCTGCCCGATTGGCGAGGTGCAAATAACGTCGTCCGCCGAGACGGAAATAATCGCATCAACGTTCTTGCTGGCGATGGCCTCGACATAGGTCTCGGCGATTTGCAACGCCTTGCCGCTGCTTTGGTTGGTCATGGTCTTTCCTTTCAGTGATTGGGTGCGCTGAAAGAAAGCCTAGGGCAGACCAGTGACAGATTCTGGCAGTAGACAACCAACTGCCCACGCCGCACTAGCAGACGTGGGAAGTCCGCTTTGGGCCAGGAGCGGACCATCAGCCGAAATTGCCATACGATCTTACGTACTGATCCCAGGCGCCTGGCGGATGTATCGAGGGTCAGAGATTTGATCGAACATAAATTTCGCCAGGTCCTCGCGGGTTACAGTTAGGGAGTGCCGGGTATGGCCATATAGTCCCACGTTGAGATGCGCGGATGCGGGACTGTTCTTCAAGAAGGCCGCACGGAGCATCGTCCATTCCAGATCCGACGCCCGTATCGCTTTGGCGAGCCCGAGGATGTCGTCATAGGAACTGGGCATCATGTGCTTGATGAGCAGCGCGGGAAGCCAAACCTTCCAGTCAAAGCCATCACCGGGGTCGACCGCCGTGCCGGTGGAAACGGCGATAAGGCGTTGCACATTCTCCTCCTTCATCGCCGAGATGATGGCTTCCGTAGCGTTTGTGATCGGTAAATCTTTCGGGTGCTGTAGCTTCGTCGGCCCAAGCGCCGACAAGACGGCACTAGATCCGCGGACGGCTTCTTTTAGAAGAGCCGTATCTGTCAGCTCACCGCGGACGATGTGCAATCTCGGATTTTCATAAGTGCTGCCTGATCGCGCAAAGACGGTGGCCTCGACGCCGCGTTTCAAGGCCTCATCGATCAAGTACCTCCCGATCTTTCCGGTGGCACCGAAGAGAGTCACTTTCATGTTGCACCTATGAACAGATGATTTTCGAGACCACGGCGAACTACGCTATGCTCAGCCGTCCGTTGCAGCTCAGCGCGCGCTGTCGATGATCGAGCCTCCATCCGGTGTGAGCGTGTAGCCAGTCAAAAACTGGGCATCTTTGCTCGCCAGGAACAGCACGACCGGCGCGATGTCTTCCTCTGGCGATCCGAAGCGGCCAAGCGGGTTGGTCGGCGGCGGCACGTTTGTCTCCTTGCCCCAGGTGTCAGCCAGAGGCAGGACATTGTTGACGGTGATCTTGTCGGGAGCCCACTCTCGCGCGGCCGTTCTGGTGAGGGCCCGCACGGCCTCCTTAGCCATATTGTACGGGCCATAACCTGCAAAGCCGATGATGCCGGCCATAGAGCCGAAGTTGATGATGCGCCCGTCTCCACTCTTTTTCAGGTATGGGTAGGCGGCCTGCATGGTTCTTAAATAGGCAATCGGGCCCATCTCAAAATTGCGCTGCAATTGCTCAACCGAGAGATCGATGATGGATGAAAAAGGCGCGGAGGGATCGAAGGCATTGTTCACGAGGATGTCGATGTTGCCGAAGACGGCAACAGTCTTCTCCACCGCCGCTTCGATTTGATCCGCATTGCCGATGTCGGCGACCACCCCGATTGCCACCCCGCCGGCGGCCTCGATATCCGCGACGACCGCATCCACGTTTGCGGGGGTTCGGGATACGACAGCAACCTTGGCGCCTTCCGCTGCAAATAACTTCGCCGTGGCGCGGCCGATTCCGCGACCAGCTCCTGTGACAATGGCAACTTTTCCATAGAGGCGGCCCATAGCTTTGTCCTTTCGATGGTGAGTTGACGGTACGGCTCGAGTCAGCGCATCGCCGCTTGCACGTAGGGCGATGGGACTTCGCGAGCGGCGTTCTGCGTCAGGAACGATGCGGACAGCAGAACAAGACCCACCGCAGCCGGTAATGCGCCACTCGGTTTGCGGACGCCGAGATGTGCCAGACCCGACAGCAGCAGGTGGAAGAATATGCCTGCATAAGCGAGGTCACTGAGCGCCACGTTGAAGCGTGAAAGGATGGCCACCGGGCCTAGCACCTTTACGACGATCATGACCGGCACGAGATAAGCGGGGTATCCAAGCCCGGCGAGCACCTGCCGGACCCAATCGCCTTTCGTCACGTACAGAAAAGCTGAACTCAGATAGAGCAGCGAGAGAAGAATTGTGCTGATCCAGTAAATGTAAATTGCGGCCATGCTGTCGTCCTTGTCGCGGTTCTTCACAGGGTCTCTCGTCAATCAATATGAAAGTCGTTGGGTATTTCTCATGCACGAACCCCACTAAGATTTGAAAATGTGCGCCAACACGGATATTGGCAAGTAGGATGAATAACTTGCTGTTAGTATGGAAAAGCAGACCATGGCGAATGAAGAGATCAACATGCACGAAGAGATGCGGCGCGCGTTCGCGCTGCTCTCAGGCAAGTGGAAACTTGAGATCATGTGGCTGCTCAATCAGCGGGTCTATCGCTTCGGCGAACTACGCAAGGCGATCCCCGGCATCACGCAGCACATGCTGACGGCGCAGCTGCGCGAACTAGAAGCAGATGGGCTCATTTCGCGCACAGTGTTCCCGGAAGTGCCGCCCCGGGTCGAATATGAGATCACCAAAAAGGCGCGCGGGCTCGGCCCCACGATGGAGGCGTTGACGGCCTGGTGGACCAAATATGGAAAGAGCGTTCCTGCAAAGTCGAGTGCCCGTGACCGCAAAGTCAAGGGCGGCTGAATCCACCCTTTTCGGGAGTGCGTATTCACTCGGTGAGAGTTCGCGCGCAACCGAAGATGAGGACACCGCCCATTCAAAGCCGGGTTCATCCATGTCCGCTTGGGGTCAGGAGCAGTCGTCGCAGAGATTTCCGATCGCAGTACGCTATCTCGACAGCAGAGAGAAGCTGGCCCCGGTTCTGATGGTACCTAAGGGCCAAAATCGGAAATCGCCTGTCGAGGTCTTCACAGCGGCGGCTCGTAGGCAGACGGCGGTGGCTACCGCCGGCAGGGGTTACGCAGGCACGTTGCTCAGACGCTCCTGAGATGGGTTGGAGAGTTCCGCATCACCGGCGCCCTTAGGCTCCTTGATGCGGAACCACGCCACGTAGAGCGCAGGCAGGAACAAGAGCGTCAGCACGGTGCCGACAATGATGCCGCCCATCATGGCGAACGCCATCGGACCCCAGAACACCTCGGAGGAAATGGGAATCAAGGCCAGGCTCGCGGCGGCCGCGGTCAGCAGGATCGGGCGCATGCGATGCTCCGTCGCTTCCACAACGGCATCCCATGGAGCGCGCCCCTCCGTGAGCAGATCCTCGATCTGCACGATCAGGATCACGGAGTTGCGGATGAGAATACCGATCAGCGCCAGCACGCCGAGGATGGCGACGAAGCCGAGCGGCGCCCCGCTGGGCAGCAGCGCGCCGACAACGCCGATGAGGCCGAGCGGAGCCACGGCTACCACGAGAAATAGGCGCTGGAAGCTCTGCAGCTGCACCATCAGGATCGTCGCCATCACGAAGAGCATCATCGGAACGACCGCAGCGATGGGGCCTTGGCCCTTGGCGCTTTCCTCGACCGCGCCGCCCGTCACCACAGCGTAGCCTGCGGGCAGCTTATCCTTGAACTTTTCGATCTCCGGCGCGAGCACAGCGACGATCGTCGCGGGCTGCGTAGCATCCAGGATACCGGCCTTCAACGTAATGGTTGGCATGCGCGTCCGCCGCCACACAACAGGCTGTTCCAATTCGTAATGGAAGGTGGCCACCGCCGCGAGCGGGACTGGCTGCCCATTCGAACTCGCAAGTTGCAGGTTTTGGAACGTTTCGATCGAGCCCCGTTCGGAGCCCTGCGCGCGGCCCACCACGTCGACGAGATAGATGCTGTCGCGTATCTGCGTGATGGATGCCCCGCCGACGACGCTGTTCAGGGTCGTTGCGATGTCCTCCGACGTGATGCCGAGGAGACGCGCTTTGTCCTGCAACACATCGACCTTGATCACGCGGGCCGGTTCATTCCAGTCGTACGTGACATCGCCGACGCGGGGATCGGCTCCCACGATCGTGGCAAGCTCCTGCGAAAGAGCCCTGACGGTCGCGATGTCAGGTCCGCTCAGGCGATATTGAATCGGACGGCCGACGGGCGGCCCGATGTCGAGCAACTTGACGAACGCATCCGTGCCGACGAACTCCCGTTTCAGATAGGCCTCGAGCTTGGCCTTGAGGCGATTGCGAGCTTCCAGGTTCTTCGTCACGATGATCGTTTGTCCGAAGGAGGGATGCGCTGGCTGCACATCGAACGATAGCACGAAGCGCATCGCACCCTGTCCGACGTAGGACGACCAGTGCGCCACATCGGCATTGCCCGCGAGCGCCTCCTTCTCAAAACGCCCCATCTGGGCTGCCGTTTCGGCAATCGAGCTGTTTTGCGGCAGGTTCCAGTCGACGATCAGCTCGTTGCGGTCGGAGGACGGAAAGAACTGCTGCTGCACGAATCCCATGCCCACGACGGAAAGTGCAAACGCGGCCAATGTCACGAAGATCGTGAGCCAGCGCCGCCGCATGCAGAACCGCAGCAGCGATGAAAAGAGCGAGGATAGCAAGCCAGGTTTGTCGTGGTGCTTTTTCATAGTCTCCGGCAATAACCATACGCCGAGCAGAGGGGTGAACAGCACCGCCACGATCCACGACACGAGCAGCGACACCGCGAGAACGACAAACAGCGTGAATGTGAATTCGCCTGCGGCACTGCCGTTGAGGCCGATCGGGATGAAGCCTGCGACCGTGACAAGCGTGCCCGTGAGCATCGGAAACGCGGTCGATGTGTAGACGTAGCTCGCGGCCTTCTTGAGGGGATCGCCCAATTCGAGACGCGCCACCATCATCTCGACGGCAATCATGGCGTCGTCGACGAGCAGCCCAAGTGCGATGATGAGCGCGCCAAGCGAGATGCGCTGCAGGGTGATGCCAAGGTACTCCATAACCACGAAGGTGATGGCAAGAACGAGCGGGATCGAGAGGGCGACAACAAGACCCGCTCGCATGCCGAGGGAGATGAAGCTGACAATAAGAACGATCACGACGGCTTCGAAAAGAGCTTTCGTGAACCCCTTCACCGCTTCATCCACGATCAGCGGCTGGTCCGACACGAGATGAACGCCTACACCGACCGGAAGCTCGCCGGCAATCCGGGCCATCTCCTTGTGCAGCGCCTCGCCGAACTCCAAGAGGTTGGCTTTGGGCTTCATGCCGATGGCAAGACCAATCGCCGGTTGGCTGTTGTAGCGAAACAAGGACGTCGGCGGATCGGCGTAGCCGCGCTTGATGGTCGCGACGTCGCTCAACCGGAAGAACCGATCATTGATCCTCAGGTTGACGGCCTCGAGGCTCTGCTCTGAGGCAAACTGTCCGCTGACGCGAACACTGATGCGTTCGGCTCCCGTTTCGATGACGCCCGAAGGGGTGATCGCGTTCTGGGCCTGCAAGGCCGCCAGAACCTCCTGCGGGTAACGCCATAGGCCGCTATCTCGCGCGGCGAGAATTCGAGATACACAACCTCGTCCTGCGCGCCGACAATGTCGACCTTGCCGATATTGGGCACTGTCAGAACCTTGGCTCGAACCTGCTCCACATAGTCCCGTAATTGCCGCTGGCTAAGGCCGTCGGCAGTGAACGCGAAAATGTTGCCGTACACGTCGCCGAAACGGTCATTGAAAAAGGGACCCACGACGCCTTGCGGGAACTCGCCCTTGATGTCGAGGATCATGTTGCGGACTTGCACCCACGTCGGCGCGACGTCGGCGGCCTTTGTGGTATCCCGCAGGTTGAGAAAGATCGTGGTCTGGCCGGGAGTCGTGATTGACCGGGTGTAGTCGAGAGACTCGAGCTCCTCAAGCTTCTTCTCGATGCGATCCGTGACCTGCTGCGTCGTTTCCTCGACGGAGGCTCCCGGCCACTGGGCCTGGATGATCATCGTCTTGATGGTGAAGGCCGGGTCTTCTTCCCGCCCCAGGTTCAGATAGGAAAACAGCCCAGCCAATGAGAACACGATCATAAAATAAGTGACAAACGAGCGGTGCGCGAGCGCCCACTCCGACAGATTGAACGACTTCATGAGCCCGACGCTCCGTTCTCGAACTTGACCTTTTGGCCAGGCGATAGGCTGTTGACGCCGGCCGTTACGACGCGAGTCCCGGGTCCAAGGCCTGCGGACACCGTGATGGAGTGCTCGTCTCTGGAAGCGATGGTCACTTGCCGCTCCGAGATGCTGTTGGTCGCCTCGTCGATGACGAGGACCATGGATTGCCCATCCCGCTCGAGAAGTGCCGAGAGCGGTAATCGCACGACGCTCGATGAACCTGCCCATCCCTTGATCGTTGTGGTCACCGTCGTGCCGAGCCGGAACGTGTCCGGTGCGTTTTCGAGCGTAATGCGCACGCGCCGGGAGCGGGTCACGCTGTCGGCTTCCGGAGCGATCTCACGAACGATTCCGGTGACACGGACGCGTTCATCGAGCTGAAGCGCCACGTCGAATTCCGTTCCAGGCTTCACCGCGCCGTTAACGCTTTCCGGGATATCGACCACCGCCTCGCGGACATCGGGCTTCGCTATGGTCACGACGGTCTCGCCGGCGGAGACGACCTGACCTACCTCGGCGCTGACAGCCGTCACCACCCCATCGAAATCGCTCTCAAGCTGCGCATAGCCAAGCTGCTCCTGCGCCTTCGTAAGGCTGGATTGCGCGCGCACCACTTCGGCTTGTGCCGCAATGCGCGTTTGTTCGGCTGCTTCGAACGTTGCCGGCGACGACACGGCGCGATCGCGCAGCGTCTGTTGGCGGCCCTCGGTCGCCGAAGCGTTTGTGAGCTGGGCTTGTGCATTGGAGAGGCCCGCGCGCTGGATGCGAACGGCAAGTTCGAGCGCTGTCGGATCGAGTGCGGCAACGCGTTGCCCCTTGCGCACCAGATCGCCCACATCGACGTCGCGCGTGATGACGCGTCCGATAACTCGAAAGCTCAAATCCGTACGGTAGCGGGGCTCTATGGTTCCGACGAGTGTGAGCAATGACCGGGGCTCGGCGGAAACGACTGTCGATAGCACCGGGCGGGGCGGCGGAGCTGGCTTATCCTGGCTCTCGCTGCATCCCGTCAGCGGAAGGAGCGTCAGCGCGATCGGCAAGATGACGAAGCGGGTCATCGTGAGCAGGAATGCCGGAAGCGACGGTTGAAGTGCGTGTGTCATCAGCCAGCCTCCGGTGCCAGAGCGACGATCTGATTGGGTCTAAGAATCTTTGCGCCGGCGGTGACGATGCGTTCGCCGGGCTTAAGCCCGGCGTCGATGACGACGTTCTTGGTCTCGTAGGCCTCGATCTCGACGGGCTTGAGAGAGACGGCGGAAGAGTTGGGATCCACGACCCAAACCGCGGGCTTGCCCGCGAGCGCCGAGAGAGCAGTCCAGGGGATGACGACTACTTGCCTAGCCTTTGTCGTCGCGGAGCCGGACACCAGCGCTCCCAATGTGAAGGCCAGCGGGGGATCATCGATGGCGACCTTGACGCGGACGGTGCCTGATTTCGTATCGGTGCTGGGCGAAACTTCTCGAATTGTGCCGATCGCTGTGACGGTGGGGTCGGACACCAAAGCGAGGTGGATGGTGGGTGCGGATGGATTTTGGAGGAAGGCCGCCTCGTAGACATAGAAAACCGCATCTCGCGGTCCATCCTGGGCCAGTGTGAACATGGTCTGAGCGGCTTGCGCCACTTGCCCCACTTCGGCAGTCCGCGCGGTGATCACACCCGCGGCACCGGCCCGCAGCTCGGTGTAGGACAACGCATCGCGCGCGGTGCCGAGCTGAGCCTTGGCGGATTCGAGCGATCCTTCGGCGGTGCGCAGAGCCTCTTCCGCCTGATCGTACTCCCGCCGCGTCGTAAACCCGTCCTTGATGAGGGCCTTTTGCCTATCGAAGGCGGTCGCGGTCTGACGCACGCGCGCCTCGGCGGACTGTACCGTCGCCTCCGCTGACACGACGTCGGCGTTCTGTTCCTTTGGGTCGATGCGGGCCAGGACCTGGTCTGGCGTGACGCGGGTGCCGACATCAACCAAGCGCTCGCTGATCCGTCCGCTCACCCGGAAGGACAAGCCCGTTTGCACCCGGGCTTTGATCTCGCCGGTCAGCGCGACGTTGGGGGCATAGTCCGTGAACGCGACCACCTGGGTCCGCACAAGGGGCGGCGCCTTGTGGGCCGCTGAATGCTGATCGTCACAGCCCGAAAGGCCAACAAACAGCATAAAAAACAAGGCCTTTGCAATTTGAGCGCGTGTCATCACACCCCCCGAGTTAGCCCGCATAACTTCACTGACTAATCGGTCATTTATTGTTGACTTTCTGGTTAGTCAATAATAAATAAGATTGACCAGCTTGTCACACATGAAGGGAACCAATGACCGGAACGGCCAGAGCGCGGCGCAAGGCGGAACGTCCGGGCGAGATACTCGATGCGGCCTTCGAGGAATTCGTTTTGCGCGGTTACGAGGCGACCCGCCTTGAAGACATTGCTGCGCGCGCCGGCGTTACGAAGGGAACGATCTATGTGTACTTCGAGAACAAGGAGCGGGTGTTCGAAGCCCTCGTTCGCGACCTTGAGAAATCATTGCGTGAGCAGATCGAACCGTTCTTCGAGGATCGAGGCGAGCCCACGGCACAATCAATTCGTGCCGATCTGACGATGCTTTATCGCGTCTGCGCGAACGACAGGCGTGGCCGCGAGCTGTTGCGGCTGCTAATTGCAGAGGCTGTACGCTTTCCCGATCTTGTCGACGAGCACTACCGGAACCTTGTCGGTCCGATGTTCGAGAGGTTGGGTCAGCGGCTGCGCCGAGGCGCGGCGATCGGAGCCTTCCGCGACGCACCGGCCGTCAATTTCCCCGAGCTTCTCCTCGGGCCCGCGCTGTCGCTTCACATCTGGAAGCTGCTGTTCTCTGACCGCAAGCCGATCGATGCCGAGCAGCACTTCGAGGCGGCACTTGATCTGCTCCTGAGGGGATTGCTACCGCCAAACATCTGAGGCTGGGTGGCCAGAAAAAGTAGTGGGGCATCTCCTTGGCAAATCACGCCGCGTGTGCTCACCGATGCGCTGGCTGCTGGCCGAGCCGAAGCAAAGCGCGCGTTCGATGCCATGACCATGCGGAAGATCGAAGTCGCCGCAACAGAAGCGGCGCGGCGCGGTTGAAGTCTGGTCAATAGAGTAATGCCCAGTGAAGGCGTCGCAGAGTCACCAGGCGCCGCGAATGGAAATCGATTAAGCTATTTTCTCATCCACGGCGCGCTCCTTATCGCCACCGAGAGCGCCGCTTACATCGCCGACCGGTTGCGAAGCGATAACACCGGCGCGAAAGCGAAGCCGACCCCATCAGCGTATGATCTCCAACGCTAACAGCTATCGTTCAAAAGAAATCTCCACAGAATGAGCGCTTTCTTCCGGAAGCCCCGGATTGCTGAGGCTCGAATTCTTCTTGGTGTTACACCGGCACAACCGGATGGCATTCCTGATGCGAGCATCGTCGAGACGGTGATTGAAGTCACCGACAAGAGGAATCTGCCAGACTTGGTCTCCGAAGCCAACCGGCAACGCATCACATCAGCAGAAACATCAAATACTGCAGATTTTGGAAGATCCGTAATTTTACGGAGGGTTTCGTACAGAGGCTAAGGGTCGGCCAGTTGTCAAACAACGTCTGCAACAACGGAAAGGAGTTTGGGCAAATTTAGCAATAGGGGGTAACACGTGAGGCTTTCAGTCATTGTTAGTGCCATAGCGTTCGGTGGTTTAGCGGCTTCGGCAAATGCCGCTGACCTTGGTGGGGCCAATGCGTACGGCGCCTATAGTTCGCCCGGCTCTCCCGCCCCTCTCATCGCCAACTTCTTCGATGGGGCAGCGCCTGGCTCCATGACGGTCGCAGGGATTACCGTCTATGGCGCGGTCGACTACAGCGCCGTTTACAACTCGCACGGCGCGACTCCAACCGGCTCTCTCTATCAGGGCTCGCTTTATCAAATCTCGAAGATCAGCGGGGGGCCGCAATTCAACGCTACCAACAATGCCATGAGCCAATCGTTCGTTGGCGTGAAGGCGAATGAAAAGCTTTCTGACCTTTTCGGTGTCGACTCTCTGACTGGCTGGTCGTTCATCTCTGATGCGCAAATCGGATTCGATCCGGCCTGGGGGGATATTGCCGACGTCTGCAGAACGCTACGTATGAACAACGGCCTCGGCGCTTTTCCTCTTGAGCAGACCGCAAATCTCGATGGCAGCCGTTGTGGCCAGATCTTCAATGGAGTGCTTTACGGCGGTATCAAAAACAACGACCTCGGCCAGTTGACGTACGGCCGTCACAACTCCCTATTGAACGACGCTCTCGGTGCTTATGACCCGGAGGCCGGTTCGTATGCATTTTCGCTGTTCGCTTTTTCGGGAACCGTTGGCGGCGGCGGCGGCGCCACCGAGGATGCGCGGTGGAACAACTCGCTTCGCTATGCGAACACCATCGGTATATTCCGAGTGGCTGGCATGTATCGGTTCGAAGGCATGGAACAGGGGGGTGACGCGTATTCGGGCAATCTTGGCGTCGATCTACCTGGTGCGCTCAAGGGCCTTTCGATCGACGGGGTTTATGCCCACTTCAATAATGCCATCGCAGCCAGCAACCTGTCGGCCGGCGACTGTGCTGCTCTTGCGACCAGTATTGCGGCCTGTCAGAGCCTCGATATCTTGAGCGCCACTGTATCGAATAACGACGTCTGGTCGATCATGGCCAAATATAATTTCGGCCATTTCGGTTTCGACAACGTCACTGCCATGGGTGGCTATGAACACATCAATTTCTCCAATCCTGATAGCCAGCTCAATAGCCTGACCACAATCGGGGGCTATCAGCTGTTTGCGGGAGATGTGAACTACAATAAGTATCTCTCCGACAAGCAGCTCGATCTATTTTGGTTCGGCGGCAAGTGGGCGATCACGCCGAAGCTGACGGCTGCGGCTGCCTGGTATCATTACGATCAGAACACGTTTGTTACGAATTCCGGAACGAGCACCACTGCCTCAAACTGCAACGGCAAGTCAGGGACCGCTGCAAGCGGGAACTGCGCCGGCTCGTTCGATTGGGTTAGCGCCTCGCTGGACTATCAATGGACAAAACGGCTCGACGTTTATGCCGGCGTCTCGTATTCGCAGGCCGATGATGGCTTGGCCAGTGGCTTCACTTACACCAACACTTGGAACCCCGCTTTTGGCGCTCGCTTTCGGTTCTAACGACGCACTCTGAAGCGGCACGCTTTTGCTGAGCGTCTCGCCAAGCCGCAATTCCACGCAAGTATCTCTCTCTTTCGCAATCACACTCCAGGCGCGGCTCCGGCCGCGCCTTTCTTTTTTTCAAAGGCTCGCGGCAGAGCAATTGAATTGCGACCTCATCCCCCGGGAGACTGCCACGGTATTTCTGCGGATGTGTCTGCGCTTGCGTCAATGGGCGGACGGTACCGAGCGGAATTACGCTCTGTAATCGGACCAAGTAATTTTGTCGGTGATGCCAATCCAATTACGAGGACGTTGGCCTGTATCCCCGTCGTTGGGTCCGCGAGCATCGAACCGATCAACCTCGGACAGGGACCATTACGATGTTTAAGCCCGTCGCCGCTTCCATTTCACTTCTCGCGCTAGGATTCGCGACCGCCGCAAGCGCTCAAGGACGATGTGACGGAGACTTCCAGATGGTCAACGGAAGCTGGGTTGCCACGAGATATTGTCAGCGCATGGCGGCGGAGCGCGTCGCGCACGCCGAGCACGCGCACATCACGCACCACACGGTTCGTCAGAGCGACGAAACGCCGGAAGAGTTTTGCCGTTGGCACAACGGCGAAATCGAAACCGAAACCTACTGCTCCAGCTACAACGACTGATCCAAAAGCGACGTGGAGACCGATATGAATCGCATGCTGAGTGCAGGCGCGATTGCGCTCGCGTTTTCCACTTCGGTGGCCATGACGTCAGCGGAGGCAAGATCGCTCTGCGACGGAGATTTTGAGCGCACAGCCAACGGCTGGGTCTCGACGCCCCGTTGTCAGGAGCATGAGGCGGCCAGGGTCGCCCGAGAAATGCATCAACGTCTGACCGATCGTACGGCCTCGCCCAATGATGTGACTCCCGACGAATTCTGCCGCGGCAACAACGATATCAGGGTTTCAACCTTCTGCGCAGCTTACAAAGACTAATAGCGCTCGGTGCCGCCTTGAGGGTGATTCCGGTTGGCTCTAAGTGAACCGACCATCTCCTCCAGGCGCACCGCAATTCTTACGAGATCGGCAATATTGCGAGCTCCCGTTCTTTCCATTACCCACGCCCGATACGTTTCAACGGTACGCGGGCTAATTTTGAGCGCGAGGGCTATTTCTTTGTTGGAGAGGCCTTTTACGGCCATATCCATCACTTGCCGTTGTCGATCGGACAGCTCGTTGATGCGCGCCGCAAGACGGATAGTTTCCTGATCCTTATGGCGCTGATTTTCGGCTTCTCCGATTGCCGAAGAAATGCTCTCGATCAAGCGATCGGGAGAGAAAGGCTTCTCGATAAAATCGTGCGCGCCTGCCTTGAGAGCGGAAACAGCCATGGCAATGTCGCCATGGCCTGTAATCAGCACAAGGGGGACCATCGGCCATTTCTTGGCAAGCTCTTTCTGCAGCTCCAGACCCGTCATGCCAGGCATACGGATATCGCAAACGACGCACGACGGGAGTTGTTCGCCCTGTAAAGCACACAGAAACTGCTCGACGGAGGAAAAGGAATAGACGCCAAATCCGCGATTGCTGAGCATCAGGGACAACGAATCTCGAACCGGTTCGTCGTCATCTATGATCGCGATTGCCGAGGCTAACGTCACTGCCCTGTCCCCCTTGGAAATGAATTCAACCGAATACGAACGAGGGCGCCGTTGCCATCGTTTTCCAGAAGAAGCTCGCCTCCGTGTCCTTCGACGATCGTTTGGCTGAGCGAGAGACCCACCCCCAGGCCGTCCCTTTTGCTCGAAGAGCGGATGCCGGCTTTTCGAAGATCAAAACCCGACGGAAATCCGGGTCCGCTGTCCTTAATTCGGATTTCGATACGGTTGCCGTCGATATTGCTGGCGCTGACATTGATCAATCTCTCTTTCGATGGATCGTTGTCGCTCATCGCATCGACCGCGTTCGATATGATGTTCATCAAGACCTGCTCGATTTGAAGACGGTCGACTGCAGCATTGCGTATGTCACGAGGAATTGCGACCTTCACCGAGGCGCCCGTCCGCTGAAGATTGGGCTCCAAAAGATCAAGCGCTTCCCGTATGAGCAGATGGGGATTTTGCTCGCCGATCTGTCTGCGGCCGAGCCTGATAAAATCGCGAAGGTTTCGAACCACGGCCGCCGTCCGATCGACTTGGCTTGCCATTTTCGATGCCGCTTCTATCGCGATCGAGCGGTCGCCTTCGCCTTTAGCTAAGTATTCCTGGACGAGACGGGTATAGTTCGAAATAGCGGTCAACGGCTGGTTGATCTCGTGAGCGATGGCGGTCGTGACTTCGCTGGCACTTCCCAACCGGAAAATTTGGGAGACCGATTCCTGATTAAGCCGCAGCTCCTGTTCGAAGCGGCGGCGGTCAGTCACGAGGCCGCCGATGGAGAGACCCGTGAACGCAAGAACGAGCATCAAGGACTGGTAGGTCGTCACGCCTGCGAGCTGCGGGCCTGAAATGAGAAGCGCGAGGACGAGGCCGACCTCAGTCGCAAGAAGCCCGTAAGTCGCGCCCTTCAGGCCATGCCTGAGCGCGACCCAGATGATCGGAAAGAACACCACATTGAAAAGGCGGAAGTGGGGAAGGCTGGAAAACCCGAAAGCTAAACCGAGAGCCGCTAAGATCGCGAGTCCCTGAATACCCGCTTCGAGGGTCGGCTTTGGAATGCCGCCCGCATTCGCGACGATCAGGATGAACGGCGTGATGATCGAAATGCCGATCAGGTCGCCAATTGCGTATCTAAAAATACTGTAAGGAATTTCGGCCGTGGTGAGAACGCTTGAGGCAGAAAGGAGCATTACGGAGGCGGACGCGACGAGGGTCGCGCTTACGATGGCGATTGCCTCAAGCGCGAGAACGTCACGAAGCGATGCAAGCTTGATGTCGAATTGCCACCGCGACTGCTGAATCCAGTTAAGCGCCACGGCATATCCTCCGCCGACGATGATTGGCGACAGCAACTGGACGAGAGATGGCAGTTCGCTGCGCAGAATAAGATTCGACGCGGCGACCGCGAGCAGGAGATACGGCCAGAACTGGCGTCCAAACACCAGGAAAGCTGCGAAAGTCAGGCCTGTCTCTGGGCTCCATGGCACGATCCCAAACGACGGCGTGGACGAAATGATGCTCAACCAGCCGAGCACGATGTAGGCGACAATGTACGCAGGGCCGATCAACCATATCGGGGTAGCTTGCATACGGGCCATACGATTCGCATGCATTCTTTCTGTTACGACCACCTGCGACATCGTACTTTTCCTACACTGCCTAGCGCGTCGCCACTCCGTACGTGTCCGGAGGCTTAGCCACGGACGGTGCGCCACGCAAGCGAACGGCCGGAATTTTCCTGAACGATGATGCCTTGGATATATGCGGATGTCGCTGCTCGCTTTGCGCCGCGCAGTGCAACATGACGTGGCTGCAATCAAAGGGTGAAGCCAAAGAGAATCCGCGGAATACGCGATCGCTTACGGGAGATAAATTCCCGAGGTTTCAGCGAGTGCGTCATGCAGTTCTGCATGATCCTCGCATGATTAACGAGCGCGAAGCAGCTCTTGCGGTTACCGGAGAACGTTGAACTGATGTCGCTGCCACGCTTCTCTCTTACGCATCCTCATTCGGTAGTAGCGATCATTATCCTCGTTTGCCTGCTCGGCTTCGGTGCGGTATCGCGCATGCCGACGGACATTTTTCCCGAAATCAACATCCCTGTGGTCAGCGTCGTTTGGACCTACAGCGGCATGAGCGCGGAAGAAATGCAGGATCGTATCCTCATCAAGCACGAGAGGCAGATGGCGTCTCTTGTCGATGATATCGAGCGCATCGAAGCAAACAGCTATACGGGTGTTGGCGTTATCAAAGTCTACCTTCACGAAGGCGCGGACGTGAGCCGCGCCATTACGCAGCTTTCAAGTTGCGCGCAGACGGTCCTGAAGAGCATGCCGCGCAACATCACGCCGCCACTTATCGTTCGTTACAGCGCAACTGACGTTTCCGTCATCCAGCTAAGCCTCGCGAGCCGGTTCTTGCCGGATTCCCGTCTGACCGATCTCGGTCAGCAGGTGCTACGGCCTAACCTGGCGGTCGTGCACGGTGCCCAGGTTCCGTATCCATATGGTGGCAAAATCCGAGTCATCATGGTGGATCTCAATCCCAACGCATTGCAAGCGCGTGGACTGACGCCGGCCGACGTCTCCGATGCGCTGGCGAAACAGAACATCATTGTTCCGTCAGGCGACGTCAAAGTCGGTGCCAAGGATTATCCGGTGACGATGAATAATACGCCCGAGGTAATTTCGGCGATTTCGAATTTTCCCATCAAACAGATCGATGGCAAAACGATTTTCGTTCGCGATATCGCCGATGTTCATGACGGACACCAAATACAAACGAACTCGGTCAGCCAAAACGGCGCGCCGGGCGCGCTCATGCTCGTACGAAAAACGGGCGGGGCATCGACGCTCGACGTCATCAATGGGGTCAAGGCGGCGCTACCGAATCTGCGACGCATGATGCCGGATGGCGTGTCGATCAAGACGATTTTCGATCAGTCGATCTTCGTGAAGGCCGCACTCAACAGCGTTGTGATGGGTGGCTTAATGGCCGCCGGACTGACCGCGTTGATGATCCTCTTGTTCCTCGGCAACTGGCGGCTCACGATCATCATTCTGGCATCGATCCCGCTGTCGATCATAGCAGCGTTGCTGATGCTCTACCTCGCGGGACAGACACTTAATACGATGACACTCGGCGGGTTCGCGCTGGCGGTCGGCATACTTGTCGATAACGCGACGGTCGTAATCGAGAATATCGAGCGGCACGTCGGATTGGGCGAGGAACTCGAGGAGGCCATACTGAACGGAACATCGGAAGTCGGAATTCCGACGCTTCTTTCGACGCTATCGATCGGTGTCGTTTTCGTCCCCGTCTTTCTTCTTACGGGTACCGCGAAATACCTGTTCTCGCCGCTGTCGTTGTCGGTCATCCTCTCGCTTTTTGCCAGTCTACTTCTGTCGTTCACCCTCGTCCCGGTGCTCTTCAAATATCTGATGCGGTCACAGGTCGGAAAGCATAGCAGCGGTCACGCCAATACGAACAAGGGGTCGCGCTTCAATCCTTTTAGCATCATCCATCGTGGCTTCGAGCGCGGCTTCAGTGCGTTCCGCGAACGATATCGCAATGCTGTTTCATGGTGCGTCAACCACCCATTTCCAACGGCGGCATTCTTTGCCGTTCTGCTCGGCGTTACCATGCTTCCGCTGCGAAGTCTCGGAATGGACTTCTTCCCGCAGATCGACGCGGGGCAAATGCGTCTGCACGTTCGCGCGCCACCCGGAACCCGGATCGAAGATACGCAAAAGTATTTCAGCGAAGTCGAGGACACGATACGCAAGATCGTCGGCAACGATCAGATCGACGTCATTCTTGACAACATCGGGTTGCCTTATAGCGGCATCAACATTGCGCTGAGCGATACCGCGACGGTCGGTCCGATGGACGGCGAGATTTTGGTGTCATTGAAGGAAAAGCATACGTCCACGCCCGTTCACATTGCCGACCTTCGCCGAAAACTGCCCCGCCTCTTTCCCGAGCTTCAGTTCTTTTTTCAACCGGCCGACATCGTCAATCAGGTATTGAATTTCGGTCAGCCGGCACCGATCGACGTTCGCGTCTCGGGACACGATGCCGATATGACGTTCGCGCTTGCCTCGAAGATTGCGCGCGATTTGAAATCTGTGCCTGGCATCGTTGATTCTCACGTCTTCCAGGTGCCGGATGCGCCGGCCATCAAGGTCGATGTCGACCGGACGAAGGCGCGAGATCTCGATCTCGAGCAACACGGGCTTGCAAATGATGTGCTTGTCACCCTCAATTCGAGCGCACAAGTCTCCCCGAACTTCTGGCTGAACCCGCACAATAACGTCAGCTATCCGCTCGTCGTCCAAACACCGACATATCGCGTCAAATCGACGAAAGACCTGTGGACACTTCCAGTAACGCCTCCTGGAGGCAAAGAATCCCAGCTGCTGATGAACGTCGCGAAGTTCGGGCGGACGAAAGTCCCGATGGTCGTGTCTCAGCTCAACATCGCGCCAGTGTTCGATGTGGACGCGGATGTCCAGGGCCGCGATCTCGCCTCTGCGGCGGATGCCATTGATAAGCTTCTCTCGAAGGATAGCCCTGACGCTTCAAGCGGCATCAAGGTGACACTCAGCGGCCAGATTGAGACGATGCGCGAGAGCTTCACGGGGCTTTTTGGAGGCATGGGACTCGCGATTGTCCTCGTCTTCCTGCTTCTCGTGATCAACTTCCAAAGCTGGCTCGATCCGCTCATCGTTCTTATGGCTGTCCCGTTCGCGCTCGCCGGCATCGTATGGATGCTATTGATTACTGGCACGCATGTCAGCGTTCCGGCCCTTATGGGCAGCTTGATGTGCATAGGACTGACCACGGCAAACGGTATCCTCGTCTTGACCTTCGCAAACCAGCAAGCCGAGCTGGGCGTCGATCCGATGCACGCGGCCATAGAGGCCGGCTATACGCGCCTGAGGCCTGTCCTGATGACGGCCGGCGCCATGATCCTCGGCATGATTCCGATGGCACTAGGTGTTGGTGAAGGCGGCGAGCAGAACGCGCCCCTCGCCCGGGCGGTCATCGGCGGTCTTTTGCTCGCGACAGTCGCGACGTTGATCTTTGTTCCCACTCTATACCGGCTTCTGCGCCGCGACACTTCTCGGAAAACCGAACACCGGAGGCTGCCCCTTGCGCATGCTTAGAAAAGGCGAAACGTCCGCCAACGTCATTGAATCGGAAGCTTCGGAAGCGGATCCACTCGCGCCCGCGGATTTTCCATCGAAAGATTGCCTCGCAACGGTGGCGGCGGAAGAGTATCCGAAATCGACCGGGCGCTGGATGATGTTGACTGCGCTCGTCATTGTGTTTGGGTTGACAACAGCATTCTTCGAAGTCAGCCGCATCAGGGCGCGTGAGACTGATACTCTCGAGCAGGAAACGCGAAAAGCGGCCTCAACGTTGCCCTTGGTTGATGTGGCGACAGCGAATGCGGGCCCAACATTCAAATCTCTCCTTCTTCCTGGCGATACGGCCGCTTGGTACCGAACGACGCTCTACTCGCGGGTCAACGGCTATCTTGCCGATTGGAAGGTCGACATCGGAGACCGGGTGAAGAAGGGCCAATTGCTGGCAACAATCGAGACGCCTGATCTTGATGCCCAGTTGGCTGCTGCGCGCGCCGAATTGGAAGCCGCGAAAGCGGAGGCGAAGGTCCGGCGCGCTGATGCCGACTTTGCGAGCAGCAGCTATGATCGCTGGCGGAATTCGCCGAAAGGCGTCGTTTCGGACCAAGAACGCGAAGAGAAGAAGGCCGCGAACGACAGCAGCATCGCCAAACTCAATGCCGCGACGGCGCAAGTCGCCGTCGACCAGGCGAAGGTCGATGGATTGATGACTCTTACGCAGTATAAGAACGTCACGGCGCCATTCGACGGCATTGTCACGGATCGTCGCGTCGATCCCGGCGACTTAGTAACCGCGGGAAGCTCGGCGAGCACGTCGCCGCTGTTCGTCATCCAGCAGACGGACAAGATTCGCATCTTTTCGCGAGTCCCGCAGGGCGTGGCCGAGGGACTTTTCGTCGGGTCAACCGTGAAGATCATGACGGCCGATGGAGCGGACCGCGCTTACGAGGGCAAGATTGCGCGAACGTCGGCCTCCGTCGATCCACACGCCCGGACCACGCTCATTGAGGTGGTCTTGCCGAACACGAACTATGCTCTTTCACCCGGCATGTACGTCTGCACAGAATTCCACGTGGCGCAAGCGCCGAGTATCGAAGTTCCGGCCGCGGCAATTCTGTTTCGCGCCAAGGGACCGCAGGTTGCCGTCGTCGAAGATGGAAAGATCACTTTCAAGAACGTGACTATTGCAAGCGATGACGGCGATAACGTCGAACTCGCGTCGGGCATCGAAGTCGGAGATCGTGTGGCGCTCAATATCAATAGCCAAATTTCGGATGGCGACAAAATCGCGATCCACAACGACACGCCCAAGGCTCAGAGCTGATGGCGCGTCGGGGGGGACTTAAATTTCTGCTGGCGATCCTGGCCGGGGGGCTATCGGGTTGCGCAGTTGGGCCGGATTACCTGCTCCCGCGTATCGGTGCGCCGGGAATGTTTACGACCAGCAGCATCGCCGATCAGAGCACGACAGAGTCGAGTGTCCAATCCGCGTCGCCTGCGATCGTTCAGTGGTGGACTCTCCTCAAGGATCCTCAACTCGGATCGCTCATCGAACGTGCGATCGCCGCCAACCCGGACATCGAGATAGCCGCAAACCACATCCGCGCCGCTCGTGCGAATGAAGTCGCCGTTCGCGGTCTCGCTTTGCCCTTCGTCGAGGCCAATGCCGCGGCTGGTCGCGGTACGGGTACAAACTCGACGAAGGGGCGTGTCGCCGGCCCCCTCAATGCGGCGACGAACACCGCCGGTCTTAAAGAGATCACGCACGTCGCTGGTTTTGACGCCGGCTGGGAGCTCGACCTTTTCGGCAAAGACAGGCGTGCCTACGAAGCGGCGCAATACTCGACGGACGTCGCAGTCGAGCAACGACACGCTGTTCTCGTCTCTGTTGTCGCCGAAGTCGCCAAAGCCTATATCGAGACGCGCGGCGTTCAGGCCAAGATCAAAGCCTCGAATGAGAACGTGGCGCGCGCGCAGAGAACTTACGAACTGATGAAGACGCGGTTTGACCGCGGCTTGACGAACGAGCTGGATTTGAAGCTCGCGTCACGTCAGCTTGCAACACTGAAGGCGGAGCTTGCGCCGCTCGCCGCCGACGAATACGACGGCTGCGCACGCATCGCCGTTCTTCTTGGCACGTATTCCGGTGGCATTTGCCAGGAGCTTAAGAGCGTCAAGAAAATTCCGGTAACTCCGGATCGGCTGAAGACAGGCTTGCCCGTTGACGTGATCCGTCGAAGGCCGGATGTGCGAGCCGCAGAGCGGCAGCTTGCCGTCGAGACGGCGAGGATCGGCGTCGCTGTGGCGGATCTATTCCCGCGCGTGCAGATCACGGCTGGCGGCGGCCTTCAAGGACAAGGCATTGGTGTCGTGCCCGTCGTGACCAAGAGCATCTACTCCGTCGGACCGTCGGTCTATTGGCCGCTGCTCGATTTCGGTGCGCTCGACTCGCTCGTGCACATCCAACAGCTGCAGACCGACACGCAATGTCTGACTTATAAGCGCGTGATCATCTCGAGCGTCGAAGAAGTCAACGTGGCGCTGTCACGATATCGGGCCGCGATGGCGACGCTCAGGTCTCTCGCCAAAGCCGTGAAGGAAAGCAAAGGTGCCGTCGACCTTTCGACCGAGCGTTACGATCGAGGCGTGACGGATTCACTCTATGTGCTCGATGCCGAACGTCAGGACGATGAGCTTGAGCTTCAGTACGCCCAGGCGAAGGCCGATGCGGCGATTGCCTTCATTGCAGTTTACAAGGCTCTTGGCGGCGGTTGGGAAATGTTCGACCAGGACTTGCCGGCGCCGCGCGCCCTTCCAGCGGTCCTCGCGGCATACGAACATTTGCACGACCGTTGAAGGACGAGCTCGTCTGTGCTCTTCCTTTTGGCAAAGGGGGCGATTTATTTTGAGGTCGTCGCGATCGGTGAGTTTGGCGAACGAAGCTGAGCGCCGCGTGCCCTATCGAGCGCGAGCTTGTTTACGATAGCTGCATTGTTCATGGGATCGACTTCGAGAACATGATCGAAATCGGCTTCAGCGTTCTGCATGTCACCGGCAACAGCACGGGTGTTTCCGCGCGCGATGTAAGCGTTCAGGAAATTGCCGTCGAGAGCTATCGCGCGATCATAGTCGCGGATTGCATCCTTCGAGCGGCCGACGGCCTTGAAGCTATTCCCGCGATTGAAGTACAACCGCGGCTCATTGGGTGAGATCTCAACCGCGCGATCATAGTTTGCAATTGCGCCGTCAAAATCCCCCTTGGCTTTGTAGATATTCGCTAGGTTGTTGTAAGCTCGCGTGGCAAGCGGGTCGAAATATATCGCTTTGCGATTATCCGCTATGGCGTTGTCGTAATCGTGCTCCGAAGCAAACGCGATCGCACGTGCTTCATAGGCGTCTGCATCTTGCGGCGAGAGCGCGATCGCAGTGCTGAAATCGGAGATCGCCTTCCCAAGGTCATTCGTCGCGAAATATGCGAGTCCGCGATTGATATAGGCGATCTTGACATTCGTGGAATTTGAAGTGCCGCTCTCGATTACCGCCGTGCACGCGAAGATATGCTGTGACGGCGTCGGTGCATCGGAGCACGGGTTTGCGCTTTCGGCAAAGGATGCGGTCGAAGACAAATATGCTCCGGCTAGCATCGCGAAGACACTAGCCGACTTGCGCAACAAACGCATTTCTCATCGTCTCCGATAATTCCGCGATCGGGACAGGGTCGCGGCGATATCAGATGCTGCTTTGGTCTCGAAACAGCCCCGGCAATCCCCTGTTTGCTTGTGTTCCTGCCCGCTGCTGTTGAACTTTCATAGGTCCGTATGAATACGGACCAGAATTCCCCGAGGGCGCGCTACCGATACGACGGCGACCGGTCTCTCACGATATAGCGATATGAAAATAGATATCGGGGGGCCTCTATGGGGAAATCGAAAGCTTTTGGAATGCCACTTGGTTTGGTCGCATTTTGCGTGTCTCCGGCCACGGCCAGCGACTTAGCAGGTTCCGCACTACGGGACCTGAACATGCCGGCCCCAAGCTACCTTAGGGCCACATCAGACGAGGATGCGACTGACGCCATACAAGAGTTTTTTGCCCGCTGGCAGCAAATCGCGCACGCCGCCAAAGCTACGCAGCCCGATTGGATGACGCCGCTCGCGACCGTGACGCCGAGGCTCGAACAGGAGTTTCGTTCCGACCAATTTTTCGAGCAAATGGGCAACGGCGGCCATCTCAACGTCTACGATGGGGGCAAGGGCTTCGAATTCATCCCGACGATGACTAATGAAGTCCTGATCAATCTTCCACCCTACGATCAACGGACGCACGTCAAGCAGGCCTCAGGTTGGGGCGATTGGCCTGCATTCACCATCAAACAACGTCTCATCAGCGCGAACAAGCAAGACGGCGATTATATCGTGACGGCCTTCTTCGGCGTTCAAGCACCTACGGGCGACGATCCGTTCACCAATGATGCCTGGGTGGTGACGCCGACACTCGCAGCGGGCAAGGGATGGGGCGATTTCGACATCCAGGCGACAGTCGGTGTTCCAATTCCCCTCTCACATGAAAGCGAGATTGGAACCTCGATCGTGACGAACGTCGCCTTCCAGTACCACATCGGCCAGTACTTCTGGCCGGAGTTCGAAGTCAACTATACCCATTGGGCCGACGGCGCGCGCAGCGGTAAAGATCAGGTATTTCTGACGCCAGGGCTCATCCTCGGCCGATTCAAAGTTTGCGACGACAGTAATTTGATTGTCGGTGCCGGTTATCAGTTCGCGGTCTCTCCGAAAACCACGTCGCCCGTTCTCACGCCGACTTACGACAGCAACTGGATCATCACGACAAGGCTCTCGTTCTGATGACGTCCATATCGTAGATCTACCGAGGGGCTCGCCAGCCGTTCTGAGATAACGCAATTCGCTTATAGTCGGGCCGTTAAAGACCCCAACTTCGGCCCAGCTTGAACCAAGGCTGGGCTTTTTTCTTCCTTTCGCAATTCCGTCGAAGAACTTCCGCTGTCGCCTCGATAGTGAGCATTGTTGACATGGCCCGCCCAGGCGCGCTGTCGAATCTTTCTCGCGCGGCAGAGATTGGCCGCACTTCCATTCCTACAAATACCTTCCCGTTGCTGACTGGCCGGCGCCGGCGGGGCTGCAGTTCCATATGCTGGGTGCTTTGGCTGAGTTTGAGCGGTTGCTAACTAGCGAAGATGAGCGGTGACGCATTGTAAAACATGAATGTCGCGAGCACGTTCGTAGCTCATCGGTATACAGACATGGCGAGTTCTTCGGCTAAGGGCCAGAAGCGGACATTCGTCGCGAAAAAGGGCGAGCTGCGGGCTCAGCCGTTTGCATTAGGCCGAATGCCTGTGGAGTCTTGGTGATAATTTCAAGCTCCCCACAAGCTTGGTTGCCGAGTTTGAAACTTACGTCAGCCCGCTTCATCGTCTCGGAGACGGACCGAAAACGTCGCGAATTTGTGTCAGTAGCTCAAGGTAACTGACTCAGTCCTGCAGTTTCTAACCGTTCATCGGATGATCAAGGGGGCCATAAAGCGGCCGCCGCGTTCTTACTCTCGATCTCACCCGTGAAGTTTATCGCAAGCGAATTTGGCTCGCTGGCACGTCGACAGAGAGTGATCGCACTGATGACGGCCTCCCCTCCGATTTGCGAAAATCTCGCTGAATTGTTTTTGCACGCGCAGATCTATCATGCGGCGAATCTGTCATCTGAAGCCGAAGCCTTATGTCGCCGCATCCTGGATCTCGATCCCGGGCATGTCTTTGCGCTAAAAATGCTAGTCTTAATTCTTCTCGATAAGGGAGACGACACCCAAATTGAGAGCGTTCTCCAAGAACATCTGAAAATATATCCAAACAACGGGGCAAGCCTGCAAGGGTTGGGGCAGCTAAGGGCGCGACAGGGCGATGACGAGGCCGCGGTAACCCACTTTCGCAGCGCCGGCGAAAATCTGCCTCTTCACGCTCCTCTCTTCAACGACCTCGGCGTGTCTTTGAATCGATTGGGGAGGATGACGGAGGCGCTCGAAGCGTTTGAACATGCAGTTCAAGTCGCGCCCAATTACGAGTTGGCTCACAGCAATCGAGGCATGGCGCTTTTAGATTGCGGGAGATTCGATGAGGCCATGCATGCACTGTTAACGGCGTTGATCAACGCTTCGCCGGACCCAAGTGAAGCTCGTACGTCAATTCTTCAAAATCTGGTGAAGGCCGCAGACAAATCTGGAAAGCTACACCTAGCCGAGCCAGTTGTACGCGCCGAGGTTGAAAACAATTACTCCGCCGGAGCCGCCGAACAACTGGCTTTCCTTTTAGATTCGTCTCAGCGCTCACACGAGGCGAAGAGTGTTCGAAATCATCATGCGCGGCGAGCCGGCGTTAAATGGAGCGGCGCTACAAAGGAATCCAAAGCGACCGTTCTCATACTTGGCGGCGTCGGCGGAAATCACGTGCCGACTCGTTATCTGATCGACTCAGAAATCTTCTCATCAATCTCGGTCAGTCTCCTGACCGTCGATCAGCCCGACGCTCCCCTCGGCTTCGTTGATATTGGAGTACTGGAACGTGCAGATGTAATTTTTAATGCTTTGGGAGATGCGGATGTTGATGACGGGCAACTGCTGTCGGTTCGCGCAGTTTGTGAAAAATTGAACAAGCCGCTTCTCAATCCGCCCGAACAAGTTCTTCGAACAGGCCGTGATCATGCCGTCGAGCTATTTGGTGATATCGCGGCGCTGATCGTGCCAGCTACCTCAAGGAGGACGCGAGCAGAACTCGCCGATCTGTCCATCGACGCTCCGCTGCTTGCGCGGCCGATAGGTGATCATGGCGGTGAGCGCTTGGCCTTGCTGCGCAATGAATCGGAAAAACACGAGTACTTAGCTCGCAATCGACACGAGCAACTTTTGTTCACATCGTTCTACGATTTTCGATCATCCGACGGCTATTGGCGCAAGTATCGACTGATCTTCGTAGATCGCCAAGTGTATCCGTACCATCTTGCGATCGGAGAAGATTGGCTCGTACATTACTGGCGCGCTGGAATGGCGCGGGCAGAGTGGAAGAAGAGAGAAGAGGAACAGTTTCTGGCCGATTGGCGAGCCGTCTTTGGCCCTTCGGCCGCAAATGCCGTTGAGGAAGCCGCCCGTCGACTGAATCTCGATTATTGCGGGATGGATTGCGCTCTGATGAATGATGGCACCGTTTTGCTCTTTGAGGCCAACGCTTGCATGTTAGTGCATCTCAACGAGCCAGCAGCTGCATTTCCATATAAGCATCGGTACGTGCCGAACATCCGCGATGCCTTTACACGGCTGGTGCTTAAGTGCGTGTAGAGACATCCCGCCGAGTACACGACACCGTCTCCGACTAGCTTCCATCAGCCCTCGTCGCACGAGCGTAAATGAGGGAATTTGAAAAAAAGCCTTGTCTAAAGGACACTGGTTAGCCACCAGGATTACAATGATGCAGGCGGTTCTGTGCCTGCGTCGAAATGATGACGCGCCACATTTTCACAGCGCGCGATCTGGCCGAATCCGTGGTGATGATTGCGGAATATCGCCGCTGGTATCGCACGCTGCTCTGAAGGAACACGGACACTGCATCCATTGAGAATGCGTAGCACATCCCCATACGGGCGGCGTGCTGCGTAAAACCCCTTCATCAAGTCTAAGCCCCGAAGCTGCGGCAGCCCCCCGCTTGGGGTCAAATTAGTTGCACGAACGCATGCCGGTTTAGCAGGTTCTCGAATGTCTCGAGGCGATTAAGCTGCTCTTGATAAGGTCACCGGGGTAGGTTCCGAGATCCTTCGGGGACGACACATAGATTCACACGTCTTAGGTTGCACTCGTTGAATTATTTTTTCCGGCCGAAGTCCGTCAGCTCCACCGTATCGTTGCGGATGATATGCCCGCCCTGGCGAACAATCAAACTGCGCTTCGCCCAATGATCCAGCTCGGGGCTATACCATGTCTTCTGCGTGATTTCGCTGAAGCGCGAGGGAGTCCTATTATTCCGCTCTGTGAATTTTGACTCGATGATGAAGGTGTCGAATGCTCCAACCTTGGTCGTCACCGTCTCCTTGCCGATGACATGGGCGCTGCCACTCCGCTTAAACGTTACGCCCGTGTTTGAATTCTGGCTGTTGCTTGTGAACTTCCACTCGGCATTGACTGCCAACGGTAGCCGAACGCCGGTTCCGTCATTCGGTGTATAACGGAAGGCCTCGTCCGAGAGTATGTTCCATGATCGATCGTAAACAATAACTCCCGACCGTCCGTTGCCGACAATGTCAAAGCGTATGGTGACGTCATTTTTTGACAAATCGGTAATCAGGACAGTTCGCGTTGCCGTAAGCTTGCCGCTGATCTCGTCGGTAACTTGATAGGTCCAGTGGTCGCCGACGGCCGGGTCTTGCATGTTTGCGGCCGCTGGCGGAGTCGAGTTTGTCTGGGCGGCAGGGTCATCCGCTGCGCCGGCGGACGAGATTAAAAAGAGGAACATGACTCCCGCGAACAATGAGCGCAACATTGTAAACTCCGGAGATAAAGCTGGCGGGGATAATGACGTTCAGCGTCGGCCGCAATCGACGAGCGCGAGGGACAAGTTCTGGGTAATGTGGCCGTTCTCCTCTACCTTCGTTGTCCTTTTTACCCAATGATCAATCGAAGGCGCATACCATGACGTCAAGGTCTCCAGGTATTTCTTGGTGGGATTGTTGATGTTGTGCGCATTGATCACGGTCTCAATCTTGAATGTATGAAATGTCCCGGCATCTGTTGTTATCGTCTCCTCGGCCTCGACCTTTGATGAGGAGACACGCGCCTCAGTCGCACTGCGTCCTTGGAACACAAATGTGTCCTGACGCCCTTGGAACAGAGCTGTGTCGTGGCTTTTCCAAGTGCTCCCCACCTTCAGTGGCAACTTCACGCCGGTGCCGTCCCCTGGGGTGAATTTCCAGACAGGACCATTTTTTATATTCCAGAGATTGTCGTAGACGAAGGACGCAGCCGAGGGCCCGCCAACTGTTTCGCTCCGCACGCTGATTTCGGTCGGCGTGATATCGGTGATAGTTTCGGTGTAGGTGTTTTTGAGAGTTCCCGTGATCTCATCATGAACTTCGTACGTCCAATGATCGCCAACCATTGGCTGATCCATCGCAGCCGCGTCCGACGTGTCAGCGGCGGACGTACTGGCGTCAGGTCTTCCGTCAGTCGGAGCTGTTTGGGCGGTGGTCGGACCGGATTGAAACGCGGCAAGCGATGCAACGAGGATTGCGGCAGCAAAACACCGCCGCCTCTGACTGGTTCCTTCGAGAAGAGTTCTCAAAGCACCCCCCTGCGCCCTGTGCAGTTGCGGGCGTGCCATAGCACCACCACGTGATTACGCCCATCGTCCAAGTGGTAGAGTTGACGCGCGGTTGCCATAGAACCGCAGCCGGCGATCTTTCCTGGCTGGAACGGGAGCGTGATCCGCAAGGCGAGCGCGAATTGGTAACGATGAGCAAGGGTTTCGCGCTCCTGCAGCCCGGCAAAGCCCCGCGCCGTGTTACGAATGTCCGAGACGACAAGATCCTGTCGAGCTGGTTCTGGAAGCCGTCATTCGAGCAACGCCGTTGCCTGGTGCCCGCGTCTTCCTACTGCGAGCCTGATAGTGGCGAGCCTGCGAAGCGGCATTGGTTTGCGGTCAATCGCGATGAGGACCGGCGTCTGTTTGCGTTTCCGGGAATTTGGCAGCGCTGGGTTGGGCCCGTGAAGAAAGACGGCCCTACCGTCGAGCTGGACGTCTACAGCTTTATGACTACGGCGCCGAACGCGCTGACAGGCTCGATCAATCACGAACGGATGCCAGTGCTGCTGTCGAAGGAAGACGAATTCGAAACGTGGCTATCTGGGTCGCCGTCAGAAGCCTTCACGTTCGCGCGGAGCTATGATCCCGCCGCGATGCGGATCGTTCAAAGCGGCTTCGACAAGGAAGATCTGTTGGGGCGCCCGAGTGCAGAACTACCGATTCTGTTGTGATGAGGGGCCATGATGCCGATGCTCGGTTTCTGTTACGATCCTTCGTAGGCACGACATGGCGTAACTTCAGCTTGGAGAATTTCAGCGGCGCGCTTAAGGCCAGCCTCAAAGCCGTCTTCAAAGCCATCCCGATAGCTTAATTGGTTCGACTCTCCGAGCACTGCGTCGATGGTCTCTTTTGAGTAATTCATCCTATATAGATACAGGTTCTCAAGGGCCGCTTTTGCTGCCTCACGTTGATTTTCCATCAAGCCTCCATCGCGTCGTTGGGAGCGCAAGATGGTTCGCTAATTTGATTGCTGAAATGTTAGCGGTTCCAACCTGGTGTCTGTTTCGCGCACTGTGCTCGTGTCATTCAGGATGGCTGGGGCAACTTTTCCGCGATCAATCCATGCGCGGAGTGACGCTGCGCTGCGCCGGTTAAGGAAAAGCTGAACCCTAACGCCTTCGCGGCTCCGGCTTGTAGAGCGCGTAGAGCCATTCCGGCGCGACACGCTGGCGTAGCGCACGACAGCAACCGCTTCGAGCATAGCGTCTCTATCGGAGAGATCCGGCACCACTTCTTTCATCGCGGCAATCGCGGGCGTCATCAACGCCAGCCGGTATGGGCCGAGATGGCCTGTTCCTCGTTTTGGTCGAGCAAATGTCAGAAGAGGTTGTCGACTCGAAACGAATAGCCAAGACCAAAGATGTAAGATGGTGCGGCGGCGTTCAGACCAAACGCAGCATGAAAGTCAATCTGCTCAGTTTTTGTGAGACGGTAGGCACCGCCTGAATTCAACATAAGTTGGCTTACTCCGCGCTCGGGGTAGTCGCCTACGTATTCGACGAATACATCGGCATGCTCGCCGATCTCCTTCTCCAACGAGAAGGTTGTCTCGGTGATGATCTTATTGTCTGAGTTTAACGGTGAGAAGAATGCGGTATCCATGCCGTTTAGAGCCCACCCGCCGCCAAGTTCCCATGACCAGGGAAACTGCAAATAAGGTTGGACCCCGCGGCCAGCGATGCTTGATGTCCCGGTCGGCAGGGCTGTCCCAACCACGACCGAGAGATCGAATATTTTAGGCACTGGACTTATCTGCCACTTGATGGCCGGAGTTACGTCGGTTGCGCCCGAGTTCGCTTTACCGCTGAGCACAGCGAAGTAGTTCGGAATATCAACTAATACTTCGAGGCACGGCGCGATGCCAAGGCGAAGCCTACTATTGGTGCCATCAAAGATGGTTGCGCCGTCGTGTCTACTCAAATTGACGCCGTTCTCGCTTTGAAAACTACCTGTCGGTACGACGAGACTCGAATTGGTCACATCAGGCCGATCGGTAGCAATTTCGTCTTTGCTCGTTGGGCATCCGTCAGCGGCTATAGTGGGGGCGCTAAAACCCACCAACAACAAAAGCCCCATCATCAGCAACGGAATAAATGATCTGGCAAACATGAGGCGTCCAGCCAAGGTTTGCATCTCGTATCACTTTAACCGGCTCTGGGGTTCCATCGCATTTCGCGAGGCTGACTTCACATTTTCCGTGTGATATTCAAGCCACAAAATTAGCCCGGGGCCATGCGAAACCTCCGGATTCGAACTTCGCTTAGGACTTACAACGACTCCAAAATCTGCTCGGGCGTGTAACCGAGCGCGGCATTCCAGATGATGTGAATTTCACTGTCTGCGGCCTTCACGAGACAGCCCGGCAGGCTCTTGGCAAAAATCTCATCGAGCTTTTTCGCCACGGCGTTGCACGACAGCGAACTTTGGGCTGGCAGGCTGAAACTGAACGAGCCAACCGGGCTCACGTAGCCGTCGCCCAAGCCGATGCTTTGAAGGTAACGATCAAAATCGTCACGCTCGAAGCCGCTGCGACTGGCCGAGAGCTTCGTCTTTTTCAACGCGCCGCTTTTGGCGAGCCGATCCACCTGGCGCAGCGATAGCCGTAAGGCCGTGGCGACTTCGGCGCGCGTGACGTGATCAGGTAGCGGCTTTCCCATGTCATCGAGATTCGGTGAGTCGCGGGTAGCCGACAACCGTCACCTACCGGGTCACCAGCGGGATATTCAGAGACTTCGGGGTCTTTGGTAAAATTCGCTAAGATATTGTTTCTATTGGCTCCGCGGGTAGGATTCGAACCTACGACCATCCGATTAACAGTCGGACGCTCTACCACTGAGCTACCGCGGAATGCCGGAAAGCGCCCCGCATAGCAGAACGTATCCGCGCTGGCGAGACCTTCGGGTCATTTTGTTTGGCGCTTCCAACGTCACATGGCGGCGACAAGTGGAAGCACGCATCTGGAAGGCGAAGACCCGGCGCGAAATCGGCGTGGCACGCGCGGGTTCAGTGTCCTCCCGACGGGGGTGGTTGGTAGCCTTCTTTGGCGGGACGCGCAAGGGCCGAAACCTGCCATGCCTGCGATTGCGTGGGCCCATCCGCGCCGGCCGGATTCATGATAGCGTCGCGGGCATTTCGTGAGAGATGTGCGCGTGCCGTGATGATCCGCGGCCCGAGATGTTGGAATCCGTTCGAATGAGCAGTTTCTCGATTGTATGGCCAGCGATCGCCACGGCGTTTCTGGCGTCTTTGGTCGAGGCGGTCGAAGCCTTCACGATCGTCCTTGCCGCCAGCACGTTCCGAGGATGGCGGCCTGCAATCCTTGGCTCCGTGATCGGCATGGCGGCGTTGGCATTGATTGTTGTCGCGCTCGGACCGCTTCTCAGCCTCTTTCCCATTCACGCACTGCAATTCGTCATCGGCGTGCTGCTTTTGCTCTTCGGCATGCGATGGCTGAGGAAAGCTATCTTGCGCGCTGCCGGCATCATTGCGCTCCACGACGAGACGCTCGCCTTCGCCAAGGAAACGGCGAACATTCGCGGTGAAGCCGAACGCCAAAAATCGCGCCTCGACTGGATTGCGGGCCTGACGTCGTTCAAGGCCGTCTTGCTCGAAGGTCTCGAGGTCGTCTTCATCGTCATCGCGATCGGTTCGGTGCGAGACATGATCTGGCCCGCCAGCATCGGCGCACTCGCGGCATGCGCTCTCGTTCTGATGATTGGACTTGCCCTTCATAGGCCGCTGTCGCGCGTGCCCGAAAATGCGCTGAAATTCGCGGTCGGCATCATGCTATCGGCATTCGGCGTATTCTGGACTGGAGAAGGGCTAGGCATCGCTTGGCCCGGAGAAGACCTCGCGATCCTCGAATTCGTCGGCGTGTTCTCAATCACCGCCTTCGCGCTTTCGGCGTTGTTCCGGCGGACAGGCGCAAGGATTCCTCAATGACGGCGATGCGAGAAATCCTCAACAGCCTGATCGGTCTTTTTCTCGACGACGAGTTCATGGCCATCGCCATTCTTGCCGTTGTTGCGGCGACCGCCTTTCTGACACTCGGACTTGCAGTTCCGGCATGGTGGGCAGGCGCGTTCCTGCTTCTCTCCGTGGTTTTGGTTTTGGCAGGAAGCGTCCTGCGAACGGCGCGAAGGACAGCGCGGCGAGACTGAAGGGGAAATATGGGAGCCGCGCCGTTGGGAAGCGGCACCGCATCCAGAGCCCACCTGAGCGACGCATCGCGGGGCGGTGTCAAAACCGGCGGTTTCGAACACTGCTCCCAAAAGTCTCGGACTGCCGGCGAGAGCAGTTCTTCGGCGTCGAAATGAACCGGTTTTCTATGAAGATTTATGGAGGCCACGCCCGGAATTGAACCGGGGTACGCGGATTTGCAGTCCGCTACGTAACCACTCCGCCACGTGGCCTCTCTGCGTTCGAGCGGCTGTCTCTATCCCGGCTTGAAGCGGAAACCGAGAGTTTCGGAAATGCTTCCGCTGAACCAAGACGGGACACCCGCCGACCGAACGGGCATCTAACATAGACCAGTCTCTCCTTACAAGCCGTTACGGCCGCGAACGAAATATCCACATGCGACGGCGTTCCCATCGCGCTCGGGTGGCGCGTCGTCTATAGAGATATTCTCGACGAAGGAATCTCGCGGGCGGGGAGACGAGCGATGGCGGACGTCGCATTGCAGCGCAGGAATATGGTCGAAAGCCAGATCCGTCCGAGCGACGTGACCGACCGGCGCATCATGGCGGCCATGACGGAGATTCCGCGCGAGAGATTTCTTCCTGACCGGCTTGCGAGCCTCGCTTATAGCGACGAGCTGCTGACGATTGCGCCAGGTCGGGACACCTTGCCACCGCGGGTGCTTGCGAAGCTCATCCAGCTTGCAGAGCTCGATGCCGGCGACAATGTGCTCGTGATAAGCGAGACGGGCTACGCCGCAGCCCTTGTCGCGCAGATGGCGAATAAGGTCGTGTCGCTCCTCGCCGACGGAGAGGCCGTCAAGGCCGCCAAGGAAGCTTACGCTTCGCTCGCAATCGGCAATGTCACAGCTGTCACCGGCGCAGCCGCATCGGGTTGGGCGGCTGCCGCGCCCTACGACGTCGTACTGATCGAAGGCGGCATCGAGAAGGTGCCCCGCGCTATCGAGGAGCAGATACGCGAAAACGGCCGCTTGGTCTCGATCTCGCTAAATGACAAGATTGGGCGCGCCGTCGTCCTGCATAAGCGGGCAGGACTGTTCGCGAGGCGCGATGCCTTTCAGGCCGCCGCGCCTCTAGTTTCTGGTTTTGCAGAGGCTCGGCCAGCGTTCGTCTTCTGATTGTTCGCGTCGTGCTGCAAACGGGTCACAGATAGGTGTGTTTGCGCGTATATCGACGGGATTTATTAGGTAAAGAGTTAAGGGGAAGCCTCGGGGGAAGCGCGAAAAAAGCAACTCTTTCGAGGAAATTAGCGGAGACCACTGGCGTGGCGTGAATAGCGCCATAAGTTATCCGTCGGACTTCATGGGGCTGAAACCGTTTAGTCGACGTTGTTCGAATCGGCTAGACGGAATGATTGGGGGGCCACTCTCTTCAGTAGGGGCTGTGAGTGGTATCAGGTGAATTCAATTGGCTAAAAGCAAAGTCAAAGTAGCACGCAACGACGCGACCTCGGTCGGGCGTTACGCTTCGAAAGCCTTGTTGGCTTTCACGATCGGCATCGCCATGACCGCGACAGTGCACGCGGAGACGTTGCTCGACTCACTGACGGCCACGTATCAGTACAGCCCGACGCTCGACTCGGCACGCGCGACGCAGAGAGCGCGCGACGAGGATATTTCGCGAGCGAATGCCGGCTACCGGCCCGACATCAACTTCTCGGCCAACGTCGGGCGCCAGCACAACACCACGGTGTCTCCGGTGGTTGGCGCAACGACAAGCTCCAACACCTCTCCGCGAGGATATGCCATTGACATGGTGCAGCCGCTCTTCACCGGCTTTCGTGTCACCAACGCCGTCAACGCAGCCGAAGCCAACGACCGCGCCGGGCGCGAAACGCTGAGGCAGACCGAGCAGCAGGTTCTGCTCGACGCCGTGACCGCGTTCGGTGACGTGACCCGCGATCAGGCGATCGTGAAGCTCAACGAGAACAACCTGAAGTTCCTCGACGCCGAGTTGAAGGCGCAGCGGGATCGTTTCAGCGTCGGCGAAGTAACCAGAACCGACGTTGCGCAGTCCGAAGCACGTCGCGCGCTCGGTCAATCGAGCCTCGACCAGGCCAAAGCCAACCTGAAGTCGAGCCGCGCCATTTTCGAACAGGTCGTCGGCCACCCGCCGGCGGGACTTGTGGAAGCAAATCCGAACACCAAGCTCGTCCCGCGCTCGCTCGATGAGGCCATCGCGATCGGCACGAAGGAAAACCCGCAGGTCGTACAGTCTCTGTATCTCGAGCAGGCGCAGCGCTTCACAGTTGACCAGATCCGTGGCGAGCTGCTCCCTCAGGCGCAACTTGAAGCAAATTATACGGATCAGTTTGACCCCTCGCAGGGTATCGACGAGGCGTCCTCGGCGTCCATTGTCGGCCGTGTGAACGTCCCGATCTATCCTGCGGGCGGCGAAGTCTACGCCCGCGTGCGGCAAGCCAAGCACAATCATATTGCGGCGCTTCAGCAGATCGAAGTATCGCGCGCGGCATCGCAGTCGCAGGTTGTGCAAGCCTGGTCGCAATTGCAAGGCTTCAAGGCCCAGCAGGACTCGGACAAGGCTTCGATCGTTGCCAACACCACGGCTCTCAACGGGGTCAGGGAAGAGGAACGGGTGGGCCAGCGCACCGTTCTTGACGTGTTGAACGCGCAGCAGGAACTGCTTCAGTCGCAGGTGAACCTGGAGACAACGAAGCGGAACATTCTCGTCGCGTCCTACACCGTTGTTTCCGCCATCGGCCGTCTAAGTGTCTCCGAGGTTGGCGCCGCTACGGCCGTATATAATCCGGAAGTTCATTACCTCGAAGTCCGCAACAAGTGGTTCGGACTGGACATCACCCACGGCGACGGCCGCCGGGAGCATGTGGACGTGGCGCCGATCAAGTGATCGGCGCCGAACTTATACTTTGCCAGGGCTGGATTTTTTGCCCGAAAGATTTAGATTTCAATGTGTGCCGCCGCCTTGAGAGCGCCGCTCTCCGGGGATAACTGCTCGTGAGATCGTTGCGGATTTTCCGCAACCTGACACCATGCTGGATCTCGGAAGGACCCTGGTGAGTCCAAGAGTGGGCAAGAGCGGGTGGGGTGCGGTGAGTTCGCTATGCTGTCAGCGAAGACGGCCTAATTGCGAAAAAGGTAGGGTATGTCGAGACTTGAATCCACAGCCGAGCCGAGTATGGAAGAAATCCTCGCCTCGATCCGCAAGATCATCGCGGAGGATTCATCGGGTCTGAGATCGCCGTCTTCTTCGCCGTCATCCCCGACGTCTCCACGAACGGGTGCCCCGTTTTCTCCGGCGGCCCGACCAGCGGCCGCGCCGTCGCCCATGCCGCAGCGTGGATTTATGTCGCGCGAGGCTTTCCTGAAGTCGTCGCAGCCGATGGATCCCGAGCCGGAGATCAAGCCGGCCCACACGCCCTCAAGTCCATCACGCTCCATCGATGCGCGGCGTGACACCGGCGCCGCTGCAATCAAGGCCGAGCAACGGTCATTCACGCCCATCGAGAAAAATGACTTCCACGAGGTGGAGTCCGTAGCGAAGCCGCACAACGGATCTGCGGCGCGAGACAGCGTGTCGATTGAAACGATAACGATCGAGACGATTTCGATCGAAACCGTCGCCAAAAAGACCGAACCCGCAGAGAAGCACGTCGTGCTCGATGCCGAGCCGGTCGAAGTCCATCCCGTAATCGAATCCGATGCGGCGCGAATTGAGGCTCAACTGACCGAGCTGTTGAGTGACGATCTGAACGCCCTGCGCGAAGGTCGCGACGCACCGGCCGCAGATGCCATCGTCGCCAAGGAAAAATCGTCGTTCGAAAAGCCGGTGAAGGCGGCGGCAGATCGCAGCGAGCCGGCCGACGCCGCCGATCCATTTGCCTTCGATCTTGGCCCGTCTCCTTTCGCCAAAGCGGCGCCCGAGCCGGCGCCCGAACCCAAGCTTGAGCTCATTCCGGAGCCGAAATTCGAAACCAAGGCCGAGCTCAAGTCTGAACCGAAGATCGAACCGAAGCTCGAACAGAAAATCGAGACGAAGCCCGAGCCGAAGTTGGAACCCGCGCGGCCGATCGAAACGTCGCCAGTGGCGCAGTCACCGGCGACGCCATTCGAACAACCGCGTAGCCCCGCATGGCCGCCCCGTTCAGGCGACCAAGAAACGCCCGTGAACGGCGCGGTTAACGGCTCGCACGCAGGTCATCTTATCGAAACGGCCAAAGACCCGGTCTTCGGACACGCGGAGCCTGCGGCCCCGGTGCCACCGCCGAAGCCGCGTCAGACGTTTGTCGTCCCGAGCGTGTCCGCCACTCTCGGACCGTCGCGCCAGCTCGAACCGCTCTCGAACGCGTTCCGTCCGGTCTTCGGCCTCAGTCACCAGGAAAAGCCGCTTCCGACAGCCGAGCTTGCGCCCGAGCTTGCGCCCGAGCCGCCGCGCGTGCCGGAATCCGTTCGTGAACCCGTTCGTGAACCCGTTCGTGAACCCGTTCGTGCACCGGGACCCGCGCCATCGCCGGAGTTCGTCCGCGCCAATCCCGCGCCATCGGCTGCACCGGCACTTCGCAGCGAAGCGAGCGACTCCGCTCTCCACACCGGGGATTTCCCCCCGCTCTCGACCGAGTTGAGCGGCGATCGTCCGATGGAAGATGCGGTCGCCGATCTGCTGCGGCCCTTGCTCAAAACATGGCTCGCCGAAAATATGCCCAAAATTCTCGAGCGGGCTCTTCGCCGCGAAATGACCGAGCGGCTGCTGCCAGGCCAAAAGAGCCCCCGCGAGTAGTCCATTGATCAGCGCCGGAAATCCATCTCCATGAAAATGGAGGTGCGCCGGCGCTTATCCACACCTCCTGTCGCTACAACAAATTTTTTCTTGCGAGTGGCTTTCGCCACACGGTTGCCGCGACCTCGCCGTAGGTTTTTCTTGAGCGGGGGGACGCTTCGATCACTGCGTAAATGATCGGGACGCCCGCTACGTCACTGGGTTGATGGGGCGCATTTCAAAAAATCTCATCTGTCCAGATGCGACGAACCGGAGGGGCATCAACGGGGCTGCCGACGCGGTTCTGCGAATTTGAAGTTCGTACGCAGAAGAGGAAGCGTCATGACAATGATGAATGGTGCGAAGCACGACGTCGAAGACATTCTGGCATCGATCCGGACCAGCATCGCCGATCGATCTCCGATGTTCGAAAGTGAGAAGCGCGAAGTCCGCATCACGACTCTGCGCGGGCGAAGCGCGATTGCAGATGAGGCCGCGGAGTTCGAGCTGCCGGCAATTTTCAAGACAGCGGCACCGAATACCTCCGAGCGGCCCAATTTACTTGGGAGGCTGAGTGAAGCATTGGCATCAAGTGGACAACATGAGCGCGATCGCTCCCGCACGGTAATTCCGTTCGAGCCGGCCCACGGCCGCATGATCGAGCCGCCGCCGGTCACCCTCCATCCTGCCAAGGAAGATGACGCCGCCGCGGTCGAGAAGATCACCCACGAAAACGACAGCATGAAGCGCAACATGCCGACGTTTTTTGACACCCGCTTGAATCGCATGAGCGCCATGTCGCAGCCGGTCGAGGAGCCGCGGGTCGAAGCCGCGCCGAAGCCCGCCGCCGAGCTTCCGCAACCGCCCCGGCTGCCCGAACTTCACGTATCCGCCGAGCATCCGTCTGAGGGCGTAGATGACGTGGCTGCCCAGCTTTTGCGGCCCATCCTGAGACAGTGGCTAACCGAGAACATGCCCAAAATCGTCGAAAAGGCGCTCTTGAACGAGGCCGGGAACACCCCGCCAAAAGGGCCCTCGCGTCGTTGACGCGAGGACCAACTACAACCGGACAAGTTCCGGCCATTGGGGAGCGACGGTTGACAGCCGGCGAAGGTCGGCCGTACCACCGGGGTCCAAAACCTCGGCCCGATAGCTGATAAGCGACGCTCCCTCCAATGCTTGAAAAGACTTTTCGACCGGCCGAAATCGAGCCGCGTATCAATTCCGAATGGGAGAGGGCCAACGCCTTCAAAGCCGGACGGAGTGCATCAGGCGGCAAGAACGCCGCCTATTCGATCGTCATTCCGCCGCCCAACGTCACGGGCTCGCTCCATATGGGGCACGCCCTGAACAATACGCTGCAGGACATTCTCGTCCGCTTCGAGCGTATGCGCGGCCGCGACGTTCTCTGGCAGCCGGGAACGGATCACGCGGGCATCGCGACGCAGATGGTCGTCGAGCGCCAGCTCGCCGCTGAGAAGCAGCCGTCGCGCCGCGAACTTGGCCGCGAGGAATTCCTGAAGCGCGTTTGGACGTGGAAGGAAGAGTCGGGCGGCACCATCGTCACGCAGTTGAAGCGTCTCGGCGCCTCATGCGATTGGACGCGCGAACGCTTCACGATGGACGAGGGCCTGTCAAAGGCCGTCGTGAAGGTCTTCGTGCAGCTCTACAACGAAGGGCTGATTTACAAGGACAAGCGCCTCGTCAACTGGGACCCGAAGTTCCAGACCGCGATTTCCGACATCGAAGTCATACCTGTCGAAGCGCGCGGCAAGTTTTCTTGGTCGAAAGACAGCGGCGAGCCGTTCGACGCGGCGGCGCTTGCGAAGGTGCTTGCGAAAGAACCGAGCGGGCACATGTACCACTTCCGCTATCCGCTGGCGGAGAAGGTCGCTGGATACGACAAGGACTACATTGTCGTCGCGACGACGCGGCCCGAGACGATGCTCGGCGATACCGGTGTCGCCGTGCACCCCGATGACGAACGCTATGCGGCGCTGATCAAAGCCGGCGCCAAGGTTAAGCTGCCGCTCGTCGGCCGCGAGATCCCGATCGTCGCTGACGAATATTCCGATCCCGAGAAGGGCACCGGCGCGGTGAAAATTACACCTGCGCACGACTTCAACGACTTCGAGGTCGGCAAACGTCACAATCTAGCGCCGATCAACATTCTCGACGCCTTCGGCAAGATCAACGATGAGGCGCCGGAGACTTATCGCGGTCTCGATCGCTTCGACGCGAGGAAGAAAGTCGTCTCCGACATCGACGCGCTGGGCCTGCTCGAAAAGATCGAGCCGACGGGTCACACCGTGCCGCACGGAGATCGCTCGGGCGTCGTCATTGAGCCATGGCTCACGGACCAGTGGTACGTCAACACAGGCGAGCTTGCGAAGCCCGCAATCGCCGCTGTCGAAGGCGGCAAGACCAACTTCGTCCCGAAGAACTGGGAGAAGACCTATTACGAATGGATGCGCAACATTCAGCCCTGGTGCATTTCGCGCCAGCTCTGGTGGGGTCATCAGATTCCGGCATGGTACGGACCGGATGGCAAATACTTCGTTGCGGTCGACGAAGACGAAGCCAAGGTTCTGGCGAATAGACACTACAGCCAGGACGTTCTGCTGACGCGTGACGAAGACGTTCTCGATACGTGGTTCTCCTCTGCGCTCTGGCCGTTCTCGACGCTTGGATGGCCCGACGAGACGCCCGAACTCGAGCGCTATTACCCGACGAGCGTCCTCGTCACCGGCTTCGACATCATTTTCTTCTGGGTCGCCCGAATGATGATGATGGGCCTCCATTTCATGAAGGAGGTGCCCTTCAAGGACGTCTACATGCATGCCCTCGTTCGCGACGAGAAGGGGCAGAAGATGTCGAAGTCGAAGGGCAACGTCATGGACCCGTTGGTGCTGATCGACGAGTTCGGCGCCGACGCATTGCGTTTCACGCTCGCGGCCATGGCGGCGCAGGGCCGCGACATCAAGCTCGCGAAGTCACGCGTCGAAGGCTATCGCAACTTTGCAACGAAGCTCTGGAACGCCTCGCGCTTCGCCGAAATGAACGAGTGCGTGCGCCAGCGCGATTTCAATCCGAAGTCGGCATCGCTGACCTTCAACAAATGGATCGTCGGCGAAGCCGAACTGACATCCAAAGCGGTCACCAGTGCGCTCGAAGCCTACAAGTTCAACGAAGCCGCGGCCGCAATCTATGACTTCGTCTGGGGTCAGTTCTGCGACTGGTATCTGGAATTGATCAAGCCGGTGCTGGCGGGCGACGAAGATGCCGCCAAAGCCGAGACGCGCGCCGTGACGGCCTGGACGCTCGATCAGATCCTGAAGATGCTGCATCCGTTCATGCCCTTCATCACCGAAGAGCTTTGGACGCACATGGTCGAATACGGCGTGAAGCGCGACAGCCTTCTCGTCCTCAGCCAGTGGCCCAATCTCGACGGGCTCGTCGAAACGGACGCCGTCGAGGAAGTGAATTGGCTGGTGAACCTCATCTCCGAAATCCGCTCGGTGCGGACGGAAATGAGCGTGCCCGCCGGCGCGAAAATTCCGCTCGTCATCGTCGGCGCTGACGACAAGATCCGCGAACGCGTCCGCCGCAACGACGAAACATTGCGGCGCCTCGCGCGCCTCGACGAAATCGACTTCGATGAGTCGGCCCCGAAGGGCGCAGCGCTGATCGTGGCCGGTGAAACGACGGCGGCGCTGCCACTCGCTGGCATTATCGACATGGCGGCCGAGAAGCGCCGCCTCGCCAAGGCCATCGAAGGCGCCGAAGGCGACCTGAAGAAGATGGACGCCAAACTCTCGAACCCGCAGTTCATCGAGCGCGCCAAAGAGGAAGCGATCGAGGAAGCAAAGGAGCGGAAAGCCGAGTTGGAAGCCGAGATCATCCGCTTCTCGGCCGCCCTTCGCCGCATGGAAAGCGTCTGAGAAGCGCTTCCGATTTGCGGGCTACTTGTAGAAGGCGCTCGGCGTCGTGCCGAAGTGCCTTCTAAACATCGCTGTGAATGCGCTCTGGCTCGCGTAGCCGCTGTCCACCGCAACGTCGATGATTTTATCGCCGCGAGCGAGACGTTCGAGCGCTGAGAGCAAACGCGCCTGCTGACGCCACTGTCCGAACGTCAGCCCCGTTTCCTTCAAAAATAACCGATGTACGGTTTTGGACGTCACGCCGAAGCGATCCGCCCAATCCCCGGCCGTGCTGATGTCGTCTGGAGACAGCAGCAGAGCTTCGCAAATCGTTCTCAACCGGATGTCGTCAGGCATTGGAAGATGTAACGGCAGCACATTGAGCTCGCGCAGCTCATAGAGGAGAAGCTGCATGAGGCACTCGTCGCGCGAGCCACTTTCGTAATCGACAGGAACCTTCACCGCAGCAACGATCAGTTCGCGCAACAGGGGACTTACCGCAATCACGCAGTTGCCCTGGGGCAGGTGAGGCGAGGCATCCTGATCCACAAAAACGGTGCGGATCTTCACGTCTCCGCGCATCTCCACTTCGTGCTCGAGCCCAGCCGCCAGCCACACCGCACGATTGGACGGGACGACCCAGGAGCCCGCCGACGAGCGTACGATCATGACGCCCGAAACGGCGAAGAGAAGCTGCGCGCGCGGATGGCTGTGCCGCCCCGTCGAAGAACCGCTCGGGTAGTCGACTTCCATCGCGGCCATCGGGCGAGCGGTCGCGTGGAAATTCAAGTGGCGTGAAAGAAGGTCTTCGAGCATGTCCCAATCTCGATAAGATTGGTTACCCTAGCGTGAGACTGACCGATCCGAAAGCCCTACGACCCAAAGCCCATTTCGTAGGACTACGGACATCACATCATGCTTAGCCAAAGACTCGCTTTCCTCTATCCGTTCCTCGCCATCGTTCTGTGGGCCGGCAACGTCATCGTCTCGCGCCTGTCGGCGCACACCATCGGACCACAGGCGATCACGTTCTATCGTTTACTGTTCGCGGTCATCCTCATGAGTACGTTCGTCGGCCGAACGGCGTGGCGAAATCGAACGGCGATCTGGCCTCATATCGGCGAGTTCGCGATTCTCGGCTTTCTAGCGATGTGCCTGTTCCAGAGCCTCTCCTACCTCGCTGCCGAGACGACGACAGCAACGAACATGGCTGTGTTTACGGCACTCACCCCGCTGCTGACGGTGGCGCTGAGTGCAGCGCTGCTTGGCGAACCGCCGACGTATGGCGTGGTCTTTGGCGGCGCCCTTTCCTTCGGAGGCCTTCTTTATCTCGTAAGCGGCGGCGACATCTCCGCATTGCCGAGAAATGGCATCCACCCCGGCGACGCGCTGATGCTGATCGCGGCGTTTGTCTATGCGCTCTACGGCGTGTTGCTGAAACGCTGGGACCTGCCGATCACCGGATGGCAATCGACGTACATGCAGGCGCTCTGCGCATTGACCGCGATGTTTCCTGCATTCCTCGCGACCCCCGCGCCGCTCCGTCAGCTGAACGCCGAAACGCTGCCGTTGATTGCGTATGCAGGCGGCCTCGCGTCGGTCGTGTTGCCATTTCTCTGGATCCGCGGTGTGCAGCAGCTCGGACCGAACCGCTGCGCTGTGTTCATGAACCTGCTGCCGGTTCTGACCGCTGCGGCGGCGATCGTGATGTTGGGAGAGCCGGTGAAACTTTTCCACGTCATCGGCGCAACGCTGACACTTGCAGGGGTCGGATGTGCACAAGCGTTTCGGAAACCGATAATCGCCGCAGCCGACGTGCCACGAGCGAACAGCGGGTGACGAGGTTGGAAACGGCGCGTCTTAGAGCGCGCCCTGTTCCGCACTCGTAAAGCGCTGCACCGCGTTCTTCGCCGCCGTCAGGAACTTGATCCGGAGCTCCGTCAGCTTCCATCCGGCAGGACGTAGCTCGAGCTTGCCAAGATAGACCCGCGTCGGATCGAACTTGTCTTCCATGTCGATCTCGAAGCTCGTCGCGCTCGTGAATTCCGCCCGCTTCACGCGAGCCCACGCGCGCGAGATGCGATCCATGATCGGCAATGTCTTCGCTTCGTCCTCGCTCGCGACCAGATCGCGATACTTGGCCCGGAGCGTGAAGAGCTGCGGAAGTCCCTCGGGCGTCACGTACTTGTCGACAAGACCGTCGACGGCGCTCTGTCCGAGGTAGGCTTTGAAGCGCGTCCAAAGCCCGGTGCTGGCGGCCGGATCACTCTCGGGATCGGGAAGGTTCAGCGCGATGCGTGCAATCGACGGCTTCAGTGTTTCGCGCACCGTCGGCCACTCGATGGCGGTCGAGAGATAGTCGGCATTGCCGTTGCGAACGGCCTCGCGAATGCTCCAAGCCGTCGCGAATGGCGACCCTATGTAGATCGAAGCGGCGAGAGCAGCAAATCCGACGACGAAGTAAACCGGCTTCATGCAAAGTCCTGAGGCTGGCGCGCACATTGGCGCCGTCATGCTCTCTTTACGGACCGATTCTGACGAACTTCGGGCTAGGGAAGCGGTTGCCCACCGTCAGTTTCGAGACTGCCGCTACGTCGCTTCGTCCGCAGCGCGCGTTTTATTGCATATGGATTTCAGGCTCTGCCAGTCGCCGGCATCAAGCGCAGGGCTCGCGGGATAATCGTGCTGCGCGCCGACAAGCCGCGCACGTTCGGCGGCCGGCGGATGCGTGCGGAACCAACTGAAGGCGCCCGGGCTCTTGTCGCCCTCGTCGGCCTCCATCTTCACCACGCGCGTAAAGAAATTGCCGAGTCCTTTCGGAGAGATGCCCGCGGCCTTGAGCAGTTCCAAGGCATGCTTGTCGGCTTCGCGTTCGGCGTCGCGCGAATAGCCGAGCTGCGCCAGCATGAGCCCAACGTTGGCGAGACCGCCGCCCGTCGTACCGCCAAGCATGACTTCGAGCGTCGCGCCGAGGCCGATGCCCCGGATGATCGCGGCCTCGGGATGCATTTCGATCCCGTGACCCATTTCATGCGCCAGAACGCCTGCGGTCTCGTCCGGACTTTGCGATTTGTCGAGCAGGCCCTTGGTAAGGACGATCTGCCCGCCCGGCACGGCAAAAGCATTCATCAAGGACCAGTCATAGACATGGACGTTGAACGGCACATTTGCCGGGGCGCCTTGCGAGAGCCGGTCCGTCAACCGCTTCAGGGCGGCCAGCCCGGCCGGGTCGATGCATTCCTTGTGGCCTTCGGTCATCGATTCGCGCGTCGTCTTGCCGAGCCGTTCGCGCCAGCTGTCAGGCAGCGCCTTGGCAATCGATTTTGCCGGGCTGAAGCCAGACATGTAGCCCAAGAAAAACAGCGCTGCGAGGATCGCGAGGAGAACGAACCACATTCGTTTTTCGCGAAGCCAGGCGGCGCGCGCGGAAAGCTGCGGTGCCCGTTCCCTAAGGTCCGCTGCGAAACGGGCCCCCTGGACGAAAAGCGAAGCGCCGGGCTCGTCTTTCGAAGTCAGCAGAACGTCGATCGCGTTGGGCCGTATTGGTTCTTCGGAGCGCAGCGCGCCGTAAGTCCAGATATGGCGCCGTTGGCCGGAGCCAAGGTCGACCTCGACGCCGGTCACGCCAAGCGACGCCGCGCCGTCTAGCGGTGGCGAACCCCGGCGGGCAATGAAGCGGCAATAACTCGTGGCAGTCGGACTAGGCTCGGCGCCTGATGACATGGAACCACTTCCGCGAAGGTTGGGGCCGATCGATCAACACTAATCGCGCCCGGCCGTAAAGAAATGTCTCGCGCACGACAAACTCGGGCCCTTGTGGCGTCGAAATCTCAGCCCAAATGGCAGTCCAACGGCCATCGTCGACGCAAAGGCCCGGAGCAGATTTTACAGCAGCGCCCGGGGCCGTTAACGATATTTGGCGACTTGCATGGCTGTTGTGGCGGTTTAGCAACTCTCCGAAAACGCCACGCCACTTTCGAGCCACAATGACCGCGCACCTGCTGACAGCTCCGCTGTTAATGCAGCGTCACTTTTTATCAGGCAGAGCACTTTCGCCGAGCCCCCGCGACTGGCATCCCTGCCGCATCCAAAGTCGGATGTGTGGATAGGGCGAGGATGCCCAAAGAGGAATAAATGGACGCCAAGACGTTCGATAAATCGAAGTTGCCGAGCCGCCACGTAACGGAAGGTCCGTCGCGGGCCCCGCACCGTTCCTACTACTATGCGATGGGGCTGAAGGAAGAGGACATCCACCGTCCGTTCGTCGGCGTCGCATCCTGCTGGAACGAAGCCGCCCCCTGCAATATTTCGCTGATGCGCCAGGCCCAGTCTGTGAAAACGGGCGTCACCGAGGCCGGCGGCACACCGCGCGAGTTCTGCACCATTACCGTCACCGACGGCATCGCGATGGGCCACCAGGGCATGAAGTCGAGCCTCGTCTCGCGCGAGGTCATCGCCGATTCGATCGAGCTGACCATTCGCGGCCACTCGTATGACGCTCTCGTCGGCGTCGCCGGCTGCGACAAGAGCCTTCCCGGCATGATGATGGCGATGCTGCGCCTCAACGTTCCGAGCGTCTTCATCTACGGCGGATCGATCCTGCCGGGCCGCTTCAAGAGTCGCGACGTCACCGTCGTCGACGTTTTCGAAGGTGTCGGCATGCATTCCGCGGGCAAGATGTCGGACGCCGACCTGCACGAACTTGAGTGCGTCGCCTGTCCGTCGGCCGGCTCGTGCGGCGGTCAGTTCACCGCGAACACCATGGCCTGCGTGTCGGAAGCGATCGGCTTGGCCCTCCCGGGTTCGGCGGGCGCACCTGCGCCCTATGAAAGCCGCGATGCGCTGGCGCTTGAAAGCGGCAAGGCCGTAATGCGCCTCATCGCCGACGGCATTCGTCCGCGCGATATCTGCACGCGCAAGGCCTTCGAGAACGCGGCCATCGTTGTTGCCGCGACCGGTGGCTCGACCAATGGTGCGCTTCATCTTCCCGCCATGGCGAACGAAGTCGGCATCGATTTCGATTTGTTCGACGTAGCCGAGATCTTCAAGCGCACGCCTTACATCGCCGACTTGAAACCCGGCGGAAAGTACGTCGCCAAGGACGTCTACGATATCGGCGGCGTTCCGCAGATCCTGAAGGCTCTGCTCGAAGGCGGAATTTTGCACGGCGATTGCCTGACCGTGACCGGCAAGACACTCGCTCAAAATCTCGAGAGCGTCCAATTCAACCGCGATCAGAAAGTCGTATTTCCGGTTTCCAATCCCATCACGCCGACGGGCGGCGTCGTGGGCCTCAAGGGCTCGCTCGCACCCGACGGCGCGATTGTGAAAGTCGCAGGTCTCAAAACGCTGAAGTTCCGCGGTACGGCCTTGTGCTTCGACTGCGAAGAAGATGCGTTCCAGGCGGTCGAGGATCGGAAGTACAAGGATGGCGACGTGATCATCATCCGTTACGAAGGGCCGAAGGGCGGCCCTGGCATGCGCGAGATGCTGTCGACGACGGCGGCACTCTATGGCCAGGGCGCTGGCGACAAGGTCGCCCTGATAACGGATGGACGCTTCTCCGGCGGCACGCGCGGTCTCTGCATCGGCCACGTCGGTCCGGAAGCAGCCGTCGGTGGCCCGATTGCGCTCGTCGAGAACGGCGATGTCATCGTGATCGACACCGAGAATGGCACGCTCGACCTCGAGGTCAGTGAGGAAGAGCTGGCGAAACGGCGCAAGAATTGGAAGGCACCGCCCAACATGTATCAATCGGGCGCGCTGAGAAAATTTGCGGACCAAGTGGGACCGGCGAGGTACGGCGCCGTAACCCATGCGGGAGGAAAGGCGGAAGTTCACTGCTATGCGGACATTTAGGCTTGCACTTGCGGGAAGCATTGCGTCTCTTCTGATGCTCGGCTCGGCGATGGCGGAAGACGTTGTCTTCCGCACGCCGGACGATGCAATGAAGCAAGGAATCTCGGCGTTCAACGGCGGCTACTACGAGCTGGCGTTGCCCGCCTTCGAGGCGCTCGAGCCCTCGAAGCCGCAGATCGCGCGTTTCTACATGGCGCGCATCTACGGCGATAACGAAGGCGCGTATACCGATCACGGTAAAGCTTTCAGCTTGTACAAGTCGCTTGCAGACGAATTGCAGGACGTCGATCCCGACGACGATTCGCTCGCTCCTATCGCCGCCAAATCTCTGACTGCCGTTTCGATGTATTTGCGAAATGGCATGGCCGGCGCGGGCGTGAAGCCCGACGTCGAGCAGGCAAACCGCGCTTTGCAGCGTGCCGCCCTCACGTTTAACGATGAAGACGCGCAGTTCGAACTCGCCAAGGTGTTTTTGCGAGGCGAGGGGCCGGATATTTCGGTCGCCGGCTTCGAAGATCCGTCGAGCAAGATTGCGAACGGCCGCCATTGGCTGTCGCGGCTTTCGCAGGCAGGACATCCCGGCGCCCAAGCCTTCCTCGCCGATCTGATGTGGCGCGGTAAGTTCGTCGAAAAGAATCCGACGGCAGCACTCAACCTCATCGACGTCGCCGTCGCCAACGCGCCGCCGAGCGAGCGCGTGTGGATCGAGGATATCTATCAGAACATCTTCTGCAATGCGGGCGAGGGCGTTCGTCAGCAGGCGACGGGACGCGTCGCCGAATGGCATAACCTGTATGGCCGCCGCCCCGCTGTGCGCGACGGCAAGGACGGCCTCGACGATTTATCACCCGAACCGGTGAGAACCTGCGCCAATGGCGAGCTGGTGCGTCCGATGGGTGTCGCGATGCCGATCCCTGCACCGCAAGTGATCTCGTCCGGGCCATCGGTTTCGCCGCAGCGGAACGCCGTCATTCCTGCGGGAGCGACGACGCTGCGTCCGGCGGCAGCGCAGTCCGCGCCAGCCTTGTCGTCATCGTCGCCGATGCTTGGACTGACCCCGGGCGGCGCCACGGCCCGCTGAATTCACCCACGTTCGGCGGCCGCCTTCACGAGCGAAGCTGCCGAACGGATCGCCACGCTTTCAAACGCGTCACGCCGCGAGCTTGATCCACACCGGCACGTGGTCGGAGGGCTTCTCCTGCGCCCGCGTATCGCGATCGATGCCAGACGAACGCAAAAGATCGGCGGCCTGGCTCGACAGCAGCATGTGATCGATGCGGATGCCATCGTCCTTCTGAAATGCGCCGGCTTGATAATCCCAGAACGTGTAGACGCCGGGCCCTGGATGGCACGCGCGCGTCGCATCGGTGAAGCCGAGATTGACGAGCGTTCGCCAGGCGGCGCGGCTCTCCGGCTGAAACAGCGCGTCGTTGACCCAAGCCTGCGGACGTTTCGCATCCTCGTTTTCGGGAATGACGTTGAAGTCGCCCGCAAGGATCAGGGGCATTTCGTCTGCGAGCAGCGCTGCCGCCAGCGCCTGCATCCGCTTCATCCACGCAAGCTTGTAGGCGAATTTCTCGGTTCCGATCGGATTGCCGTTCGGCAGATAAAGCGAGACGACGCGAACCATGCGATCGCCGAGCGCCACGGACCCTTCGATCCACCGCGCATGTTGATCGGCGTCGTCGCCGGGCAATCCCCGCGTCACGTCCTCGAGCGGAGATTTCGAAAGCAGCGCGACGCCGTTGAAGCCTTTCTGGCCATTGGTCGCGACGTTGTAGCCGAGGTCCTGAAATGCCGATGTCGGAAAGCCCTCGTCGACCGACTTGATCTCCTGCAGGCAAACGACGTCGGGCGAATGCTGGCGCAGATAGCCGAGCGCCGATTCGAGCCGCGCTTTGACGCCGTTGATATTCCAGGTCGCGATGATCATGGCGAGGGCGCGCTTCAGTGCGAATTGAACACCGGTTCGCGCCGGGGCGGCGCGGCAAACCGCCGATCAGATGTGCCATCCAACCGGCGACAAATCAAATCCGGATCGCTCAGATCGAGAAACTGGTGCCGCAGCCGCAGGAAGCCGTCGCCACGGGGTTCGTGATCTTGAAGGCGGCGCCGATCAGGTCGTCGACGAAATCGATCTGTGCGCCTTCCATATACTGCACCGAAACCGGGTCGATCACCACGACTGCGCCGTTCCGCTCGATGACGAGGTCGTCATCGGCGTGGTTGCCGACGAGATCGAACTTATATTGAAACCCGGAACAACCGCCGCCCTCGACCGAAACGCGCAAAATGGGCGCTTCCGCCTCGGTTGCGGTGATTTCGGCGATTCGCGTCGCGGCGCGTTCTGTAACGGTAATGGTCATCGGGCACCGATCGGTTGCAAGTCGTTAACCGGCCAGCTCCTACTAGCGGTGGCGGTACGCAACAGATAGGAAAGCGCCAGACGAAGTCAAATCCTAAGCGCATCGAACGATGGTAGCGAGTCTCAAACCGGCCGCCGAGAACCCGGATTACGGGCAGAATCTGAAGCCCGGAGAACGCTTGCCGGCCCCCTATGCCGCGAGCGCCGTTGCCTCCCGCGGCCGCTATCACCCCGAATCGCAATGCGGGAGCCGCAGCCCGTTCCAGCGCGACCGCGACCGCGTTCTCCATTCCACGGCCTTCCGCCGCCTGACCTACAAGACGCAGGTCTTCCTGCCGCACGAGGGCGATCACTTTCGGACGCGGCTGACGCATTCGTTGGAAGTGGCGCAGATCGCCCGCACCGTCGCGCGCCAGCTTCGCCTCGACGAAGATCTGGCGGAGACGATCGCGCTGGCGCACGATCTCGGGCACTCGCCGTTCGGACATGCAGGCGAGCGGGCGATCGATACCGAAATGCACCCCTACGGTGGCTTCGACCACAACGCCCAATCGCTTCGCGTCGTGACGACCCTCGAGCGCAAGTATCTGGCATTCGACGGGTTGAACCTGACCTGGGAAACGCTCGAAGGGCTGGCGAAGCACAACGGCCCTGTCCGCGCGGACTCGCCCGTCGCCAAAGTCGCGCGCCACATCGAAGCGTGGAGCCCTTTAAAGCTCGAACAATGGCCGTCCGCCGAAGCGCAAGTCGCAAGCCTTGCCGATGACATTGCCTACCTCTCGCATGATGTCGATGACGGGCTCCGCGCTGGACTGATCACGTTCGAAAAGCTCGATGGCGTACCGTTGGCGGGACCGATCGCGAACGAGGTGAGGGCGGTCGCGAGAGACGCCGAAAACAGCCGGGCCATTTACGAAGTCACCCGTCGTATGATCACGGCGATGGTTAGCGACGTGGTCGCCGAAAGCCGCCGCCGCCTCGCGGTATCGGCCCCTCGATCGCCCGATGACATCCGCGCCGCCGGGCAGGCCGTGATCGCCTTCTCGGACGCGATGACCCTCGATCTCGCGCACCTGAAGAGCTTCCTCTTCGCGGCCGTTTACCACCACCGGCGCGTGCTCGATGTTATGGAGAAGGCGGAGAACGTCGTCCGCGACCTATTCCGGAAATACAATTCCGATGCGGCGACCCTGCCTGCCGGATGGCGCGAAGCGCTGCGGGGCCTCGACGACCGCCATCGGGCCCGCGTCGCTTGCGACTTTCTGGCCGGGCAGACCGATCGCTACGCGCTCGCGGAACATCGCCGCCTGTTTGACGCCACCCCGGAACTGGGATAGGCGCGCTATACCCCCTCTCCCCATTCCCCTTCGGAATGGGGAGACGGCCGGGGTGAGGGGCAGCCGCTTGTTCAGTGCAAGTTGCGGCCCCTCACCCTCACCCTTTCCCCGTAAAGACGGGGCGAGGGAACCCAAGCATTTAGGATTCCTATGAACGTTTTCGCTGATGTCGTAGCCCGCGTCCAAACTGCGCTGACGGAGCTTCAGTCCGAGGGAGTTCTGCCCAAGGACATTGCCCTTCCGGCCTTCGACGCTGAGCCCCCGCGCGACACAAGCCACGGCGATGTCGCCGTCAACGCCGCGATGGTGCTGGCGAAGCCCGCGAAGATGAAGCCGCGCGATATCGCGGAAGCGCTGAAGGCCAAGCTTGAAGCAGCGCCGGGCATTGCGAAGATCGATGTTGCTGGTCCTGGCTTCTTGAACATCACCTTCAAGAATGACGTCTGGCAATCGCTCGTCCGCACGATTTTGAAAGAGGGATCGGCCTACGGCGCTGGCGGAACGGGCCACGGCGAGAAACTCAACGTCGAATACGTTTCTGCAAATCCGACGGGGCCCATGCACGTCGGCCATTGCCGCGGTGCTGTCTTCGGAGATGCGCTCGCGAACCTGCTCGTCTTCGCGGGCTACGATGTGACGCGCGAATACTACATCAACGACGCCGGCGGCCAGGTGAACGTGCTCGCACGTTCCGCCTTCCTCCGGTATCGCGAAGCGCTGGGTGAGAACATCGGCGCCATCCCCGAAGGGCTTTATCCCGGTGAGTATCTGAAGCCCGTCGGCGAAGCGCTGGCCGCCGAGCACGGCCCGTCGCTCCTCAACATGCCGGAAGAGCGCTGGCTGCCGATCGTCCGTTCATTTGCCATTTCCAAGATGATGGAGATGATCAAGGACGATCTCGCCGCCCTCAACATCCGCCACGATGTGTTCTTCTCGGAAGCGTCGCTGACGTCGAACGGCCGCGATCAGGTCAGGGCCGCGATCGAAGTTCTCCGGCAGAAGGGTCTGATCTACGAGGGCACGCTCGAAAAGCCCAAGGGCCATGACGACAGCGAGTGGGAAGACCGCGTCCAGACGCTTTTCAAATCGACGGCCTACGGCGACGACGAAGACCGCGCGCTGCAGAAATCCGACGGCAGCTACACCTACTTCGCGGGCGACGTCGCATACCACTACGACAAGCTGCAGCGCGGCTTCCGCCATCTGATCAACGTCTTCGGCGCCGATCACGTCGGCTACATCCCGCGGATGAAGGCCGCCGTCGCCGCGCTGTCGGACGGTGCGGCCGATCTCGATGTGAAGGTCGTACAACTCGTCAGGCTCTTCAAAGCCGGCGAGCCCTACAAGATGTCGAAACGGGCAGGCACCTTCGTCACTCTGCGCGACGTGGTCGATGAAGTCGGCCGCGATCCCGTCCGCTTCATGATGCTCTACCGGAAAAATCAGGAGACGCTGGACTTCGACTTCGCGAAAGTGACGGAGCAGTCGAAGGACAACCCTGTCTTCTACGTGCAATACGCGCATGCTAGGGCCGCAAGCGTGCTGCGAAACGCGGTCGAGCAGGTTCCCGGCTTGGACGTGTCCGTCGAGGCGTTGGAGAAGGCCGACCTTTCGCTCCTGACCGATGCGGGCGAACTCGATCTGGTCCGTCGCTTGGCAGGTTTCCCGCGGTTGGTCGAGGGCGCGGCTGCTGCCCACGAGCCGCATCGTGTTGCCTTCTATCTTTACGATCTCGCCAGCGCTCTCCACACCCAATGGACACGAGGCAACGATTCGCCACATTTACGTTTTATTCAGCCAAATGACGGGGTTGCGACGTCGGCAAGGTTGGGGCTGATTTTCGCGACAAAGACGGTGATAAAATCGGGGCTTCAAATCCTCGGCGTCGAGGCGCCCGAAGCGATGCGCTAAAGTCTCGAATCGACGATTAGGCGCAACCACGATTTTGCGCCCCACTTTAAGGGGGTTTCCGCGATGTCATCGCAGAACGCATTTCCCGGGCCGAACGCCGGTAGGCTGGCTGCCCGCCCCAATACGCACACGAGCAGCTCTCAGCCGCCCTGGGTCAATCCACAGGCGCAAACCGGCCGTCCACAGCAGCAGCCCGCCGATAATGGCAGCGGCTGGCCCGGCCATCAGCAGCCCCAGCAGCCGGCATCGGGCTATCCGAGCTTCCCACAACCGGGTTTCGGCGGCCAAGCTCCCGAGCAGCAGCCGGCCTATGGCCAGTGGAGCGAGCTCCAGCCGTCGCAAGCGCCGAATCGCGGGAACTATGGCGGCTACCAGCAGCACGCCGCTGCGGGACAGGCGGACCCCTACGCGCCGCAGTTCGAACCCTACGTGCCGCCGTCGCGGCCAAGCTTCGCCCCGCAGCAGACGGCACAGCCACAAGCCTACGGAAACCAGCAGCAGGCGGCGCAATGGCCAGCCCAGGATCACGATCCGCATGGCTTCGATAACGGCGGCTTTGGCCAGCCGGCCTTCGCGCCGCAACCCGCCCGGCAGCCCGCGCATTCGGCGCAAACGTTCGGCCAGCAGCAGTATCACGAGAACGAATTGAGCGCGGCCGACTGGGCCGGCCCCCACGACAATTTCGCCCATGACCCCTACCAGCAGAATCGCGGCGACGCTCATCTCGGCTTCGGTCAGGCCGAAGGCGGCGAGCTGGAGCCCGTCTATGGCGAGGAAGACGTCGAGTACGAGGATGAAGAAGAAGCGCCGCGCGGCCGCCGCCCGCTGATGATCGTGGCAGCGCTGATCGGCGCGATCGTGATCGGCGGTGGCATGGCTTACGGCTATAAGAAAATCACCGGCGGAGGCAATCCGCAGGGCGACCCGCCTGTCATCAAGAGCGCGGAGTTCCCCTCGAAGACGAAGCCGGCCGATGCCGGCGGCAAGCAGTTTCCCTATTCCGATACGAAGATCATGGGCCGTCTTGGCGACGGCACATCGCAGGCTTCGGCGCAAGAGGCGAACAATTCTGACGGCTCCTCGTCGGGCAGCTCCGACACCACGGCGAACGCATCCGCGACCGACGATAATAACGGCGGCGCGCGGAAGGTTTCGACCCTCGTTGTCGGCCGCGACGGCACCATTCAGGCTCCGCCGCCCGCGTCTGAGCCGGATCACGGACCTCAGCAGGGCTTCAGCGGCGTTCCTGGCACGTCGCTGGTCGACTTCGGCCAGCATCAAGGCACCGCACCGGCCACGAGTGGGCCGCCCGTGCGCCCCACGCCCATGAACGCAGAGGCAGCGCCGGCCGCAAAGAAGGTGAAGCCCGTCAAGGTCGTGACGGTCAATTCTCCCAATACGACCGGCAGCACCGGCAGCGTGGATGACACGGCCGATGCCCCCGCGGCGCCGGTCAAGAAGCTGAAGAAGGTCGCGCGGGCCCAGCCGACGGTCGAAACCGATGCCACGGCGGATGCGCCGCCGGTCGTTCAGTCTTCAAGTGGCGGCGGAGTCGGGTTCGTCGCAGTCTTGGCGTCGATTCCTCGCTCTGACTCGAGCCGCATCGACGCCCTGAAGCGCTTCGCCGATATGCAGCAGAAGTACGGCAGCGCACTGGCGGGTAAAACGCCGGACGTCGCGTCTGCCACCCTGGCGAAGGGCGCCTATGACCGCCTCGTCGTCGGTCCGCCCGGATCGCGGGAGGAGGCGAACAATGTTTGTTCGCAGCTGAAGGCGCAAGGGTACAAGGATTGCTGGGTCACCTCTTACTGATCGCGTAAGCATCCGTGATATGTCTCCGGCTGGTGCACCCGCACCGGCCGGTCGCGTTTAATAGCCAGGACATTCGGCCCCGGAGGGCCAAGCTGCGATGGTCGCAAGCCTGATTGTTGGCCTCTCTGGCGTCGCCTTGATGGACGACGAACGACGCTTTTACCGCGATGTACAACCCGCCGGACTGATCCTGTTCGCGCGCAACGTCGCCGATCGCGAGCAGCTGAAGCGGCTCGTCGAAGACGTCCGCGATGCCGTCGGCCGGAGCGATTTTCTCGTCCTGATAGACCAGGAAGGTGGCCGCGTTCAGCGCCTGAGACCGCCGATAGCGCGCTCGCTTCCCCCCGCCGCCGCCTATGCCAAGTTCTATGCGCGCGATCCGGAAGCGGCGAAACGCGCTGCCTTCACCGTGGCACGGCTGACGGGTGAGGAGCTTCGGACGTTCGGCATTACGATGAATTGCGCGCCGGTCGCCGATCTTCCCGTCGACGGCTCGCACGAGATCATCAGCGACCGCGCCTATGGCTCGACCGTTGGCGAGGTCGTCGCCCTGGCCCGGTCGGTCGCGGATGGGTATCTCGCGGGCGGTGTCGTTCCGGTGATTAAACATATTCCGGGTCACGGCCGGGCGACTGCCGATAGCCATTTGTCGTTGCCCGTCGTCGCGACGGCGCGCCCAATCCTGTCGGAAACGGACTTTGCGCCGTTCAAGGCGCTCGCGAATATCCCCGCCGCGATGACCGCCCATGTCGTCTATTCCGCGATCGATCCGGCCAATCCCGCCAGCACCTCGGAAATCGTGACGAGGGAGGTCATCCGCGGCGAGATCGGCTTTGATAACCTGCTGATGAGCGACGACCTCAGCATGAAGGCCCTGAGCGGACCGATGCGGGCCCGCGCCGAAGCCGTCATTGCCGCAGGGTCCGACCTCGCGCTCCATTGCAACGGCGATATCGAGGAAATGCGCGCGGCCGCGGAAGGCGTGGCACCGCTTCAGGGCCGAGCCGCCGAGAGATTTGAGCGCGCTTGCTCTTGCATCGGCCGGATCGAACCTTACGATAGGGAGGAGGCTCTACAACTCCTCGCCGGCATCCTGGGCCAGCAGACTCCGGTTGTCTGAATCAGTGTAGTGTCGCGGCTGCGCCTCAAAATGAGAGCGGCGCCGCCACAGGAAACATAATCGAGACGCGATGGACGAGACGGCAACGCAAGGCGAAAGCGGAGATTCCGGCTGGGACGCTTCAGGCCTTGAGAACATGCCGGCCGGAGACGATGCCTTCGTCGTCGATATCGAAGGTTTCGAAGGCCCGCTCGACCTCCTGCTGGCTCTTGCCCGCACCCAGAAGGTTGACCTGACGAAGGTTTCGATCCTCGCGCTCGTCGAGCAGTATCTGGGTTTCATAGCCGAAGCGCAGCTCCTGAAGCTCGAAATCGCTGCCGACTACCTCGTGATGGCGGCCTGGCTGGCGTATCTCAAATCGCGCCTTCTTCTGCCGAAGGAAAAGGACACCGCCGACACGGCGACGGCCGAAGAGCTGGCGCAGCGRCTTTCCTTCCGCCTGACGCGGCTCGAAGCGATGCGCGACAAGGCCGCGATATTGCTGACGCGTCGTCGCCTCGACCAGGATGTCTTTGCGCGCGGGGCGCCAGAGCACATCAAGGTTACGCGCGATACGACCTATACCGCGACGGTCTACGACCTGCTCAAAGCCTACGCCGATCAAAGGAAGCGAACCATCCGCGTCGTCCACGTCGTCAAGGCGCGGCGCGTCTGGTCCATCAAGGAAGCGCGGACCCGTCTTGAAAGGCTCGTCGGCGCAACGGAAGGCGACTGGGCGCAGCTCGACCTTTTCCTCGAGCAATACCTGCCGAGGAACGAAGAAGAGCGTTCAGCACTTGCAAGTTCGTTCGGCGCCACCCTCGAGATGGCTCGCGAAGGGCTGATCGAGCTTCGGCAGGATGAGCCGTTCGCGCCGATCTACATGCGCAAACGCGAAGCGGGAGCGGTTTGGGAAAAGATCGGCTAGCAGCGCCGGAAAGATATGGGGGCTAGAAAAAAGCCATGGTTCCGCCGAGACTGACGCTAGTGTCGGATAATACGCGCGAGAAAACCGAAACGGTCCGAAACGACGACGCGGAAGCGGCGCTCGACAGTGGGCCCGCGTCCGCGCTGAGCGACCCTGATGCCGCTGTCGATCATCTTTCGAAAAGTGCAGATCGCGAGAAATTGCGCCGCCTCGAAGCGATGCTTTTTGCTTCTTCCGCGCCGCTCGATGCCAAGTCGCTGGCCCGCGGCCTCGACGCCGGCGATGACGTCCACTCCCTGCTGATCGCGCTGCAGGCTGAATACAAAGATCGCGGCGTGGTGCTCGCTCGCGTCGCGGGCCGCTGGCAGTTCCGCACCGCCGACGATCTGTCGTTTCTGCTTGAACGGCAGCAGAAGGAGGAACGGAAGCTCTCGAAGGCGGCGCAGGAAACGCTGGCGATCATCGCCTATCATCAACCCGTCACCCGCGCCGAGATCGAAGAGATCAGGGGCGTATCGACGTCGCCCGGCACGCTCGACGTGCTGATGGAAACCGGCTGGATCCGCCCGCGCGGCAGGCGCCGGGCGCCGGGCCGGCCGCTGACCTATGGAACGACGGAAGATTTCCTCGTCCATTTTGGTCTCGACAATATCAAGGACCTGCCGGGTCTCGCCGATCTCAAGGCTGCGGGCCTCCTCGACGCCAACCTGCCGCCAGGCTTCACCGTGCCGTCTCCGACGGACGTCGCGGCGCTGATGCCGGATGAGCTTCCGCTGACCGACGACGGCGACGAGGAGGAAGAAGAGCAGGAGACGCTCCCTCTGGAGCTTCAGGGCGACGAGGGTGAAGAGGGCGAGACTGCGAAGGACGAGCCTGCGAACGAAGAGGGCAAGGACTGACCGCCTTCACCGCCCCGCCACTGGCAATATTACTTATCATTAATTTGGACCGCGACGGACGGTTGCTGTCAAGCCAAGCGGGCCTAAACCGCCATGGCGATTACAAATTTTGGGAACTCGGCGTTCTCCCGCCTCATCCGCAATCCTTGCCCCGCCCTGGCGGTTCTGCGATAAGGACTTAGATACGAAGAAGCGTTCAGCTGCTGGCCAGTGCCAAGCTGCCGCCGAGAGGTCTTTCAATGGGTTTAAGCGCGCAACATATCCTCCTTCTCCTCGTCATTGCTCTGCTGCTTTTTGGCCGCGGCAAGATTTCGGAGTTGATGGGCGACGTCGCCAAGGGCATCAAGAGTTTCAAGAAGGGCATGGCCGAGGATGATGATCCTGGGGTCAAGCCCGCGCCGCGTACGATCGAGAACGAAGCCGTGAATCCGGACCGCACGAAGGTCGGATGATCCCGTCACGTTCATAAGTTCGCGGCTGGTCCCGACAAGGTTGCTCGATGTTTGATATCAGCTGGAGCGAGCTTCTGATCCTCGGGATCGTGACGCTGGTTTTCGTCGGCCCGAAGGAACTGCCGGTCTTCATGCGGACGATAGGCCGCTACGCCGGCATCGTGCGCCGCCATGCCAACGAGTTCAAAGGGCAGTTCGATGCCGCCATGCGCGAAGCCGAGCTCGACTCGATGCGCAAGGAAGTCGAGCAGATGCAAAACTCGATCAACTCGGAAGTCATGAAGGCGAAGGCGTCTGTCCACGACGCCAGCGCAGCATCAAACATAGAGCCGAACGCAAGCACGCCTCCGGCGGCATCGTCGCCTGCCCCGCCCGCACCAGCCGATACCCCGCTGTTGACGCCAGCCGAGCCGCCGCGTCCGGCCCCGCCGCAGTCGCCATCCGAAGCGCAAGTGCTGCCCGAGAAATCGTCTTCCACCGCCGAGCGGACGGAGTCCTAGCGCGATGCAGGAGCGGTTACCGCCGTCGGCGACAGGCCCGGGCATCGAGCCCCTGCGCGAAGGCCAGGAGGACATCGACGCCAGCAAAGCGCCCTTGCTCGATCATCTGATCGAATTGCGTCAGCGGCTGATCTGGGCGCTCTGCGCCTTCGTCGTCATGTTCTTCCTCTGCTTCGCGGTCGCCGGCCACATCTACAACGTGCTGGTCTGGCCCTACATGTGGGCATCCGGCAGTGACCACGTGAAGCTGATCGCGACGCACTTCCTCGAACAGATCATGACCCAGGTGAAGCTCGCCATGTTCGGCGCGGCCTTCCTGTCGTTCCCCGTCGCCGCGACGCAGATCTATAAGTTCGTCGCGCCCGGCCTCTACAAGAACGAGCGCCGCGCTTTCCTGCCGTATCTGATCGCCACGCCCGTGCTGTTCGTCATCGGCGCGATGATGGTCTACTTCGTTGCGATGCCGGTGCTGATCCGCTTCTCGATCGGCCTGACGCATATGTCGGGCGAGGGCGTACCCGAGATCGAGCTGCTGCCGAAGGTGTCCGAATACCTGTCGCTGATCATGACGCTGATCTTCGGCTTCGGCATCGTCTTTCAGCTGCCGGTCGTTTTGACGCTTCTCTCGCGTGTAGGGTTCGTGACGTCGGACGCTCTAGCGAGGGGACGCCGTTACGCCATTGTTGCAATCTTCGCTGCCGCCGCGCTTCTGACCCCGCCCGACGCCCTGAGCATGTGCATTATGGCGCTCCCGACGATCGGGCTATATGAAATCTCGATCCTTGCAGTACGCTTCGTCGAGAGACAGCAGGCAAAGGCGAAGGCAGCCGCTTCCTGAGCATTTGCGCCTTTTGGGAAAGCTGTCCAAAGCGACCCTGGACCGGGCCAAAAGCATCGTATAGGACGGCCCGATAGCTCCGACGCGAAGAGGCCTCCCCGTGTTCGACATCAAATGGATCCGAGACAACGCCGCGACCTTCGACGAGGGTCTGCGCCGGCGCGGGCTCGAGCCGCAATCAGCCAGCCTTATCGCGCTCGATGAGAAACGCCGCGCTCTGCTGACGTCGCTGCAGGAAGCGCAGTCGCAGAGGAATGCAGCGTCCAAGGAAATCGGCAAGGCAAAGGCCACGAAAGACGAAGCCACCGCCACGCGCCTGATGACCGAGGTCGCCGAGCTCAAGCAGTCCATCGCCAAGGGCGAGGAGGACGAGCGCCAGCTCGACGCCGAAATTCGCGACGCACTTTCCGTCATTCCGAATACGCCCCGTGAGGAGGTGCCGTTCGGAACGGACGAGACGGGTAACGTCGAAGTGCGCAAGGTCGGCACGCCCGGCACGTTCGACTTCACGCCCAAGCAGCATTTCGAGATCGGCGAAGCGCTGGGCCTGATGGACTTCGAAGCCGCGCAGAAAATTTCTGGCGCCCGCTTTGTCGTGACCAAAGGCGCCATCGCGCGCCTCGAACGCGCCATCGCCAGCTTCATGCTCGATTTGCATACGGGCGAGTTCGGCTACACCGAAGTCAACCCGCCGTTGCTCGTCAAAGATCAGGCGGCTTACGGCACAGGTAATCTTCCAAAGTTCGCTGAGGACCTCTTCAAGACGACGAACGATTTCTGGCTCATCCCAACCGCCGAGATCTCGCTGACGAACCTCGTGCGCGAGCAGATCCTCGACGAAGCGCAGCTGCCGAAGCGCATGACCGCGTGGACACCGTGCTTCCGCTCCGAAGCGGGCGCCGCCGGTCGCGACACGCGCGGCATGATCCGCCAGCATCAGTTCTCGAAGGTCGAACTCGTCTCCGTTGTTACGCCGGAGAAAGCGCTCGAAGAGCACGAGCGAATGACGTCGTGCGCCGAGGAAGTCTTGAAGCGTTTGGGCCTGCCGTTCCGCACGATGCTTCTGTGCACGGGCGACATGGGCTTTGCCTCGCAGAAAACCTACGACATCGAAGTCTGGTTGCCGGGCCAGAACACGTATCGCGAGATTTCCTCGTGCTCGGTGTGCGGCGATTTCCAGGCCCGGCGCATGGATGCGCGCTATCGTCCGAAGGACGGTGGCAAGCCGGTTTACGTCCACACGCTGAACGGCTCGGGCCTCGCCGTCGGACGCACGCTGATCGCCGTTCTCGAAAACTATCAGCAAGCCGACGGCAGCGTCGTCATTCCCGATGCACTTCGTCCCTATATGGGCGGCTTGGCGCAAATACAGAAAGCGTAACGTCTTCCCATGAGAATTCTGATCACCAACGACGACGGCATCAATGCGCGCGGATTGGAAATCCTGAAAGCCATCGCACTCGGGATTTCACCCGATGTGTGGACGGTCGCGCCGGAAACGAACCAATCGGGCACGTCGCATTCGATGACGCTGCACACACCGCTTCGTTTGCGCTCGCTCGATGATCGCACCCACGCCATTGCAGGCACCCCGACGGATTGCGTGATCATGGCCGTGCGTCATGTTCTGAAGGGTCAGCCACCTGATCTGATCCTGTCGGGCGTAAATCACGGATCGAACCTCGCTGAGGACATCACCTATTCGGGCACGGTCGCGGCGGCGATGGAAGGCGCGATCCTCGGCATCCCCTCGATCGCGCTGTCGTTGATGATGGGCTTTGAAGAAGGCTCGCGGCGAGCGATTTGGGATACGCCGCTCGCGCACGCGCCTTCGCTGATCAAGAAGCTGCTGCAGGAGAAATGGGCGCCGAAATCGCTCATCAACATCAATTTCCCGGATGCCAATCCGGACGAGATCAAAGGTGTCGCCGTCACCTCGCAGGGCGTTCGCGATCAGGCGCTGCTCGATATCGATAGCCGCTCCGATCCGTGGGGCACGCCGTATTTCTGGTTCGGATTCGAACGGCGGAAATCGACGCTCATTTCCGGGACCGATCTTGCGGCCATTGCGCAAAACAAAATTTCCGTCACTCCGCTGAGCATCGATCTGACCAATCACGGCGCGTTGAAATCGTTGAGCAGCCGGCTGAAGTGATCGGATTTTGCCCCCGCTACAACTCCGCGAAAGTCGCCAGATTGACGAAATCCCTCCGCGAATAGAGCGCAATCCTCAGCTATTCCGATAAAACTCCGGCGGTGTGCAACGCACCGTCGAAAGTCACCGTCGTTTCCAACGGGCCGCTTTTCTGTGGGGCAGGGCACGCGGCTCTTACCGCAAGCAGTGCAACTCGGGGCATCAAATTTAAATCGCACGGGGGACGTTTACTCCCCGTTAACCGGTTAAAGGTTAATGGATGGTGCGAGTAGAGGTGCGTACCATGATGAGTTGTTTTGGCGTAGGCCGGTGCGGACGCTTGGGCCTCAAGTCCGCGAGCGCCGTTTCTCTAATAATTGCAAGCGTTACCCTCGCGGGGTGCAGCGCGGACGTTACGCGCTTCGATAGCACGTCATTCAATTTTAACGATGATCCGAGCACGGCCAGTGTACCGGTTCCGCCTGAGCCGGTGCACACGAGTTCGTTAAGCGATAACCAATATCTCGGCGGTTCGTCGCCACGCGGACCCTATGGCGCCGGCGCTTCGTCCGTTCAGGTCGCCGCTCTGCCCGACGCTACGGGGGATCATGGCGCGCCCTATGCGCAGCCGCCGCCTGCCACATCACAGCCGGTCACGTCGCAGCCTTATCGCCCGGCAAAGCCATTTGCCCGTGCGCCGCGCGAGGAGACGCAGGCCCGCGACACGGCTCCCGCTTCACAGGCGGCGCCGCTCGCCAAGGGTGAAATGATCGAGGTTCAGCCCGGCGATACGCTCTATGGGCTGTCGCGCCGCCATCAGGTTTCGCTCACCGAATTGACGTCGCTGAACGGTTTGAGCAACCCGAACCTGAAGCCGGGGCAGAAGCTCTATCTTCCGGCCGCTGGCGGCTCATCCGATCGCAGCAGCGTCGCCGCTGCGAAGGCCGTCGAGGCGGCAACGCCCTTGCCCGCGCCGCTCTCTCCCGCCGCGCCTGATGTCGCCGCGCGCTACAACGCGACCTACACCGTGCGACCCGGCGACTCCCTCTATGGCATCGCGCGGTCGAACAAGGTGAAGTTCGCCGAGCTTCAGCAGGTGAACGGCATCAGCGATCCGCATCGCGTGAAGCCCGGTATGGTTCTGAAAGTTCCGGGCGACAGCCCGCGCGATACCCCGGTACATGTCGCCGCGGTGACACCCGCGCCGCTGCCGTCCACGTCGCCGCCTGCCGCGGCTTCAACGCCCGCGCCTTCCGCCGCCCCGTCGGCGACCGCTGAGGTGCCGCCGATCGTGCCGAGCCCTCCTGCGCGCTATGGCGATGCCACGACGATGCAGCCGACCGTCATCAATGGCGAAAAGCGCGTCGCAGCGCTTTCCGACAACAAGGCGACCGACGCGTCTCCTGACATTGCACCCGCGCCGCCAGCACCGGTCGCCGAAAAGGCGGCTCCGGCGGATAAGCCCGCGGCGCCCGAGGACAAAGTCGCGGTTTCAGTTCCGGCTTCGGTCGCCGACTCCGCAGCCAACACCGGCAAGCTGCGGTGGCCGACGAGCGGCAAGATCGTTGCAGGTTTTGGCGGCCGTCCCGACGGAACGCACAACGACGGCATCAATCTCCAGGTGCCGCTCGGAACCGAGGTCCACGCGGCGGAGTCTGGCGTCGTTGCCTACGCCGGCAGCGAGCTCAAAGGCTATGGCAACCTCGTGCTGCTTCGCCACGACAACGGCTGGGTCACCGCCTACGCGCACAATGACGAATTGCTTGTGAAGCGCGGTGACAAGGTCAAGCGCGGACAGGTCATCGCGAAGGCCGGCAAAACCGGCTCCGTTGATCAGCCGCAAGTCCACTTCGAATTGCGTCAAGGCTCGAAACCGGTCGATCCGATGCCGTATCTCGAAAAGCTTTGACGCTGACCTCTAGCGCGGGGCAACGCGCTGGCACTGAGGGAAGACTGGGGGCCGGATCGATCGATCCGGCTCTCTTTTTGTTGGCTCTACGTCATCCTCGGCCGAGCGCGCCATCGGCGCGCCGCTCCAAGGACGACGAAAGAGGTCAGACCTTATCCGTCGAAGTTCGCGTGCGCCCCGCCAGATCCTGCACGTATTGCCACGCGACGCGGCCCGACCGCGCGCCACGCGTCGTCGCCCATTCGAGAGCGTCCCGCCGCAATTCATCGTCCGCGACCGCGATGCCGAAGTGCTCGACATAGGCTTGGACCATCGCGAGATAATCGTCCTGGCTCGCATTGTGAAAGCCGAGCCAGAGTCCGAAACGGTCCGAGAGCGACACTTTCTCTTCGGTCGCCTCGCCGGGGTTGATGGCCGTCGCCCGCTCGTTGTCGATCATGTCGCGCGGCATGAGGTGACGGCGGTTGGATGTCGCGTAGAAAATCACATTTTTCGGACGGCCCTCGATGCCCCCATCGAGCACGGCCTTCAGCGATTTGTAGCTCGTGTCGTCGTGATCGAACGAAAGATCGTCGCTGAAGACGATGAAGCGGAAGGGCGCGGCCTTCAGAATGGCCAGGCACTTCGGCAGCGATCCGATATCCTCACGGTGGATCTCGATGAGCTTCAGTCCGCCGCTGAGGCTCAAGGCATCGGCATGCGCCGCTTTGACGAGGCTCGATTTGCCCATCCCGCGTGCGCCCCAAAGCAGCGCGTTGTTGGCCGGAAAGCCTGCCGCGAAGCGCCGCGTGTTGTCGAGCAGAATGCCCGCGGTCCGGTCGATGCCCTTGAGAAGCTTCAACGGCACGCGGCTAACCTCCGGAACCGGCTCGAAGCTCGCCGTATCGGCTTGCCACACGAATGCGTCGGCTTTGGTGAAATTGGCGGTCCGGAGCGGGGCGGGGCTCAAACGCTCGAGAGCGTCGGCGATCCGTTCCAAGAGCGGGCGATTGGGATCTGCATCTGTCATTAAGGATTTCCAGAAGGCTGAAGGCCCGGCGCGCTATCCGCCGGAAAAAGCGTGTTTAATCGTTGCCCGATCCAGTGCCAACGGCCTTTCATGGGCCTATGCGAGGTTGCAAAAGGGTTTCGGACCACTATAGTCCGCCCGAATTTGAGGGGGCTCATCCCTCCGGACCATTGGGATCCGGGGCGGTAGTGCTTATTTCAATCGCATCCGGAGGACCATTCTTTCCAATGTTTACGACTTCCGCATTCGCGCAGACCGCCGCAGCCAGCCCGATGGACCCACTCGGCGGCCTTCTGATTCCGATGCTGGCGATGCTGGCGATTTTCTACTTCCTCCTGATCCGTCCGCAGTCGCAGCGCGCGAAGCAGCTTCGTGAGCGGTTGAACGCCGTCCGGCGCGGCGACACGGTCGTCACCTCCGGGGGCATGGTCGGCAAGGTTACGAAGGCCTCCGACACGAGCGACGAAATCGAAGTCGAACTTGCCGACAATTTGAAGGTCCGCATCGTCAAGGGCACCCTTTTGGAAGTCCGCACGAAGGGCGAACCTGTCAAAGACGCAACGTGATTGAACGTCTTCATCGTGCGAGAACGTAGCTGCGCCCAGATGCGCAAGTTCTGATCCGCGCATCTCCTAACGTCTGAGACCCTGTTCCGATGCTGCAATTCACACGCACGAAAATCATTCTGATCATTTTGACCTGTCTCGCAGGCTTCGCAATCGCGATGCCGAACTTCTTCGCAAAGGAAACGGTCGCATCGTGGCCATCCTTCGTGCCGAAGAAGCAGCTGCCTTTGGGGCTCGACCTTCAGGGCGGCGCGCATCTTTTGCTCGCAATGGATCAGGACGAGATCAAGAAGGATTGGATGAACAACCTGCGCGATGAATCGCGCAAGCTTCTTCGTGATGCGAAAATCGGCTTCACCGGCATCGGCATCCAGGGCACCCAGCTCGTCGTCAAGCTCGCGAAGCCCGAGGAACGGGACGCGGCCATCAAGCAATTGGACAAGGCGAGGCAATCGATCGGCAGCGCCGTGCTCGGCACCGGCGGTTACGATATCTCCGTCACGGCCGGCAATGACGATGGCACCATCATCGTAAAGCCGACCGAACCGGGCCTCCGCGCGCGTATCTCAAACGCGGCCGCGGCTTCGATCGAAACGATCAATCGCCGCGTCAATAATCTCGGCACCTCGGAATCGACGATCGTGCGGCAGGGCACTGACCGCATCCTGATCCAGTTTCCGGGTCTCAAGGACACCAAGGACTTGAAGGCGCTCATCGGCGAAACGGCCAAGCTGACCTTCCATGAAGTCCATCCCTCGCTCAGCGCCGAGGAGGCCAAGCAGACGAGCATCCCTCCGGGTTACAAGATCTACCCCGGCGACAGGAGCGAAGGCCCCGCAGAATATCTGCTGCGCGAACAGCCTGTCGTCCAGGGCGACGACCTCGCCGACGCCCAGCCGGGCTTCGACAACCGCACCAACGAGGCGGTCATCAACTTCCGCTTCAATCAAAGCGGCGCGCGCAAGTTCGGCAACTTCACGAAGGATAACGTCGGCAAGCCCTTCGCGATCGTGCTCGACAACAAGGTGCTTTCCGCACCCGTTATCCGCGAGCCGATCCTCGGAGGCTCCGGCCAGATTTCCGGCAGCTTCAACGTCGAAAGCTCGAACCGCCTCGCCGTTCAGCTCCGCTCCGGCTCGCTGCCTGCGAAGTTGACGATTGTCGAAGAGCGGACCGTCGGTCCGTCGCTCGGTGCCGACTCGATCGCCGACGGCAAGCGCGCCGGTATCATCGGCGGCATCGCGGTCATCCTTCTGACGGTCCTTGCCTACGGGACGTTCGGCATCTTCGCGTGCGTCGGTCTGCTCGTGCACTTGATCTTGACGCTCGCCCTCATGACGCTCATCGGCTCGACGCTGACGCTGCCGGGCATCGCTGGCTTGGTCTTGGGTGTCGCGATGGCCGTCGACGCGAACGTTCTGATCTATGAGCGCATCCGCGAGGAATTGCGAACGGGCAAATCGCCGATTGCCAGCATCGATGCGGGCTTCCAGCGCGCCTTCGTGACGATCGCCGACAGTCAGCTGACGACGCTGGCTTGCGCGCTCATCATGTTCTGGCTGGGCTCGGGTCCGATCCGCGGCTTCGCCGTGACGCTGACCATCGGCATTCTGACGTCGATCTTCGCGTCCGTGACGGTCGTCAGGCTGCTCATCTCGTTCTGGCTCAAGGCCCAGCCGAAGGGCCGCATCCAAATCGTGCCGGTCTAGGAGACCACTTCCGTGTTGATGAAACTTATACCGGTCTTCAAGGGCTTCGACTTCTTCCCGCACGACCTGAACTTGCCCTTTATGAAGTTCAAGGGGCCCGCGCTCGTCGCATCTATTATCGCGATGGCTATATCCATAGCGCTGTGCGCGACGCTCGGCCTGAACTACGGCGTCGACTTCAAAGGCGGATCGCTGATTGAACTGCAGACGAAGAGCGGCAATGCTGACATCTCGTCGCTGCGTGAGAAGCTCAACGCTCTGGGTCTCGGCAACGTGCAGATTCAGGAGTTCGGCACGCCGAACGACGTGCTCGTGCGGCTCGAGGAGCAGCCAGGCGGGGAAACCGCTCAACAGCCCGCCGTACAGAAGGTGATTGACGCAACGAGCGCCGACTATGTGCAGCGTCGTGTCGAAGTGGTCGGCCCGGCCGTGTCGAGCGAATTGCGCATGACGGGCTTCATCGCCGTCGCCGCGGGTATCTTGGCGATTGTCGCCTACGTATGGTTCCGCTTCGAATGGCAGTTCGCTCTCGGCGCCGTCGTGGCGTTGTCCCACGACGTCCTCTTGACCGCTGGTATCTTCTCCCTGTTCCGGCTCGAATTCGATCTGTCGACCGTCGCCGCGCTTCTGACCATTCTCGGATACTCCGTGAACGACACCGTCGTCGTGTCGGACCGAATTCGTGAGAACCTCCGCAAGTTCAAGAAAATGGAGCTGAACCAGCTCTTGAACCTTTCGATCAACGAGACGCTGTCGCGTACAATCCTGACCGGTGTCACTGCGATCGCGGTCCTGGTCTCGCTCTACATCTTCGGCGGCGAAGTCATTCGCAGCTTCAACCTCGCAATGCTTTTGGGCGTCGTGATCGGCACGTACTCGTCGATCTTCATCGCCGCCCCGCTATTGGGCTACCTCGGCGTCAAGCGGGATTGGAGCGACGCTGCTGCGAAGGCAGTTGCCGCGACCAAGACGAGCCGCGCCAAGGCCTGATAGGCGGCGCGAACGAGGAACGCCGCCGTTATGACGCCCGAGGTCGCCCGCTACCCCTATGAAACGGCGATCACGGCCTACGGCAACGGCGGCTTCCGTTTCGCGGAGATGAGCCATCGCGGCTCGATCATCTGCGTGCCGAGCGGCGTCTATGCCTGGACCGCGACAAGCGCCGAAGCGCTCGACGAGAAAGACATCGACTTTATCCTGAGCCGCCTGGAGCCTCCGATCACGGTTCTGCTCGGCACGGGCGAGAAGCAGCTTTGGCCTTCGTCCGAGGTCTATTCCGCATTCGCGAAAGCCGGCGTCGGCCTCGAGCCGATGTCGACAGGAGCCGCGGCCCGCACGTACAACATCCTGATCGCAGAGAAACGAACGATCGCAGCGGCGCTGATCGCAGTTCCGTAGAGCAATTCCAGCAAAAGTGTGCAACGGTTTTGCGTCTGGAATTGCGTCAAAACAAAAGGCAAGAGCGTTTTCGCGATTCAAAGAAAAGCGGAAACGCTCTAGCGGCCGTCCGAAGTAGCGCCTCCAATCCGCGAGTGACGTGTGAGCAACTCCGATACGCGAGCGATCGACTTCGATGCGGTGCGCCTCGCCGCGCGAACTCATGCGCCTGATCGTTTCTACGCCGCGCTCTTCGCACCCCACGAGGCACGCGAAGATCTCATCGCACTCGCGGCATTTACCGGCGAGATCGAACGCATATCGCGTCTCGTCAGCGAAGCCGCTCTCGGCGAAATTCGCGTTGCGTGGTGGCGAGACTCTTTTCTGAGCCGGGGAGAAAGCGGGCGTTCCGGCAATCCTGTGCTCGATGCCTTTGCGGAGGTCATCCGCCGCCGTGCGCTTTCCCTCGGAGCTATCGAGGATTACCTCGCGGCCCATGCGGACGCTTTTTACGGCGAGGCCCCGGCGGACGACGCCGCCCTGGCGAGATCAATGCGCGTCATCGACGGCACGCCGTTCGTATTTGCGGCTGCGATCCTCGACGTCACCATAGATGAGCCGTTGCTCGCTGCAGCGTCCCGGGCTTCCGGCTTCGCCCGCATCGGCCTGGAACTACCATATGCTCTGATGAGACACCGCGCGCTGCTGCCGATGGCGCGCTCTCCAAACCCTTTCGGACCCGATGAGCCGCAAGACTGGCGTCCGCAAACGGCATGGCTCGTAAGCGAAGGACGCAAAGCACTTGCCGAAGTCCGCCGCCAGCTGAAGGGCAAACCCAAAGCCGCAGCAACGGCTTTATTGCCGCTTGCCCTCGTGGAGCCCTATTTTCGCGCTTTGCAGAACCCTCGACACGAGCCGGCGCGCGACATCTTGGAAATCGCGCCTATCGCTCGATTGTGGCGTATTGCACGCGCGCATTGGTCAGGTCGCGTCTGACGGCCAAGCGAAGAGGGCAGATGGGGTTCATCTCAAGACGTGGGCTGCGGGCACTCGCAGCGGGGCTGGTCTTTTCGCTTTTGTGCACGGCCGGAAGCGTTCTTGCGCCCGATCGCGCCGAAGCCGGCTCGCCCGTCATCACCTGGCGGCTTGAAAACCCGTTCCGCTTCTTCACCGACCCTCATGATACCGAAGCCCATCGCGCCACCTATCGCGCATTGGGCCCGTCGGAACGCTCCACCCCGGTCTTGTCTGGCGAGCACGCGCTGCAAAGCGGCGACCGCGACGGCTGGGCCGCATCGATGTTCGGCAAGACGTGTTGGAACAACAATCGCTTCAAATGCGATGCCTACGACGATTACATCAACCCGTCGAACCATGCCGTCATCGTTCAGGTGACGGGCGTAGATGATGCATCCTCGCTTTCATGCAGATGGCTGACGGCACCGCGTGGCGACGCCAAGAATCCTCGTGGCGACGCCATCACCCAACCGTGCAACGAGCCGGCGCGCTTCGTCGTTCCGTATCCTGGCGGCATGATGGTCACCGTCGAAATCGGCGGCCGCGAGATTGCGAAGCAGCTGATCAAGGTTCGCGACATTCTGATTGCCGGCATGGGAGACAGCTTTGCTTCTGGCGAGGGCAATCCTGATCGCGCCGTCCGCTTTTCCCGCGAGCGCTCGTCGGATTACAGCACTGTCGGATTCTACAGCGGGCTCACTGGATATCCTTCGCGCATCGGCCCTTGGCGCGATCTCGGCGATAAGGCCTTCATCAAGGAGAATGCGCGCTGGCTCGATCAGGCCTGCCACCGCTCGCTCTATTCCGAGCAGTTGCGGACAGCGTTGCAACTTGCCATCGAAGACCCGCACCGCGCCGTAACGTTCGTCGGCGTGTCGTGCGCGGGCGCCGAAATCACCGACGGATTGTTTCTGCGCTACAAGGGCAACGAATGGGTGCCGAACCCGCCGCGCCTTTCTCAGATATCGGCGGTCGCCGAAGCGCAGTGCGGAAACAACCAGACGCAGACTCTCGATCTGCCTGAAGCCTATCACATGAACGGGACCATTCCCGAACTGCAGAACATCATTCTACGCAAGTGCCCGCAGGATGACGCGCGCAAAATCGACCTCGTCTTGCTCTCCATCGGCGGCAACGACATCGGCTTCTCGCGGCTTTTGGCGAATGCCGTCCTCTCCAACGAATCCCTGCTGCGCGAGCTTGGTGGCTGGCTTGGCCAAGTGCACGGCGAGGCGGAGGCGTCCGCTGAGCTCAGTACGTTGGGCGTGCGCTATAAGTCACTCAATCGCGCCATACACAGCATTCTGTACGTGCCCTGGCAGGAGAGCGACCGCATTTTGCTCGTCGCCTATCCGGGCCTCGCCCTCGAAGGTGACGGCAGCCAGATGTGCGCCAGCGGCAACTCCGGCATGGAAGTCGTGCCCGACTTCCAGTTGGACCGGACCAAATTGAAGCTCGGCACTTGGTTTGCCGACAAACTGCACCGGCTCATGCGCGACAGCGCCTTCGAGTTCGGCTGGACATTCGTCGAAACGCACCGCCGCGCCTTCATCGGCCGGGGCATATGCGCGGGCTTGAGCGTCGAAGGCGTGAGCGAGGTCGACGACCTTAGGCTTCCGCGCAAGATCGACGGCGCATGGTCGCCCTACAACCCGGCCGATTATCAGCCCTATGCCGCACGGCAGCGCTGGTTCCGTACCCCGAACGATGCGTTCATGACGGGCAATTTCCACGTTGCCGCCGGTTTGCTGACGAAGGTTCTGCGCATCGAGCCTTTCGCACCGTTCCAGCTCATCCTGGCATCGACGTACTCGGGCGCCTTCCATCCGACCGCCGAAGGCCAGGCCGCAATCGCCGACGCTGTCGTCGACAAAGCGCGCGGCGTGCTGGCGAAATACGGTGCGGGGCCGGATGCCGACCCGGCAGGCTACACCGTGCCGTCCCCCGACGACGTGCCGCCGCCCGCCGTCGCCGAACCCAATGCGCAAATCCCGGACATCAATTCGGTGTTGGCTAAGCAGCCCGCCATCGGGAACGGCGCGACGAGCGCATTGCCGGCGAAGCCCTCGGGCCCGCTCAACGCCCTGCCTGCTGCGGGGCCAGCGGACCCCGATGACGCGGACACGCCTTCCGGCGGCCCGACCGTCGGCGTGACGTCCGGCCCGGAAGACCAAACGCCTTCGGAAGCCGTCGTCGGACGGCCCCCGACGGAGACAGCAGTCGTTCCGGCATCGTCTCCGCCGCCGCCCGCACCAGCGGGTACGCCCATCGAGATCCGTCCGCTCAATCGCAGCACGCAGCCGACGGTATCTGAACCGGCGCCAGCAGCCCCACCGGCAACGCAAACGCCGCCGGCTGACGCGCCGTTCACGCCGCAACGGTTTGCACCGGCTTCCGGCGGCACGACCGGCGCACAATAAAATCCCTAGGCGGACCGTTTCGCCGGCGTCGCATCGCCGAGCCAGACCGCGAGATCGGCAAGCGCGCGGCGCGACATCGCCCGCTTCTTTTCCCGCCCGCGCTCCGGCCCCTTGAGCCGCTGACCCTTTTGGTCGTGCGTCGGGTTAACGTCGAGATCGGGAAGCAAACCGTAGTTGATGTTCATCGGCTGGAATGATCGCGCGGCGCCACGCTCGGCATCGTCGCTGACAATATGTCCGCCGGTGATGTGATTGAGGAGCGCGCCGAGCGCCGTCGTCGCGGGTGGCGCAACTGAAGCGGCACCCGTCGCATCCGCCGCTGCAAAGCGGCCCGAAAGCAAACCGATCGCTGCACTCTCGATATAACCCTCGACGCCGGTGATCTGCCCCGCAAAGCGCAGGCGCGGCATCGCCTTGAGCCGCAGCGAACGATCCAGCAGCTTCGGCGAATTAAGATACGTATTGCGATGAAGGCCGCCGAGCCGTGCGAATTCCGCGTTCTGCAAACCCGGGATCATCCGGAAGACGCGCACCTGTTCGGCGTGCTTCAATTTCGTCTGGAAGCCAACCATGTTCCAGAGCGTGCCGAGCGCATTGTCCTGGCGAAGCTGAACGACCGCATGTGGCCAGCGTCCCGTGCGCGGATCATCGAGCCCGACTGGCTTCATTGGCCCATAGCGAAGCGTCTCGCGGCCGCGCTCCGCCATGACCTCGACGGGCAAACAGCCGTCGAAGTAGGGCGTGGACGCTTCCCATTCCTTGAACGACGTCTTCTCACCCGCGAGAAGTGCATCGATGAACGCCTCGTATTCGTCTTTCGTCATCGGGCAATTGAGATAATCGGCGCCGGTTCCCGCTGGTCCCGCCTTGTCGTAACGCGACTGGAACCACGCAATCGACGTGTCGATGGAATCGCGATGAATGACCGGCGCAATCGCATCGAAGAACGCGAGCGAGTCTTCGCCCGTCAGCGTCGCGAGCGCTGCACTCAGTGCCGGTGACGTCAACGGTCCCGTCGCAACGATGACGTTCGTCCAATCTTCGGGCGGTAGGCCGTCGAGCTCGCCGCGCACGATCGTGATCAGCGGATTTGCCGAAATGCGCGCCGTTACTTCCGCCGAGAAGGCATCGCGATCGACGGCGAGAGCGCCGCCGGCCGGCAGCTTGTGCTGATCCGCAGCCGCCATGATGAGCGAACCCGCACGGCGAAGTTCCTCATGCAGCAAGCCGACGGCGTTGTTCTCCCAATCATCTGAGCGGAATGAGTTGGAGCAGACGAGCTCAGCGAAGCCGTCGGTCTTGTGCGCTTCCGTGGAGCGAACCGGCCGCATCTCGTGCAGCACGACGGGCGTGCCAGTCGCCGCGATTTGGTGTGCCGCCTCCGAGCCCGCGAGCCCGGCGCCAATGACGTGAACGGCGGATGTCTTAACGATATGCACGGCGGCTCCACAGCCTGGGAACGAAGTTCCGGTGAAAATTTTGAAGCGAATTGGCCCGGTGCCGATTGGCGATGTGCACGCGGCACCTCAGTGGCCTATCGGTCGCTATTTAAGCGGGGCCGCCGGGGCTTGCAACGAGTTATGCCGCTGCCGCTGCTTTCGCTCGCGATTGCGGGCCTGCGACGAGCGTCTAAGCCGATTTTAACCCGTGAAATAATCCCACGTCAGCTTCGCGTTGAGCGCGATGATTGTCACCGCGATGATGCCCGCCGCGGCCGTCAGCCAGCGCGGCGAGACGAGATCGCCAAGCTTTTTGCGGCTCGCCGTGAACTGCACGAGCGGCACGATTGCGAAGGGAAGCTGCAGGCTCAGCACGACTTGCGAAAGGATCAACAGCTTTGCCGTTTCCGCCTCACCATAGAAGAGGGTGACGCCAGCCGCCGGCAAGAGCGCGACGGAACGCGTAATGAGCCGCCGCTGCCAGGCTGGCAGCCTGATGTGCAGAAAGCCTTCCATGACCGTCTGGCCGGCGAGCGTCGCCGTAACGGTCGAGTTCATGCCGCAGCACAGAAGCGCGATGCCGAAAAGCGTCGGCGCGATCGCCGATCCAAGCAGTGGATGCAGCAGAGACTGCGCTTGTCCGAGTTCCACCACCTCCGTGTTTCCCGATTTATAGAACGTGGCGGCGGCGAGGATCAGGATCGACGCGTTGATCAGCAGCGCAAAGCACAGCGCGACGGTCGAGTCGATCGTCGCGAATTTCAAAGCTTCTCGCTTCTCTTTCGTCGAAGTACCGAAAGCGCGCGTCTGGACGATGGCCGAATGCAGGTAGAGATTATGCGGCATCACGGTCGCGCCGATGATGCCAAGCGCCAAATAGAGCATCTCGGGATTGCGCACGATGTCCGTCGTTGGCGCGAAGCCGCGAATGACGGCGCCCCATTCCGGATCCGCGAGTGCGATCTGAACGGAAAAGCAGATGGCGATGACGCCGAGCATGGCGATGATGAAAGCCTCAAGGTACCGGAAGCCGAGCCGCTGCAAAAGCAGCACGACGAAAACGTCGAGGGCCGTCAGCAGAACGCCGATCTCGAGTGGAATCCCGAACAGAAGATTGAGGCCGATGGCCGTGCCGATGACTTCCGCTACGTCCGTCGCGATGATTGCAATTTCGGCCAGAAGCCAGAGCGGGAAGGCGGCCCATTTGGGATAGCCGTCGCGGCACGCCTGCGCCAGATCGCGTCCGGAGCCGATGGCGAGACGCGCGCAGAGTGATTGCAGAATGACCGCCATGACGTTCGACAGAAGCGCGACGAACAGCAGCGCGTAACCGAATTTCGATCCGCCGGCGATCGACGTCGCCCAATTGCCGGGATCCATATAGCCGACCGCGACGAGGTAGCCGGGGCCGAAAAACGCAGCGAGACGTCGCCAGTAACTCGCATGGTCCTGAACCCGAACGGTCCGGAAGACTTCGCCCAGCGAGCGTTCCTCCACGGGTTTCCGCCAGCTGCCGTCGGCTGCCCTGGCAGCTTCGGCGGGAGGGGCTACGGTTCCCGTGCGGGCATCCATAAAGTCACCTTTTGCAAATGACAATCATTCGCAACTAGAGTGCTTGAGAAGCGGGCGCGCGTCAAGAACGGCGGCGGCCCGATTGCTGTGACAAATGTGGTTACCGCCGAAATTGGGATAAATCGCGAGATCAGGGGGAATGCGGCGGCATCACGGTGCTGCCGCGGTCTAGCCAACGCCGTGCCCGCGTGGTCCACCATAAGCCGCATGAAGCAGCGATTCCGCCGGTGATGCCCGAAATGTGGTCCCCCTATAAAAACCGTCTGAGGCGCGACCTCGAGCGCTGGCAGTCCAATGGATGGGTCAGCGGTGAGGGTCGGGCAGCAATCCTTGCCGACGTCGAGAGCAGTGGGCGTGAAGTGGGGCTCGCCCCGGCGCTCGGAATTCTCGCCAGCGTCCTCTTCGGGTTCGCCGCGATTTCGTTCGTTGCCGCGCACTGGGAGGACATGCCCCGGCTCGGGCGCCTCCTGTTGCTACTCGCCACCATCTGGGCGGGCTATGGCGCCGCCGGGTGGCTTGGGGCGCGCGGCCACCCTCTGTTCGCAGATGCCGCGATACTGTTCTCAGCCGGAATGTTCGGCGCCAGCATCATGCTGATCAGCCAGATGTACAACATCAGCGGCAATCCGTCGGACGGCGTTTTGATGTGGTGGGTCGGGACGCTTTTCGCCGGTGCGATGCTGCGATCCAATCCGGCACTCGCCCTCGCGATGGTTCTCGTCTGCGTCTGGTCGTTCTTCGAAACGTCGGAGAAGAACGGTGTCCATTGGGCATTCCTCATCGGGTGGGCGCTCGTCACGGCCGCCTTCATTTGGCAACGCTGGCGTCCCGGCCTTCATCTTTCCGCACTCGCATTGGCGATGTTCGTGATCTCGCTCGGCTATCAGCTGAGCGGCGGCCATCAGCATGGTCTCGTTGCCGTCATTGGCGGCCTCGCCGCCGCGGCCGCCGTCGCGATGGAAAAGCTGCAACCGGACCTCGATGCAAAGCTCGATCACATCGCCGCCCCGCTCTTTTCGTACGCGCTCGCCGTCGCCTTCGCCGGACTTTTTGCGCGGCAATTCCTGGTAGTGCCGCCGCTCGGCGATCTTATCGCCCTGGCCGTGGTAGCGCTCGCACTGATCCTCGCCGCTATCGCCTACGCCTTGTCGACCGGTAACCGCGGCGCGCTTTGGATCGGCTACATCGCCTTCTCTGCCGAGATCCTCGCGCTGTACAGCGTCACGGTCGGTTCCATTCTCGGAACATCGCTGTTCTTCCTGGTTGCGGCGATCATCGTTTCACTCCTTGCGTATGTGGCATTGCGCTTGGCCAGGCGGAGCGCAGGTGCAGGGCGTCCGGCATGATCAGCAAACAAAAATGGGTCTGGCCGCTGCTTGCGGTCGTGGCGATCGCCCAATCGGCGGCGCTCTTCGACATGGTCTACGCGCGCGATCGCCTTCTGAAGTCGGGTCAGGAAATCACGCTGGCCGTAAAGCCACTCGATCCGCGCGACATCTTTCGCGGTGACTACGTGACGCTCGGCTATGACATCAGCACGCTCACGAAGTCGACCACGGAAACGGATCCCGACTTCACCGGCTTTTCGGTTGGCGCACCGGCTTATGTCACGCTGGCCTTGGGCTCGGACGGCAAGTGGACCGAAACGCATGTCGGCAACCGGTACCCATCCAAAGTCGCGCCCGGAGAGGCCGTGATCAAGGGACGGGTCAAATCGGCCTGGCAGGACGGAAACACCGCAGTAACCCGCATAATCGTCCGCTACGGCATCGAAAACTACTTCGTTCCCGAAGGCACGGGCCGCGTCTTGGAGGACAAGGTCAGATCGCATGAGATTAAGGCGATCGTCGCGGTTGCCGCCGACGGCACGGCAGCCCTCAAAGGCCTGATCGTCGACGGTGAGCGGCACGAAGACCCACCGCTTCTTTGAGGCTTCAGGCGGGCCCGGCCACCTGCTATGAGGCGGCCGGATAAAAAACCGGAAATGGAGACCTCAAGTGACCGTCACCCGCTATGAAACTTCACCCGTCTATTCGAAGGTCACCGAGGCCAACGGCTTCGTGTTTACCGCAGGCGTCATCCCGACGGATCTTTCCAAGGACGTTGAAGGCCAGACCGCCGAAGTTCTGACCGAGATCGACCGCCTGTTGGCGCTCGCCGGCACGGACAAGACGAAAGTTCTGCAGGCGACCGTCTGGCTCAACGACATCCGCCACCGCGACGGCATGAACAAAGCCTGGAGCGCATGGCTCGATGGCAAGGGCGCACCGGCACGCGCCTGCGTCGAAGCCAAGGTCATCGATCCGAGGATGCTCGTCGAGATCTCGGTCGTGGCGGTCAAGTAAACTCCACGTCCAGATTCGAAATTGCCGAAGCGCGATTGAAGTATTTGCGCTTCGGTAACAACCTGTGCCCCGATTGCCTCTCGCGTGGAAATTCCTTTCCCGTCCGCTTGAAAAGCTATCGAGGAGCACCGCTGAATCTGCGAAATACGCGACGGGGGGTCTGCCCTCGATTGTCTTCGGAGACGGGAAAAAATGATTCGCTTCGGATGGATGAGGCCGGCGCTCGCCGTGGCCGCGCTTTTTGCCTGCGCCGCTCCTGCGTTCGCTGACGACACGGGCGTAGCGGCAATTCACGAACAGCGGCGCGAGGGCGGTCGCACCTGCTTCGTCGACCATTACCACTATGGCTCGAGTGCTGGACAGTCGTCGAAGAAGGCCGCTCTTGCTGTCGGCATTAAATCTTGGGCCGATTTTACCGATTTCGAATATGGCTCGGACTGGGCGCACTGGGGCCGCGCATCGAGCAAGAGCGTGAAGTGCTCTCAAGCCGGCCCCGGCGGTTCGTGGAGCTGCGATATCAGCGCCAGACCCTGCCGCTAGAGACGTAAGATTTTCGGGATCTAAGAAGGCCGCGCTTTCGAGCCGGCCTTTTTTCTTGTTTTCCGAACGAGGATCGCGGCGTCAGCCCCGGCCAAGTGCGCGCGCGAGCACGCGTCGCACGATCGAAACGATCCAGCGAAGAAGAAACAGCTTGATCATCGTGCCGACGACGCCGCTGTTCGAGCCGAGGAGGTTCCCGAGGATCGAACGGATGACGCTTTCGAGGGAGCCGCCATCGGGGCCCGGAACCTGCTGACCACCGCGCCGAACGATATCGGGAAGCCGGCTGTACGGATTATCGTCGTCAGGCTCGGACGCGGGACCGGGATAACGGCCACGCCGCCCAAGACCCGGAATGTCGTCGTCCGGAACCGGAAGAGGGCTGCCGCCGTCGATCGGGCGCGATGGTCCGGGCGTTTTATCCGGTCCACTCCCTTCGAAAGGCGGCCGGTCATTCGGCTTCGAGTAGGTGTTTCCCCCGATAGGCGGAAACGTGTCGCCCGGCATGGGCAACGGGCTTCCGCCTGCGCCGGAAAACCCCGGAATGGTGCTCGCGACCTTTGCAATCGCGGGGCCTGATTGCCTTTGCAGCTCACCGATCACCAAGGTCGCGACCACGGGCAGAAGCTTTTGGACGGTCGGCGCGTCGACTCCGGAGCTCGATGCCGTTCGCGCAGCGATCCCGCGGCTCACATGCTTGTTGCCGATCAGCACATTGAGGATCTGATCACCGTTCGCGACAAGCTCTGGCGAGGTGAAACCCGCGCTGTCGGCCGGTGTCCGGGTCGCGCCTGGAGCCGTAACGAGAGAAACCACATCGGCCACGCCGCCGCGCGAGAGCATGGAGCGTTGAATGCGCGCCTGCAGTTCATCCGTGAGTGATTGAACAGCGCGTTGCGCGCTTTGCTCGTCGATGCCGTAGGCGCCGGCAATTTTTCCAATGAGTTCTTGTCCCGACGCACTCCGGAAGCTGTCATCAATGGTCACGCCGGTCTCCGGTGATTGTCGAAGTCAGACCTGAACTTACTAGCATGGCGGCAAGCGACTGCCAGCCATCCGGATACGTATCCGCCATACAAGTTACTGCCATATCGTGCATCGAGAGCACAGGTGCTCGCAATTTCACTGGTGCGAAGAAGGTACAGTGATACACGCGAAACCGCACAGGCACGTTCCGCGTTCGGAATGCGCTGGGTCTACGTCCGGAGAAGACGTCCGGGGGAGAATGACCCATCTGGGAGAGAGCAATGCGAAAGCTTGTAATGTCGTTGTCCGTGCTCGCCGGACTTCTGTTCGCGGGAGCGGCCCCAGCATCCGCCAATGCGGCTGCTGGTCTAACCGCTATGCAAATTCAGGTCGACAAGTCTCCGGGCCTCGTCACTGAGGCCCGCTATCATCGTGGGTGGCACCGCGGATGGCGCCATCATCGCCGCTGGGGTCGCGGTTTGTATTTCGGATTTGGGTGGCCCTACTACTACGGCTACTATCCTCGCCATCGCTACTACTATGATGACGACGACTATTACGGCGGCCCGTATTACGGGTACTATGGTGGCTACAGGCACCGTCACTGGCGCCATCACGGCTGGGGCCACCGTGGCTGGGGTCATCGTGGCTGGGGCGGCCGTCACCATGGCTGGGGCCACCACGGACATGGCGGTCATCACCGCCGTTAGAATTGGCCTAAATTCAAATACGTGACTTTCGAGCGGTCCGCGCAGGAACATCTGCCCGGACCGCTTTTTTGCGCGTGTTAGGTGCTCGTCCGAGTTGCAACACTGCGACACTTTTGGCATGGTCCGCCGCGGCTCTCCGCCGACGACGCAATAAGGAGAGAGGAAAAAGAAATGCCGGGGGCGGGATAGCTGTTTCGGCAGCGCCTGAAAGCACCTGGAATGCGGGCCCGATCAAACGGGCCTCGATAGGAAGCGTGCCAAAAGGGACCACTCAATGAGCAATATACTTTGGGGGATCATCGCCTGCGGGGCGTTATCGATCCTCTATGCATTCGTGACAGCCAAATCCGTGCTGAGTGCCGACCAGGGCAATGCCCGGATGCAGGAAATCGCGGCAGCTGTCCGCGAAGGCGCACAGGCATATCTCAACAGACAGTACCGCACGATCGGCATCGTCGGCGTCGTCATCTTCATTTTGGCATGGCTGCTTCTTGGGCCCCTTCAGGCCGTCGGATTTTTGATCGGCGCAGTTCTCTCGGGCCTCGCCGGCTTCATCGGCATGAACGTCTCGGTCCGCGCCAACCTTCGAACCGCCCAGGCGGCAACCGTCTCGCTCGCCAAGGGTCTCGACATCGCCTTCAAGGCCGGTGCGATCACTGGCCTTTTAGTTGCGGGATTGGCGCTGCTCGGCGTCGCTGCATACTACGCGTTTCTGACGCTCGGCCTTGGCAAGGAAGCCGGTAGCCGGGACGTCGTCGACGCGCTCGTCGCGCTGGGCTTTGGCGCCTCGCTCATCTCGATCTTCGCCCGTCTCGGCGGAGGCATCTTCACGAAAGGTGCGGACGTCGGCGGCGATCTCGTCGGCAAGGTCGAAGCTGGCATCCCCGAGGACGATCCGCGTAACCCCGCAACCATCGCCGACAACGTCGGCGATAATGTCGGCGACTGCGCGGGCATGGCGGCGGACCTTTTTGAAACCTATGCCGTGACCGTCGTCGCGACGATGGTCTTGGCCGCCATCTTCTTTGCCGGCCAGCCGAACCTCGCGGCCCTGATGCTCTATCCGCTCGCCATTTGCGCGGCCTGCATCGTGACCTCGATCGTCGGCACCTATTTCGTGAAGCTCGGCACCAACGGTTCGATCATGGGCGCTCTCTATCGCGGCGTGATCGCATCGGCGGTTCTGTCGATCCTCGGCCTCTACGTCGCCACCCAGTACGTGCTCGGCGGTTTCGGAGATGTCGGCACGGCAGCCGGACAGACGATCTCGGGTTGGAACCTGTTCCTCTGCGGTCTCGTCGGCCTCGCGCTGACCGGCCTCATCGTCTGGATCACCGAATATTACACCGGCATCGGCTATCGCCCGGTGAAGTCGATCAGCCAGGCGTCAGTCACAGGCCACGGCACCAACGTGATCCAGGGTCTTGCAGTCTCGCTCGAAGCCACTGCCCTCCCGACGATCGCCATCGTTGCGGCCATCATCGCGACCTACAAGCTCGGCGGCCTCTTCGGCACGGCGATCGCAACGACGACGATGCTCGGCCTCGCCGGCATGATCGTCGCGCTCGATGCCTTCGGTCCGGTGACGGACAACGCCGGCGGCATCGCCGAGATGGCCGGCCTGCCGAAGGAAGTGCGCCGTTCGACCGACGCGCTCGACGCGGTAGGCAACACGACGAAGGCCGTCACGAAAGGCTACGCGATCGGCTCCGCCGGTCTCGGCGCCCTCGTGCTCTTCGCCGCCTACAATTACGACCTGCAGCACTTCATCGCCGAGGGCAATGCTCCCGGCGCGACGGGCTACCAGTTCTTCAAGGACGTGCAGGTGAACTTCGGCCTCGACAACCCCTACGTCGTGGCTGGCCTTCTGCTCGGCGGTCTCATCCCGTTCCTGTTCGGCGGCCTCGCCATGACGGCTGTCGGCCGGGCGGCGGGCTCGATCGTCGAAGAGGTGCGCCGTCAGTTCAAGGCTAACCCCGGCATCATGAAGGGCACGTCCAAGCCGGACTACGCACGCGCCGTCGACCTGCTGACACGTGCGGCGATCAAGGAAATGATCGTACCGTCGCTGCTGCCGGTTCTCTCGCCGATCGTGCTGTTCATCGTCGTCAACGCCATCGCAGGCAAAGGCGCGGCATTCTCCGCCGTCGGAGCGATGCTGTTGGGCGTGATCGTCACCGGCATCTTCGTCGCGATCTCGATGACATCGGGCGGCGGCGCCTGGGACAACGCCAAGAAGAGCTTCGAGGACGGTTTCGTCGACAAGGACGGCGTCAAGCACGTCAAAGGCTCGGAGGCCCACAAGGCGTCCGTTACCGGCGATACCGTCGGCGATCCCTATAAGGATACGGCGGGTCCGGCCGTCAACCCGGCGATCAAGATCACCAACATCGTGGCGCTGCTGCTGCTCGCAGTGCTTGCCCACTGGTGATCGGCAACTGAGTTCAAAACGTCGAAGGCCTCGGAGTGATCTCCGGGGCCTTTTCTATTGCGACTGAAGCACGATGATGGCAGGGACTACCCGACGAGGTTCGGATCTTCGCTGTCGTGCTCGTGCCCAATGGCCTTGAGCAAGCGCTTATCAAGAAGCGCGGGCTTCAGGAGTACCTTTTCCGAGTGGACATCCTTGACCGCCGATCGCGGCACGACGAACTCGCCGGCATTCTCCACGTAGATGACGACTGAGTTTGGCGTGACTTCGCGGACGGCGCCGATGCCGTCTTTGCCGTCTGCCAGAAAAACCATGAACCCAACTTCGATGTTTTCGGTCATGCGATACCCCGGCGCAATTGCGTTGAGGGCCAGCAGCGGAACGAGGCGCCGGCACCGCCGTTGAATCTGTGTCTTTCACAGCGGCGTTTCAAGCGCGCCGCCGGGGTGATGGTACTATGCGTCGCGAACGGCGCATTGGCCGAGGCTAAGCCAAACAGCTGCTCAGCCGCTGCCGAAGAGCTGTTGCTTGCCGAGGTTGCGGAACAGCTGCTTCAGGATGCCTTCATCCTTGCCGCCAGGGGCAGGCGTTTTCCGGCTGACGAAATCGAAGATCTTTCCGTCCTTAAGGCCGTAGTTCGCGATATTGTCGACAGTGCCGCCCTGATTGAAATAGACCGCCACCACTTGCCGATCGGTCTCGGTCGGAAGGAAAAACGATTTCTGGCTGTCGGTGCTCGAGATGTAATAAAAGGCGCGGCCGTCACCGACCACGGCCGTGGTCGCCGGCGTGCCGAGGGCGGTGCGCACTTGATCCTGGCTCATCCCGGGCTGTACGGCCTGAAGATCCGTCGCCCGGAACTGCTGGCCATGCTTGGTGATTGTCGGCGTGCCGCATGCACCAAGCATGATGGTTGACGCAACGACAGCCGACGCGACCAACCCCGAGCGGAATATCGCATTTAAATGCCGACTTCTTTGGCCGTACTGTCTCATTTGAACTTTCATTGGCGCGAATCTCTTCGCCCTATCGCCGTCGTGTGTTTAGATTGAGCGCCAGAAGCCGGCAACTGCACGCCCCCGTGGCCGCCCGGCATGATCCCCAGACATTTGCTCTGCCCATGCTGCTAACCGAGGAAACCGATGATGTTGCGATGGCTGACGCAGCGAGCCGATAACAGCCGCAAAGCAGAAGAGCTTTATGGCAGTGTCGTGACCGCAGCGCGGCAACCGGCTTTTTACGAAACTCTCGGTGTCCCGGACACACCGGAAGGCCGATTCGAGCTGGTCGTCCTTCACCTTTTCCTGGCGCTCGAAGTCCTGCGCGCTAAAGGAACCGCAGCAGAAGGGCTGGTACGCCGGACGATCGAGGCATTCGTCATTGATATGGACGATTGCATGCGCGAGATGGGGGTGGGGGATCTAACCGTGCCGAAGAAGGTTAAGCGGGCAGCCGCGGCCTTTTACGAGCGCGCCACGAGCTACCGCCGTGCCTTGGACGAGGCAGGTTCGCCCGAACGCGGATGGCCTGAGCTGTCCAAAGCCCTTCGCGGCTATGTTTACGGCGGCTCGGCCGAGCGGGGAGACGACGCGGCGGCCCTTGCGGTCTATATGCAGGCCGCATCAACGGCCCTGTCGGACCATGCGTTCGATGTATTCGTAAACGATGGCATTGCGAGCCGGCTGCTCGCGTCCGCCACAGCAAAAAATAAGGTTTCAACGACGTGACTGACCAACTGAATTGGATCGAAAAATCGGCCGAAATTCCGGCCGGTGGATTGCAGCGCGACCGCATGGCGGCGCCCGCCGAATGCCAGGCCCTGGCGCAAGCCCTCGATATCCTGAAGGTCGATAGCCTTTCCACGAACTATCGCATCAACGCGATCGCCGGAGACGGATACCGGCTGCGCGGAACGCTCGCAGCAGTCGTGGAGCAGGCCTGCGTGGTGTCGCTGGAGCCCGTCGCGGGCAAAGTAAATGCCGAATACGACGTCGAATTCTTCCCCAAGATTGACGCACCGGAGGACGAGGAGGAAGCAACCATTCTCGGTGTCGCCGACGTCGAGCTGCTCGAGCACGGCGTCATCCCCGTTGGGCGCATCGTCTACGAGACGTTGTCTGCGTCCCTCGATCCCTATCCGCGCCGCCCCGACGCCGAGTTCAATTGGCAGGACCCCAAGGCGGGAGAGCCCGAAAAATCGAACCCCTTTGCGGCCTTGTCCAAGCTCAAGCCCGACCGCTGATCACGACGGCTGGCACAACCTGACGCACGGCCCGGCGCCCCTATATGGGGAAAAAGTCAAGCGAAAACCGGAAGATGTGAGTGCTTCTGTCACGAGGCGCGTTTTCGCCTTGTGGGCGGGCCCTAAAAGGATATGGTCTCGCCGAATTTCGGGGACAGATAGACCCATGCCGGGTCTGGCACTACTCCTCTGTGCCAATACGATTTCAACGGCAATCGACAAGAAATGGCGAGCCCAAAGACTATTGCACTCGACGCAATGGGTGGCGATCACGGTCCGGAGGTTGTGGTCCCCGGGGCGGCATTGTCGCTCGAGCGCCAGCCTGCGTTGAGTTTCATTTTATACGGCAACCAGGCACGTATCGAAGCCGCGCTTGCGCAGCACGCGGCGCTTCGGGCGAAGTCGCGTGTCGTCCATACCGATCACGTCATTGCCATGGACGAGAAGCCGAGCCAGGCCCTGCGGCGTGGCAAGGGCTCCAGCATGTGGCTGCCGCTCGAAGCAGTGAAAATGGGCGAGGCGGACGCAGCGGTTTCGGCCGGGAACACCGGCGCGCTGATGGCCATCGCGAAACTCGTGCTCAGGCCCATCGCCGGCATCGAACGCCCGGCCATCGCAGCAATCTGGCCGACCATCAAATCGGAATGCATTGTCCTCGACGTCGGCGCCAACATCGGCGCGACCTCGGGCCAGCTGGCCGATTATTCGTTGATGGGCGCCGCGATGGCGCGCGCCGTGTTCCACATCGAAAAACCATCCGTCGGTCTACTGAACGTCGGCACCGAGGAAATGAAGGGCAACGAGGACGTCAAGGCCGCGCACGCGCTGCTGAAGTCGGTCGATGCCCTGCCGCTCGAATACAAGGGTTTCGTCGAAGGCGACCAGATCGGCCGCGGCGCAGTCGATGTTCTGGTTGTCGAAGGCTTCGCCGGCAACATCGCATTGAAGACCGCAGAGGGCACGGCGAAACAGATCAGTGCCTATCTCCGCGCCGCAATGACGAGTTCCGTGCTGAGCAAGATCGGCGCCTTTCTCGCGCAGGGCGGATTTCGCGTGCTGAAAGACAAGATGGATCCGCGACGCGTCAACGGCGGTACATTTCTCGGCCTCAACGGCATTGCCGTGAAGAGCCACGGCGGCACCGATGCCTTCGGATTCGCGAGCGCCGTCGATCTTGCGTACGAGATGGCCGATTCCGGACTGATCGCGCGTCTGACGGCGGATATCGACAGTTTTCATCATAGACTTTCGGCAGCCGGCGGCAGTTCGCAGCCGCAAGGCGCAGCCGGCGGTTCGCTCGGAAAGGCATAAAATTGGCAGTCCTCCGCTCCGTCATCCGTGGCGTCGGCGCGCATCTTCCGAAACGCGCCGTGACCAACAACGACCTCGCGAAAATCGTCGATACGAGTGACGCCTGGATCCAGGAGCGATCCGGCATCATCACCCGCCATATCGCCGATGAGAACGAGCTGACGTCCGATCTCGGTGCGGCGGCCGCCAAGCAAGCCCTGGTGCGGGCAGGGATCGATCCGGTCGATATCGATCTCATCGTCTGCGCGACCGCGACGCCCGATCGAACATTCCCGGCGACCGCGGTGAGAATCCAGCAGATGCTCGGCGTGACCAAGGGTGCCGCCTTTGATGTCCAGGCCGTCTGCTCGGGTTTCGTTTACGCGATGACCGTCGCCGATAACTTCCTGAGGCTCGGCCAGTCGAAGCGCGCTCTCGTCATCGGCGCCGAAACCTTCTCGCGCATTCTCGATTGGTCGGACCGCTCGACCTGCGTTCTGTTCGGCGACGGCGCCGGCGCCGTGGTGCTCGAAGCGCAGACGCAACACGGGGCGCGCGACGACCGGGGAATCCTCGCCACGAAAATTCGCTCGGACGGCCGTTTCGAAGATCTCCTCTATGTCGATGGCGGCCCCGGATCGACGAAGACCGTCGGTCACCTCCGCATGAATGGCCGCGAGGTCTTCCGGCATGCCGTTCAGAAGATTTCGGGCGTCATCGAAGAGACGCTGGTTGAGACGGGCTATGCTCCGGACGAGATCGACCTGTTCATTCCCCATCAGGCCAACAAGCGCATCCTTGACGGGATCGCCAAAAAGCTCGGTGTCGCGCCAGAGAAGATCGTGATGACGCTCGACCGGCACGGCAACACCTCGGCGGCATCGATCCCATTGGCTCTCAATGACGCATTCGAGGCCCATCGGGTCAAGGAAGGCAGCCTGATCCTCATGGAAGCCATGGGCGGTGGCTTCACCTGGGGCGCCGTTCTCGCCCGCTGGTAGAAAATTGGTGCGCTGCAGCGTAGAAAGTCGTGCCTTTTCAGTCGCTTGATTGCCCCTCCCGTTGACCCCGCGACCAACCGCCGCTACCATTGCCGGTTGAAACAGGTTGTTCGGCTGGGAGAACGAGATGGTGGGCAAGACGTTGACGCGAGCTGATCTTGCGGAAGCCGTCGTTGAGAAAGTTGGGTTGCCGCGCAACGAGAGCCAGGATCTCGTCGAGCGGGTACTCGATGAGATTTCCGGGAGCCTAGCGGAGGGCGACGCGGTCAAGCTTTCGTCCTTCGGCTCGTTCGGCATTCGCCAGAAAGGCGAAAGGGTCGGACGCAATCCAAAGACCGGCGAGGAAGTTCCCATCACGCCGCGGCGCGTTCTGGTGTTCCGCCCGTCGAACATCATGAAAGATCGTATCAACAAAGGTCACGCGAAGCGCTGAGTTCCGATTGCATCGCGATCGGACTGAGCGTTCAATCGCCGAAGGTCTGGCACGCGCGAGGGCGGTGATTCCATGAACAAGTCGGCGGAAGCTTTTCGCACGATCGGAGAAGTGGCTGACGAGCTGCAAATCCCGAAACATGTGCTGCGCTTTTGGGAAGGAAGGTTCCCACAAATCCGCCCGATGAAACGTGGCGGCGGCCGCCGTTACTATCGGCCGGAGGATATGGAGCTTCTGCGCGGCATCCGCGCCCTGCTTCACGCCGAAGGCTACACGATACGCGGTGTCCAGAAAATTCTCCGTGAGCACGGCGTCGAGCAGGTGAAGGCTGCAGCCCACCGCGCCGCGGCGGCACAGGCTGCAATGCCCGCCGAACCCGCAAGCCGGAAACGGGGCCGTAAGCCCGTCGCAAAGGCACCGGCCGAACAACCGGGCAAGGCGCGAGAGGAAACCCCAGTGCCGGCGAACGTACAGATCCTGAGCGCAATCCGCGAACTCGAGATCGCGCGCGCGATCCTGCTTGGTCAACCGCTCAATGCCGCCGACGGCCCCGATGATTTGAAGAAGTCGCGTGCAGGCCGGTCATAAGGAACAAGGTGCGGCCGCTACCGTGGGCGATTTCGAAGTCTTCTTCGTTGATCTCGTCAAATCCGCATCGCTTTTGGAAGCGGAAGAGAAGGCAACACCCCGGCTCTCCGCGTCGGATATCGCTCGCGTCGCATCCATGTCCGGCGATAGCGAAGGACGGCGGCTCTGGCGCAACGCACGCATCGCGACCCGCGTCGTGCTCGAACGCGCGGGCGGTTCCGGCATCCGCCAGGCCGACTTCGAGATCGAACCGGGCGGCCGACCAAGACTCGCCGCGGGATCTCCGTGGTTCAACGTTTCGCACACCGGCGGAGCGGCGCTCATTGCCGTCTCGAAGAACACGCCGGTCGGCGTCGACCTCGAAAGAAAGCAGCGCAGCCTCAAGATGTCCGGCGAGAGACGGCAGCGGATCATCGCCTCCGCTCAGCGCTTCGGCGCCGATCGGCAGCTGTCGGCAATACACGACGCCGACGTCATGACGGCATGGGTGCGTCTCGAAGCTGCCGCCAAAGCGCTGGGCATCGGCATCGGTCGGCTGCTGACGGAGCAGGGCGTCGTCGGCGGCAAAGGCAGAAACCAACCGCAAGATACCGGATACGGACTCGCGGTCAGAAATCTCGAAGCCGGCGACGAGTACGTCGCGGCAATCGCCGCCGAACGCCTTCCGGAAAAGCTGGAAGTGCTTCCGTTCCCGGCAAATGACCTCGCAGGGTTCATCCCGCGACGATCATAGGCGCCGGAAAATAGTGCCCGCGATCAGGGCGAGTAGCCAAAGATCTGATACGGATTGCTGACCGTCTGCTGCTTATGGCGACGGTAGCGTGGCCGCGATGGAACATCCGCCTTCGCTTCGACCTTGGGCTTTGCATCGGAGGCCTCGACGCCGCTCTTCTTGCCGCTGGTCGCCGCAGGCGCCACCTCGAAAGCCGTCGCCGACGGATCTTTGACCGCGAGCAGGATGTTCGACTCCAGCGGCCGCCAGCGATAACCGAGGCTGAAATCGATCGGCGTCGCGCGCTCCTTCGCAAAGACTTCTTTGAGCTTCGCCTGATATTGGCCGCCGAAGAGACTGATCGGACCGACATACCGGCCATACGGACGGAGCTGCCAGCCCTGTGCGAAGAAGCGCACCGGAATTCCGGAGTCGTCCTGAAGCAGCGACACGCTGTGCGAAAGCAGGAAGTCGCGAACGGTCGAGAAATTATCCGAATGCATCAGATACGACGCGCTCTTGATGAAGCTGTCGCCGTGCCCGAGCTGATCGCAAAACGTAAGGAATCCGCTCGTCTTGATGCCGCTGTCCGACAGGTCCGTGCTGAAGTAATAGAGCGTGCGTTTCTTGCCGACGTCCGGGTCGGAGAAAATGATCTTCGCGCCCTTGCCGGTCGGATTGGCAATCTTCTCCTCGACCGGATGCAGCGTGCCGTCGCTCTGAAGATCGAACAGCTCGATGTCGTAGATCGTCTTGCCCGAGCGTGCCAGGAACGTCATCAGCACAGGCAGCGTGCCGTTGAGCTTCGCGCGGCTGAAATCGACCTTCATGAACTTCGTCTGGAAGAAGCTGTAGCTCAGCACGGAGCTCAGCGACGAGCGAAGGTCGCGAAGCGAGCTTGCAATCTCGCCGCGAGAGAACTTCCGCAGATCCGGAATGGCACCCGGAGGCTCCAGGCCCGCCATCACGTAGGTATCGGCAGACGGAAAGAAAGCGTCCGCGTAGAGAAAGTCAGGGCCGCTGAAAAGATAGAACAGCACGGACTGCCGCGTATTGAAATCGCGCGAGACCATGGTCCGGATCTTCGTCAGCTGGCGCTTTTCGAGATTGCTCCAAGCCTCGTCGAAGCCGCTCGCGTACTGTTTCCAGTAGCCGTCGTTCGTATACGTATTGAGAGGCGATCCCGCCGATGGCGGCAGCCCAGCAATGAAACGGGCCGTATCGTTGATGCTGGCGCTCGGCTCGGCCTGCGCCGATGGGCCAAGAACTGAGAATGCGATAGCCACTACGGCGATCGCAACGGTGACCAGCATTCTAGCCATGTTTGATCCTATTAAGGCCTTACGTCACTCACCGAACGCTGTTGGGCAAAGGCATAAACCGCCAATCCCGTCAGCATGATGGCAAGACCGGCCAGCGACTGAAGAGGACGCTCGACGACGAGGTAGTACATCATGAAAGAGGTCACACCGAGGAAGATCAGTGGTGTGATCGGATAGCCCCAAGTCCGGTAGGGCCGCGGAAGGTCGGGCGACGTCCAGCGCAATACGATGACGCCGAGCACCGCCAGGAAAGAGCACAGCGTGAGGCTGAACTGGATCGTGTCGAGAATAGCCTCGAAGCTCTGCGTCATGAGCAGCAGGCTGACGATGCCGAGCTGCAACAGAATTGCCGTTCTTGGAACCCCGTCGCTTGTCGTGCGCGAAAGCGCGCGGAGCATCGCATGATCTTTCCCCATCGCCATGGTGACGCGCGGCCCGATCCAGGTCATGGCGCTGATCGAAGAAATGAGTCCGATACAGATCAGGCCGCCGACGATCCTCCCGCCGAACTCGCCGAAAATGTGCTTGCCGGCGACGAGGGCAACGTCTAGCTGGCCCGCCATCGCCGAGATCGGCGTCGTGTAAAGAAACACCGCGTTGAGCGCGACATAGCTGGTGATGACAATCAACGTCGCCGCCACAATCGAGCGCGGCAGGCTGACGGAGGGCTCGCGAATTTCGCCGGCGATGTAGGTCGCGGCGTTCCAGCCGGTATAGGCATACATCACGAAGACCAGGCTCACCGCGAAAGGTGCGCTCGCGATGTAGTCCATGTCGGCTGCCGACGGCGCGAACGAAATCGGCTGCGGCGTCCCGTAGACAAGCCCCGCGACGATGAGCGCCAGGATGAGGGCGCCTTTGACGATCGTCGAGATGTTCTGGAACTTGCTCGAGTGCTTGATGCCACTGAGGTGGACGGCCGTCACGATCCAGACGACCGCAAGCCCGAGAAACAGGGGCGAGATGTCCGGAATGATCGCTTTGAAGTAGACACCGAATGCCATAGCCGCGAGCGCGATCGGCGCCGAGAAGCCGAGTGTCGCGGATATCCATCCCGCCAGGAATCCAACAGCCGGATGATAGATGCGCGAGAGAAAATTGTATTCGCCGCCTGAGCGTGGGAACGCGGCCGCCAATTCCGCGTAGGCGAGGGCGCCGCAGAGCGCCGCAACGCCACCGACGATCCAGAGCAATAGCACCGGAAATGCCGAGGGAATGCTCGCGACTTGAAAGCCAAGGCTGGTGAAAACGCCGATACCGATCATGTCGGCGACGGCGAGAGCGGTCGCAGTTACCGTCGAAACTGTCCGGACGTCGATCCGCGGGGCGATCGAGGACGGGGCGGGCATGCTGGCGGCAGTTGTCATTGATTGAGCTTAACCGTGACCGATTCGTGGGACACTATTGACTCGGGTGCGGGGCAACAACTGCCGATGGAACATGTTAAAAGCCCGTTGCTAAAATACATCTAGAGCGTTGCACGGAGGGTTCGGTTCACGTCATGGCCGCAGTGGGTCATAACGTCGTCACTTTAGTGTTCGCCAGCGTATCTCACGAATTGGACAACTTTGGACATTAGAGCCACGCATCGATTTATTGCCGAATCATGGCTGACTATTCTGTTTGAGGGTAAACGCAACTCTAATGAAGATGACGGAGCGTCGGAGCGCATGGCGCCGCCGAGAATAGACTGCGGGCGACGACGATTTCTTGCGCAAGCTCTCGGCGCAAGCCTCGCATGGACGTTGAATGCTTCTGAGTCTGTCGCGGCCAACAAGACGGCCAAGCATCCTGCCGCGCCTTCCAAAACACAGGTTCAATCGAGAAGCGGCCCGACCAAGACCGCAAAAACGACTCTCGTCCCCTTCGATACCGCGCCTTTCCCCTATCACGGGACCATGCCGGGTTCGAACGCGCCGTTTCTCAACGTCGATGAAAACGGCCGCAAGGGACATCGCACCGGCTCTGGCCGCGTTTATTGGGAAGATCAGACCTACAACGATAATCGGGTGCTTCTGCACATTCCGAAGGGCTTCGATATCCGCCGCCCGGCGTTGATGATGGTTTTCTTTCACGGCCACGGCGCAACGCTTGAGCGTGACGTTCTCGCGCGCCAGAAAGTTCCCGACCAGATCTCGGCATCGAATGCGAATGTCGTTCTCGTCGCGCCTCAACTCGCCGTCGATGCCGCGGACTCGAGCGCCGGCAAATTCTGGCAACCCGGCGTCTTCGGACGGTTCATCGGCGAGGCCGGACAGCAGCTCGCGCGCCTGCACGGCGATCGCAAATCGCTCCGCACCTTTGCGAGCATGCCGGTCATCATCGTCGCCTACAGCGGTGGATACGTCGCGGCTGCGTCCGCGATCGAGCGCGGCGGATTGAAGAAGCGCGTTCGTGGCGTCGTTCTATTGGACTCGCTTTACGGCGACCTCGATAAGTTCGCCCATTGGATCGAGGCGGATCCATCGGCGTTCTTCGTCAGCGTCTACCTTGGCTCCACCCGCAATCAGAACGCCCAGTTCGAGGACATCCTTGCCGCGCACGACGTCGACGTCAGTCCGCAGATAAATACCCGGCTGGCCACCGGCGGCGTCGCGGTTGTTCCGGGAGGCGATGGCCGCCACCGGGATCTCGTAACCCATGCCTGGGTGGACAATCCGATTATCGATATCCTGAAGCGATTGCCGGAATACCGTCGTTAAGCCATCGGGTGCGCCAGGGATTTCGCGATCCCGAACCCGCGGTTTGAGCCTGAGAAACCAAGATGCGCAGGCGCCGGGTACATCGTCCTTGACGGGGGTGATCGTTCCGGGTACCCAACGCCAAGATCGACCGGCCAAATCGGCCGGGTGGCCTCCCTGACCTGAAGTTCAGGCAGATGCCATCGAGATTTCCAATTCGGAGCGTAGCGCAGCCTGGTTAGCGCACCAGTCTGGGGGACTGGGGGTCGGAGGTTCAAATCCTCTCGCTCCGACCATTTTTTCAATGACTTGCAGAATTCGCAACTCACCCTAGGAATCGCTCGTGTCCCGATTGATGGGGCCTTGCTGGTGTTTTGCAACTCGCAGATCTCGCGGCCATGAGCAAGCCGTTTCCTGAGCATGTAACGCGCGCTGAGGCAGCCCAAGTGCTGCGGTTGAGCTTGCGCCAGGTCGACCGCTTAGCTGAAACGGGAAAGCTCAAGAAGAAGAAGCCGAGCGCGAGCCGAAGCGGCTTTGATCGTGAAGACTTCGACCACTACCTCAAGAGTTTTGTGCACTAAGCGCCGAGAAGAGTCTTCGCTCGGCAGCGCTTCGATCGTCTACCAGGGTCATCCGTATTGGGCGAAGCATTTCCCTAGCTGCAGGGTTGCCGATAACGAAGACAAGCCAGTGACAGAAGCAGACAAATTTGCCCGATTGGAGGGTGTTTCCTTGTCGTCGAGGGCCAAGCGCGAAGTTGATCGTTCAGGTCCCGTAAAGGCCACGAGCCGGCCTTTAGAGCTTAATCCCGACAAAAGTTCCTCGGCAAAAGTCGACGTACTGACCACCTGGTTTCATCGCCATATCAATACGTGGCGCAAGCCCATCGAACTGTTCTAGCACCAAATCGAAGCCAGCACTTAAAATGGCCTGCAGCAAGGCTTCTCGGGTGGGCCAAAAAGACTTCCCGTTCTTCCACGACGTCCACCGCGCACTGTCTAGAGCCGCCTCGTCGAATTCTCCGTCGTATTCGCTATACCAGCGGCCTGTTAGTCCATCATTTTCAGCAAGATCTGATAGATCGAACTTAGCTTGGTTTTCCCCAGCGAAGTGGGTCTGAACGATCAAAAGCTTATTCGTCTGCTTTGCGAGCATCTTAAGAAATGTGTTGGGCCTATCGAGGTGATAGAGCAACCCACAGCAAAACGTGACGTCGAACTTCCCATAAGTCGGAAGGTTCCACGCATCGTCTTTCACGAAGCGCAGGTTCGGAAGACTGAACGCCGATCGAACGATCTCGCAATTATTGAAGTTGCTTTGGCGCGCTTCAACGCCCAGGCAATCCAGTCCAAGCTTCGCAAATTCGACTGTGTAGCCGCCTTCTAAACATCCCAAGTCCGCAAGACTTACGTTTTCGAACCCGTTCGGGAAAACAGCTTCAATCATTCTCTTCGCTGAAAGGAACCATGGATAGGTCTGCATCAACCCGCCCGCTTGCGGGAAGGTCTGAGTTCCGTCGGGCAATTCGATATTGTGAGCCGTGAAATTCAAAACGATCTCCCCTTGGAATTTTCCAGTATCTTACATCGAGCACCGCCGCAGATCCAACTTTGACGTTTAGATCGTATGTAGATGGAAGTCATTTCAGGGCCGATGTGTCTGTCGACAGTTTGCTCGCATGGAAGTTGACCAGGCCCGGCAGCTTGCGTAACTGGAACGATAACGAATGGCAATTGCACCGCGCCTCAAAAGACCGCCCGAAAGAAGCCATCGACACATTTCTTTCGTGGTGCTCTGCTGAACTCGAGGTTCTCCATCGCGGCTACCAGGTCGTCATAAGACGCACACCGAGGCTTGAAGGGTTCGCATTAATGGCCGCACGGCCTCTTTTGATTTATGGCGCAGGCGGTCATGCGCGCGAGGTCTTGGGAATTGCACGTGCGGCTCTGAACGTAGAACCTGTCGCATTGCTCGATGACTTCAATCCGGGCCGCACTGTGTCAAACGTCGAGGTCATCACCTACGCCGACGCCATCACGCGATTTCCCGACGCCAATATTCTCATCGCCATCGGCGACTCGCCTGCCCGGAAATCTCTTTATCATCGCGCCCTCTCGGATGGTTTGACCCCACTGACCCTTCGTGCCCCCGGAGTCTGGATGTCCTCCACCGCCTCGGTCGGGCCAGGCAGTCAGATATTTTTCGGAACCGCAATATCGGAAAATGTGGTGATCGGTGAAAATGTGATCATCAATTTTCACTGTTCGATTTCCCATGACGTGGTGATTGCAGATCACTGCACGCTGGCCCCCCGCGTGACGTGCGCGGGGAATGTCGCCATCGACTGCTGCGCGACCATAGGCGTGGGCGCAACAGTCATCAACGGATCTGCAGGAAAGCCTCTGAAGATCGGAAGAAATGCCTTTGTCGGCGCGGGCGCAGTGGTTATCTCAGACGTCCCAGCTGAAACAGTTGTGGCAGGAGTTCCAGCGCGCCCTTTGCGATCCAGTGCATAGGTTCATCGGAGTCAAAACGTGTCCGCCACGCTGCCACTGTACGTCACGACGCCGTCAGTTCCCACAGAAGCCGAACTTGTAGCACTCTTGCGGACAGCCCTTGAGTCCCGGCGACTGTCCAACGCAGGCCCCTTGAACCATCAACTGAAGCTGCGGCTCAGCGAGATGATCAAAGTGCCCCATCTTTCCCTGACCTCAAATGGCACCGCTGCCATCGAAGTCGTGGCGCGTGCCCTCGAGTTCCGCGGAAAAGTCATCACCACACCTTTCACCTTTCCAGCCACGGCGGCCGCGCTGATCTGGACGGGGGTGACGCCGCTGTTTGTGGATGTCGAAGAGGACTTCCTGACCATCGACCCCGACGCGGTCGAGCAAGCGATGGAGGACAACGTATCCGGCATTCTCGGCGTCCACGTTTATGGAAACCCATGCGACGTCGTCCGGCTGGACGCCATCAGCAAGAAACACGGAATTCCCCTGGTCTATGACGGCGCCCACGCCTTCGGGTCGACGTACAACAATGTCGATGTGTCCCGATATGGGGATGCCACGACATTCAGCTTTCACGCGACCAAGATTTTCACCACCGCCGAGGGCGGCGCAATTTGCGTCAATTCGCCGGAACTCCACCGCAGGATTGAGTTGCTTTCGAACTTCGGCATTGAATCCGAAGACTCGGTCGTGGATATCGGCATCAATGCCAAGATGAGCGAAATCCATGCTGCCTTTGGCTTGGCCAATTTGCTCCATTATCACGATGATCTCGAGCGGCGGCGCGAAATCCGCGATTGCTACGACGAGGCCCTCGCCAATGTGAAGGGCATTTCCATTTTGCGAGACCGGCCGGGCATTTCAGACCGCTTGCAGTACTATGTGATAAGGGTCCGGGACGGCAAAAGAGATAACGTGCAGCGAGATCTCAAATCGTGCGGTGTTTTTGCACGACGATATTTCTATCCTTTATTGTCCGATATCAAAGCCTATCGCCGGGTTTGTCCTTCCGCCTCCAATAGCTTTCCAAATGCATCCCGTGCAGCAGCCGAAGTGCTTGCTCTTCCATTATCGGCCAATATGAAAAAGGAAGACGCCTTCCGCGTGGCAAGCATCATCAAGACTTCAATATCATAATGGCTGAAATTACTGCTCTTATTTTGACCTATAATCAGGAACGCACGATCGAAGCGGCGATGCGGAGCGCAATCGCCCAGTCCGAGCACCAGGACATCGAAATCCTCGTTTCGGATGACGCATCGCCGGATTCAACCTTCGAAACGGCCAAGGCGGTTGCGGCTCGTTCACCCTCCATACCCATTGAGGTCAGGCGAAATCCGGCCAACCTCGGAACCATGCGGCACTACCGCCACGTCATCAGCACGATCACGACACCCTACCTCGCCATTCTCGAAGGCGACGACGTTTGGACATCGCCAACAAAACTCGTTCGCCAAATTGATTGCCTGAAGCGGATGAGCCATGCCGCCTTCTGCTTTACGGCATGCGAAGTTACCGAAGATCAGCTTTCGCGCTTGCATCCGGCTCTCGCGCACACACGGCGCTACTGGAATTTGGGCGTTGTCGATCTGCTCTTTGAAAATAGCCCGTCGACCTTCTCCAATTGCATGTATCGAACCGGCCAGCTCCAGAGTGTCCTCGATCGTGTTCAACACGTCCGCGGCTTCGATTGGATCGTCAATCTCATCCTCGCCAGCAAGGGGCCAGTCATTTTCGATCCAACGCCCTCCACGCGCTACGTGCTGCATGCGGAAGGACAATGGTCGCGCTTGTCGGCACATCAACGCAAATCGATGATCGGCGATACGCTGAGCGCATTCGACGAGATCACCGATTTCGCCTACCAACCCTTCGTCATCGAGGCGCAGAGGAAATTCGGCATGGGGAATGCTTGATGCTAATTTCAGTCGTGGTGCCGTCCTACAATCACGCGCCGTACATTTCCCAAACCATCAGCTCGATCCTCTCTCAAACCTCCGCGCCATTGGAGCTCATCATCGTCGATGACGGCTCGTCCGACGGCAGCCGGGATATCCTGAAGAAAATTGACGACCCTCGTGTCCGCATCAACTTGCTCGAAAAGAATGTGGGCGCCTGCGCCGCCATGAACATCGCGGTGCAGATGACGCGCGGCGACCTGGTCGCAGTCTGCAATTCGGACGATTTGTGGGAACCCAATAAACTCGAGCGGCAACTTGCTGTCATTCACCGCTCGCCTCAAATTGGCGCCGTGTTCACCAATGTTTCGTGGATTGATCAGGACGGCACCAACGTTCCAAAGGACCGAAAGGTGCTATGGAATGTGTTCACGCAGCCGAACAGATCCCGGGGACAATGGACAAATAAGCTGGTTTTGAAGGGCAACTGCCTATGCCACCCCTCGGTCCTCATTCGACGGGAGGCCTACGACCGCGTTGGCTATTACGACAACAGATTTCGCCAACTGCCCGACTACGACATGTGGCTTCGGGTTCTCCAGAAGTATGACATTTTCGTGCTTGATGAGCGCCTCGTCAAATTCCGCTGGTTCGCCAACGCAAGCAACGCATCAGGCGCGACAAGCACAAATGCACGGCGCGACGTCAATGAACGTGCCTTGATCGTGCGCAACCTCATCGCAAGCATGGATACCGAGTCCTGGCTCAATAGCTTCGGGTCTACGAAGCCGATAGAAGATGACACCGATCTCCGGATTGAGAAGACTCTTTATCTTCTCGACAGCGCTCCGAACATCGAAGGTTTGTACCGTAATATCGGCTTGGAATGGGCCTACGAACTCCTGGGGACACCGGTATCGGCCCGACGACTTGAAGAAAAATACGCCTTCAATGCCTTAACATTCCAAAAACTGATGGGAGCTAAATGCCTATGGCTCCCAGAATCCGTTTCTCCGCAGCCGGCATTGCGATCCGATGCAAGCGGCCCCCCATTAGAAGCCGTTACCGACCCGAGAGCCTTTCGGACGCCGGAGCTTATCGAGGCGTTGAAATACCGCTTTAAACTCTCCGCGCGGCGCCTCACGAAGCGCTACCTTGGCAAACGGTCCGGCTGATGCGCGTCGTCGTGCACGTCGGCGCTCATAAAACCGGCACCACGGCGTTGCAGGACTTTCTGCTGACCCGCTTCAGCGGACTAGAGAACCCTACGCGATGGTATCCGCCACCGAGGTCGCATGAACCTGGTCACGCACTGATTGCTAGCGGACAAGTGCGCGGTACACGGATGTCCGATTCCTAGCTGTCTGGCGATGTCGGTGGGCCTGCGTTTATCGATATGGAACTTTTAATGATAAATCTGCAAGAACTGAACAGGCTTGCCAATTCCATCCCGGTCGATGTCGGCGGCGGCAGTGCGATTGAGAAAATCGGTGTGATGGCGGCACTGGCCGACCGGCTTTCTCTGCGCACGTTCATCGAGATCGGGGTTTATCGCGGCCGCAGCTTTTTTCCCATCGCTTTTTTTCTCTCCCGTCGCGAGGGCTACAGTTATGGCATCGATCCATATACCCGGTTCGATGCGCAGGAGTACGATCTTCCCGAAGCCGTGGTTGACGCCGTCAACAAATTCTTCGAGGAAACCGACTACGATGCGCTGTACACCGACGCCCTGCGGCGGCGGGACGATTTTCGCCTTTCGCAGAGCACCGAAATCATTCGGCAGACCTCGCAAAGGGCGATCGAATATTTTCGCGATCAATGCATCACGGTCGATATCGTTCATATCGACGGCAATCACGACACCAAATTCGTGATGCAGGATGTCGAGCTTTATATCTCGTTGCTGAACCCCGGCGGACTTCTGATCATTGACGACACCAACTGGGATTCGGTCAAGCCGGCGCTCGCCTATGCCGAGCAACGGCTCACGCTGATTTATCGGGCGGACACGTATGCCGTTCTGATCAAGGCCCATCTCGAAGACTCCCGAAAAAACGAGTTGTCAAAGCTTTGCTCGACGATCGAGCGGGAGGCATTGCGCCTGAAGGATAATAACGAGCCATCGTCCAAGGTGTCGGTTTCCATCATTACCTACAATCAGGAAGCGCAGGCGCGGCTGGCGATCAAGGCGAGATGGAAGGAATGGCGGAGACGTCTCCGCCCGTTTGAGCTTGTTATTGCGGACGATGCCTATCCGCATCCGCAATCGGCGTTTCGGCTCGAAGAGTACGACGCCTACCTTAAGCACTTCAAAAAATCCGTAGTTTATACGACCGGTAGGGCATTCACATTTTTTCGCGAGATCAGGTCGGTTACAGACGTCATCCGCGCTCATGAATCGGATCATCGCGGCGCGAGCGGCAGAATCACAATTCTCGACCGGAACGAACCGGTGCGCAGCAGGCTCGCCTATTCGATATTCGCCGGGAATGCCTGGGAAAACATCGAATATTTCGAGCGCAATCATCTGCCGTTTGTGTTTACGCTCTATCCGGGCGGATCGTTTTATATCAACGATACTGCCTCCGACGAGCGACTGCGGCGGGTGTTCGGGAGCAAGATGTTCCGGCGCGTGATCGTCACCCAGAAAATCACGCGCGACTATCTTCTGGAAAAGAATTTCTGTCCGCCGGACAAGATCGAATTCATCTACGGTGTCGTGACGCCGCGGATTAATCTCGACGGCGCGACGCGCGAGCACAGTTATTTCGGATTTGGAAAAACAACTCTCGACATCTGCTTCACTGCTCACAAATACACGCCGGACGGGCACGACAAGGGTTATGACTTGTTTTTGGAGGTCGCGAGGCGTCTGGCGGCGACGTTGCCGGAATGCCGCTTCCATGTCGTCGGCGGATTTAACGCCGAAGATTTGCCGATCGACGGGCTGGAGGACAGGATCACGTTCCACGGTGGCCAGACCCAGGAGTGGCTGTCCCGCTTCTATCAGGACAAGGATATCATCCTGCTCTGCAACGTACCGTTCGTCATCGCCCCGGGCGCCTTCGATGGTTTTCCGACCGGTTGCGGATCGGATGCGATGCTCAACGGCGTGGCGCTGTTCTGCACCGATCCGCTCAAACTAAATCTTGAGTTCGAGGTCGAACGCGATCTGGTCATCGTCCCGCACGATGCTGATGTCATCGTTGAGCGGCTGATGTGGTATCGTAACAATCCCGCCGCGCTCAGGAATATCGCCGAGGCTGGCAAAAAACGTGCCCTTGAAGTTTATAGCTTCGAAAGTCAGATCAAACCGAGAATCGACATTCTGAAACGGGAAATCGGAAGGTTGCGTTCTTGGCTTTGAACCCTATCGCAACGTCCGTAGTACTAGAGTCGTGGAAAGCTGGCTTTTACCGAACTGGGGGCGGAGGTTCAAATCCTCTCGCTCCGACTATTTTTTAATGACGAAGTACTTTGATTGAGCGACGTCCGCGCACGGTGTCGTGTGTCGACAAATCAGAGGCCCACATATCGTTATACATTTTTCTTCGTAGACGCTTTGCACGCGCTCCCTATTTTGCGCCTTCCATCTCTACCACCGTCGGCAGTGCAAAAATCACAAGAAATTGGGTCCTTCTGCGCATGGCGCAAAAGCCAACGTGCGCAAGAGCCTTTGAGAGACGCGAGCTGCTCGCGCCAATCGGAATCCCACGCGCGCGGAGTGAACAATCATGTCGACCGGTCCAACCCCTGATGAGGGCGAGGCGGAAACCTTTCATCTTTGGGTGTTCTCCGACGCACATGTCGCGACGGATCGAGCCGTGTCGGCCGCCATTCGAAATGGAATGGGCTTCATTCCCCCCGCCGGTTATCCGGAGAGTCTCGCGACGGCGTTGCGCCTGTCGGAAGAGGGAGGCGAACTTGGCGGTCCGGCGTTTCGCTGGGATATCGCGCTCGATCTTGGAGACAATGCCGGGCTTTGGGATCTTCCCGACGACGAGCAAGGCAAGGAGGTCGTCCGCCAGCTCGGCGTTTTGAAACACCATAGGCGCGAGCAGATCTATCCTGTCGCCGGCAATCACGATGCTTCGCCGGGAGCGGCAGCCTCGAGTTTAGGCAAGCCAGACAACTGGTGGTTTCGCAAATGGGTCGATCCGGTCGGCGAAAGCCGCGAGACATCGGGTGTTGATGCGCAGCGAAGGCCATATCCCATCAAAGGAACGTGGGAGCGCTATTCTTTCAAAGTCGGCAACATCAATTTTCTGATGATGAGCGATCGCAACGACCTGCCGTATCCGGTCGGGCGGCAGGAATTCGGCGGCGGCTCTCCGGCCGGCGCAGTGACAGGTGAAACGTGGGCGTGGTGGAGGCAGAAGGTGGAGGAGGCGCGCAACGAGATCGTGATCAGCTGCCACCATCACATGCTGCGAGAAACAACGGTCGCCTCGGGCGATTTCGAAGGTGTCTCGCGTTACCCTGATGGCCGCTACCGGCATGGACGCTATCACGGGGTCGATGGCGTGCCGGAGGGCGCGTCCTATCTCTACTTCGTAGACGACGAGCCGAAGGCACAAAAATTCGAGCGGTACCTCGAGCAGAATCCGGGTTCCGTTGATATCTGGCTCGGCGGCCATACGCATACTTATCCGGATGACGTCGTGAACGGCCGCAGCCATGTCGAGCGCAAATGGGGGACGAGCTTCGTCAATTGCGCGCAACTATCGAAATATCATTCCTTCGTGACGTGTCCGCCTATGAGCCGCCACTTCACTTTCACGGCCGGCTCCCGGCTCGTTCGCGTGCGGCTTTACCTGCATGACGACAGTTACGCTCCGCAAGGCTGGCACGCGCCGTCGGAGCGTGTACTGGAATTGAGCCGGCCGTTCGTACCCGATCGCAATCCGCAATCGTGGCGAACGGGCGAAGATAACAGCGGCTGACGATATCTGCGGTCACGCATCTAAGCATTGCAATATTTCTTCGTTCCGGCGGGTCATGACCGGTCGTAGTGCGAGGGGCTGTCCATTAGGGGGATGCCGCGCACTTCTCAGTGTCGCGCCAAATTGAAAGAGCGATGATAACACTGAAGGCGCAAGCTCCGCGGCTCGTGCACCTCGTTGAGGATGCCGATTCTGCCCATGCCACAGAGACGGTTCCGGCAGGCCCGCCTCGCTTGCATCTCAAGAACGCCACGGTCGACTTCGGCAACCGCCAGTGGCCGGCGGTCGAAAATGCGTCGCTTGCAATCGGCGCTGGAGAGTTCGTCGCTTTACTCGGGCCGAGCGGCTGCGGGAAATCCACGCTTCTAAATGTCTTCGCTGGATTTCAAGCGCCGACGAGCGGCGACGTCCTCCTCGACGGCGAACCGCTGCGGGGCCCTTCGGCCAAATGCGGTGTCGTCTTTCAGAAGCATTCGCTCTTCCCCTGGAGGTCCGTTCTGGAGAACGTCGCCTTCGGACCGCGTCGCCTCGGACTTCCCAATCCGCTAGGTATCGCCCGCGATCTTCTCGACACGGTCGGCCTCCGCGATGTCGCGAGCGCTTGGCCTTCGAGCCTTTCGGGCGGCATGCAGCAGCGGGTCGGTATAGCGCGAGCCCTCGCGACGCGGCCGCCGGTGCTGCTGATGGACGAACCGTTCGGCGCCCTCGATGCGCAGACGCGTGCGTTGATGCAGGAAGAGTTGCTGTCGATCTGGGACCGGCTGCGTCCGACGGTTGTCTTCGTAACGCACGATATCGAAGAGGCAATTTTCCTGGCCGATCGTGTCGTCGTCATGCAGACGCGGCCAGGCCGGATCGCACGGGAATTCGACGTTCCGTTTGCGCGGCCGCGAGCCACCGGCGTCATGGACGAGCCTGCCTTCATCGAACTCCGCAGAGAGATCTCCGAGATCATCCGCGCCGAAGCAAGAAAATCATTCCGATGACGCGACGCTTGGGACGGATTGCGAAGATCGGTTCGGTCGGCGCCCCGCTGTTGTTGGGTGCTGCCGGCATTGCTGCCTTCCTCGCTCTTTGGACGTTGGCTTCCAAGCATCTCAACAACGCCGTCTTGCTTCCGACGCCGCTTGCCGTCTTGGAAAGCTATCGCGAGTTGATCGCCAACGGATCGCTCGCGCAGGACGTCAAGGCCAGCATCGTTCGTGTTTTCGCAGGCTTCCTGCTCGCTGCCGGACTTGCTGTTCCTCTCGCTCTTCTGCTCGCATATTCGCGTATTCTTCGCGGTCTAGTGATGCCCCTCGTCGCTTTGCTGCGTCCCATCCCGCCCATCGCGTGGATTCCCCTCGCGATCCTCTGGATGGGCTTGGGTGATCCGCCGAGCTATTTCATCACGGCTGTTGCGGCTTTCTTTCCGATCTTTCTGAATACGTTCGTCGGCGGCACATCCCTGCAGCAAGAACACGTCAATGCTGCGCGATCGCTCGGAGCGGGTACACCCGCGCTTCTGCTTACCGTGATGCTGCCCTCGGCCCTGCCGATGATTGTGACCGGCCTTCGAATTGGCCTCGGACAGGCGTGGATGGCGGTCGTAACAGCCGAGCTGATCGCTGCTCAATCGGGGCTCGGCTACATGATTCAGATCAGTCGCCTCGATCTCGAGACGCCGCGCGTGCTCGTGGGCATGACCGTTATCGGACTGCTCGGCGCGACGATGATCGGCGCGCTCGGATTGATCGAGCGCCGCCTGATCGTGCCTTGGAATTATCAGCGCTAAAATGGGGGTTTAATACGATGTCACGTGCATGCCTGGGCGTTCTCCAAACGCTTGCAATCGGATTGCTGGGATTATTCGCGTCTCAGGGCCCTTCGTGGGCCGAAGATGCAAAGATCCGCATCGGCTATCCGTCCGGCATGAATGGTCAGGTGCCGGTCGTTCTTGACAAGGCCGGCATTGCCGCCAAGCATCAGCTTGCTGCCGAATTCACCGGATTTCAGTACGGGCCGCCGATGCTGGAGGGTCTGGCTTCAGGCAATCTCGACGCGATCGTAACAAGCTTTCTTCCTCCATTGTCGATTTCCTCCAAGTCGCCAGGCTCGGTGAAGTTCGTCGCGACGCTCGGGCAGTCGAGCCATTCGCTCTTGGTGCCGAAGGATAGCCAGGTCAAGTCATTGGCCGATCTGAAGGGCCGCAAGATCGGCGTCTCCTTTAATTCGGAATCCCATCTCGATCTCGTCGTCAGCCTGAAGAGCAGCGGGCTCGATCCGAAAGCCAACGTAGAGCTCGTCAATTTGCAACCGAACGAACTGCCTGCTGCGTTGGAAAAGGGGTTGGTCGACGCCGCTTTGATCCGGCAGCCGCAAGTATTGCGGTTGGAGGAAAGCCTTGGTGCCAAGCCCATCCAGACATGGCCGTTCCGCTTTACGTCGATTGTGCGAACGGCATATCTCACCAGCAACCCCGAAGCCGTGAAGCATTACGTCGATGCGCTGAAGGAGGCGGTGCTGTTTATCGCGACAAATCCCGATCAGGCCAGCGCCTGGTTTGCCGAGTCGCAGCGCATCGATCCGGCCGTGGTGAAAAAGCTCGCGGGTGAAAACCCGCTCTATGCCGCAAAGACTCTCGACGATATCAAGATCGAGGTCGATGATAACTTCAAGAAGCTCCTAGGCGAGCGTCTTGCGGCGGCGACGGAGAATGGCTTCGTCAAATCGAAGCTCGAACCTGCAGACCTGTTGCCCTGATGGCTCGCGCATTCATCAGGTTCGCATTACGCGAACCTGATGAAGAGCGGCGATGTCCAGAGTTTTTCGTCGTCGGTCTGACGGCCGAAGAGGTACACCGGCCGGAAGCCATGCGGTCCGTTGGTGGCATCGATCGCGATCTCACCCGAAATTTCGTGCGGCAAGTCCAGATCCGTCAAACGCTCGAGTGCCAGGAACAGGTCGGCCCCGCCGAGGTCCTGGCGCAATTTTCCCTGTCGCAGCAGCTCGGCGCCCGTCACATCCCACTTGAACTCCGGGCAATGAGCAAACGCACTCGTGGAACGGGCGGCGTTGATTTTTGGATATTCGCCGATGGTGCCTTCGATTGAAATCTTGGCATCGGGCAATCCGCTCGCATCAATCTCGATGATGTCGGCGTCGCCATACGTTTCCGAGTTGAACACGACCTCAGTCGCTCCGCGCCGCCAGGCCGTCTCTTCGGGATGCTCGAAGCCGTGGGTCTTGATCGAATGGATGGTGGCGTTGGTAATCTTGAGAACGCCGGACCAACGCGCCGCACGATAGCGGTCCCTGACGCGAGCGCCGCCCCAGCGAAAACGAAAGCGGCGCGTGCTGTAGCCTGCCTCGCGTTGAAGGTCGCGCTCCCAGAAAATCCCGCTGTGGTCGTGGGCTGCAATATAGTCCCAACCGGCGCTGCCGAGTAAGCGATAGTTCAGCCGTAGCGGACCATTGGCAATGAACTCATCGCCTTGGATATGATCGTCTGCTGAAAGCAGTCCCACAAGGCGCTCGCCGGTGGTTGCCCACGTGTGGCGCGCTCGCAAAGCCTTGGCAATGCCATCCCGTGTCAAAGCAGGCGAAAGGATGCCGGTCAGTCCGCCTTTGACGCCGAAGACCGCAGCTCCCGGCGCGCCGCCCCCGCAGCGTCCCCTGTGCTCATCACCCGCTGCCGATGCGCCGAGCTTATAGCCGCGCGAAATCGCATCCTGATAGAACCAACCGAAATGGCCCCAAGTCGAACCTACCTCGATGAGACGTTCGAGTTCGGGGTTGTGCCAGTCGAGATTTGCGCGACGGCCCCCGACATGCGGGATCAGCAGATGGCCTTCGGGGTCGCCACCGTAAATGTCCCAGAGCTTTTCGAGTGGCCACACATGCGGCTCGATCGTCGAGCTTTTCATTCCGTCATTCCACTCGAACGAGCGTGCGGAATCCCCGCTTTGCGTGAACGGAAACGCGGGCTTTCCCTCATGCAGGAAAATGACATTGTGATCGCCGCCAGCGCATGAGTTTCCGCACCATTCCGTGCCGGGGAAGCAGACGAACGAACCGTCCGCGTGAAGCGTCCGAATGAGATTGACCGCGTTGTTCCAATTGCTTTCGCTTATATTGAAGTCGTTGGCCGTGTAGCCGAGGACGTCCAACCCAGCGACATCACGCCCGTATTTGAGATTGTACTCGGTGTTGTTGATGCCGACCGTATCTTCGGAGTGAACGTGAAGGTCGGCAAACCACGCGCGCGGATGCCTGAAGGTTGGATCGACGCGCAAGGCCACTCGAGCTTCGGAAATATTGGGCAGGTCGAGCAAGCGTGCGGTGATCTCGATTTCGCCGCTGCTTTTCCCCGTCGGCAGATCAAATTTGGCGACCGCCCAACCCTCTGCGGGCAGCGAGAATGTCTTGCCTTCTCGCTCGCCGTCCGGCTTCGAGGTGATCGACACTTCGACCGTGCGGCCGAGATCAACGCAGCAATTTCCCCATTTATCGAAGGTTCGGATGCGGACCGGGACGCTTTCGCCTGATCGCGCAATGCGAGGCGTTGCGATCGACAGCACCGACGGCTTGCCGGGCACGAAATCGATTGTGACATCGCCAGGGACGGCCGCGAATTTCGATGTGCCGAGAGGATCGATGAAGGCGCGAAAGATGAAGCCGCGCTCGGTGAAGGTTTGAACGCGCGTGCCCGGGCCGCCTCCACGCCGGTCGCCGAGACGAACGGTGATGCGGTCACCCGGATTGAGATAGCCGTCGACGATATCGATCAGGAGTGCCTTTTGAAATGGCCGCTCATGCCCCTTTTGATCGAAGCTGATTTTTAAAGCCTGAACGGTTGCGGGACTCTGCCCTTCGACCGTCGGTCCAGCCGTATATTCCGCCGATACGAAGTTCGCGCCCGTGGGATCGTCCGTTTGGAAAAGGGCCCAGTCCGTATAGAACTTGAATGCGATCTTGAGGCGGGCGCCGTCGGCAATCCCGCTGGCGCCGACGGTATAGTCGAGGACAATCTCATCCCAGTCGCCCGTCACGAGCGTGTCATGCGAGCACTTCAAGACGCCGAGGAACGGAAAGCTTTGCACATGCTGGCGAAGCCCGGCGGGACTAGTACGTCGATCGGCAGCAAACAAATTTTTTTCGGGTCGATGTCCGTCTTGCAAGGTGTTTTCCCAATGAGGCAGCGGGGTTCGCGCCTTCTATAGAGCGCAAGAGAGAACGCGCCACGGAAAAAGATTTGCGATTGTCCGATTGTGATATTCGTCGATCGCAATGATCTACCGAAGCTCCGCAACAATGGAGAAATGCCAAGTCTCTTGCGGCAGCTGAGGAGGTAGGAGCGCCGGCGATTCTCGAAGACTTCGGCGATTTATGGGAGTGCGTAAATTGAGGAGGATCCATCAACTCGCCGATTGTTCCGCATGCGAGAGGCCGGCGATTCAGAGGTCTTGATCCGAATGTCCATTGCGGTCGACGGCACGGCCGTCGCGATCGCACGCAATACCCAGACACAGCCGATCGGGCCGAAGATATCCTGGACTTCGCCGCGGTTGGCGGTTGTTGGCTGACCGGGAGACGTCATTATCGCATGGCGAACATTCGTATCGCCCGCACGGGTGGCGCCTTGGCAACTTGAGAAATAATAATGTGTGTGAAGAATCGTCTGTCAATTGCGCGACGCCCGGTGTATGCGGTCCAACTGCGCCCAGTAGTCCGGCTTCATTTCAAGCTTCACACACGGGGCGCCCTTTAAAGGTGTCGAAAGCTCTCGAGTTAGTCCGAACGTTCTCGGTCGTCAGGCCGAGGATAAATCAAGCGCGAAGTATTCGATGACGATGCAGTGCGTCGAAATGGTTGCAAACGATTTGCCCCGGCTGATTTCGGCAAATGCGTGCGGAATTTTATTGTGCGTGATGTGATGTTAACGTTGATTTTGAAAGGCATTTTTTATGGATAAATTGCCGATCTCCTGTTTCATCATCGCCAAGAATGAAGCCGATCGCATCGCCCGCACCGTTCGTTCCGTGCGACCGTGGGTCGATGAAGTTGTCGTCGTCGATAGCCAAAGCACCGACGATACCGTCCGCGTTGCCGCATCCGAAGGCTGCCGCGTGATCACTCAGCGATGGCTGGGTTTCGGCGGTCAAAAGCGATTCGCGGAAGACCAGTGCCGCAACGATTGGGTGCTGAACCTCGATGCGGATGAAGTCATCACGCCGTCGTTGAGGAGAGAAATCATCGCGCTCTTCGCGCACGTAAAGCCGTCGCGTGTTGCTTACAGCATGCCGCTGGAACTCGTTTATCCGAATACCAAGCGGCCGAGACGGTGGGCGCGCGATCACCACTACGTGCGTTTGTACGATCGCCGCGTCGTAAGGTTTCGCAATTCCAAGGTCCACGACACAGTGGTGACTGACGGGCACGCCGTCGGCATACTACGGGCGCCCGCTTATCACTATATGTTCCGCAGCTACGAGGACCTGAAGCGAAAGCTCGGCGAAAGGATGCAGCTCTCCGCCAAGCACGCCAGCTCGTCGCCAGCGGCGCTCGTGGCGCGAATGGCCCTCGAGTTCCCGGTAAACTTCTTCAAATATTATATCGGCCGGCGACATTTCACGGGAGGTCTGAACGGCCTGCGGTATTCATGGATCCAGGCCGACTACCGGCTGCTGAAGATTTTTCACATGTGGCGCGACAGAAGTTCTGGCCGGCGGTCGCCGGAGGCACCGGAAACCCCTGGCGGCCCTGAAAATTTCGAAGTTGAAGCCTGAGCCGATGCCACAGTCCTCGGCGGCAGAATTGCCACTATACGGCAAGCGGTCCGGGCCTTACGACAAAGCCATTGGCACGGGGGCGAGGGTACCGGTGTTCGATGCGAGTATGAGCGTCCGTTGACTTTGGCAGCATGGCCAATCAACGTAGCCCCCGGCCGGCGAAAAACACACGCGGATTCCTTTTACGGGCGACATAGAGAAGCGGATGCCGACGACCATTGATCTTCTGAAGCGGCTGCTGAGGGAAAACGGCCGCGAATATGCTCCGCAATACGCGCTCGTGGTCGTTTGCATGTTGCTGGTTGCCGGCATGACGTCGCTAAGCGCCTACGTGCTGAAGTATGTGATCGATACGATTTTCGTCCATCAGGATCGCGCCGCTCTCGTCGGAATCACCGTCGGCATTGTTGCGATATTCGTCGCCAAAGGGTTCGCCGCCTACTTCTCCGAGGTCGTTCTCGGCAACATCGGCAATCGGCTTGTCGCGCAGACGCAAAAGCGCATGTTCGACCATATGCTGAAAGTCGATATGGCTTTCTTCCAGCAGTACACATCGAGCGACCTTGTCACCAAGATGTCGTATAACGCCAACGCCGTCAGGGACATGCTGAATATGGTGTCGCTGAACCTCGGGCGGGATCTTTTCACGATCATCGGCCTCGTTGGAACGATGATTGTACTGGATCCGATCCTATCGGCCATTGCGCTGATCGGCGGCCCCATTGCCGCGTTGTCGTCGCGCAAAATGGTCGAGCGCATCAAGAAGGCGACGCGAAGCGAAGTCCATTCTTTGGCTGGAATTATCCAAATCACGCGCGAAGTGAGTCAGGGCGCGCAGGTTGTGAAATCGTTCCAGCTCGAAAATAAGATGCGCAAGCGCATGTTCGAAGCGATCGAAGCCGTTCAGCGGATATCGAACAAGATGCTCGCGATTGGCGCCGGCGTGAATCCGCTTATGGAAACGATCGGCGGCTGTGCCGTCGCCGCTGTCGTTTTTTATGCGGGTTGGCGCAACCTCTATCACGGCGAAAGTCCCGGACAGTTCTTTGCATTTATCACCGCGCTGCTGATGTGTGCCGACCCTGCGCGCCGGATTTCGCGCGTTCAGCTTCAGTTGGCCACCGCGTCCGTCGGCGTTCGCATGATGTATGAATTGATGGACACTCCCGCGCGCGAGAGCGAGCCGCCCGGCAAGCCCGAGCTTCAGGTCACGAGCGGCGAGATCGTGCTCAGCGATGTTTCGTTCCGGTATCTTCCGAACAAGCCCGTGATCAACGGCATGAGCTTCTCTATTCCGGCCGGCAAGGTGACGGCGCTCGTCGGCCATTCCGGGGGAGGAAAATCAACTGTATTCGCCCTGCTGCAAAGGCTTCGCGAACCTGACTCCGGAGTCATCACGATCGACGGTCAGAAGATTACCGATGTCTCGCTTGTATCGCTCCGCCACAACATTTCGGTCGTCGGCCAGGATTCGTTTCTCTTCGAAGGCTCGATCATTGAGAACATCAGGGCCGGCCTCGACAGCGCATCCGATGAAAACTGCATCGAGGCGGCGAAAGCGGCAAGCGCTCACGAGTTCATTACGTCCTTGCCGCGCGGATACGACAGCCAGGTCGGCGAACTCGGTACTCAGGTTTCCGGCGGTCAGCGGCAGCGCATCGCTCTTGCGCGCGCTTACCTCAAGAGCGCTCCGATTATCCTCCTCGATGAACCGACGTCAGCGCTGGACAGCGAAACCGAAGATGCCATTCAGCGCGAGCTGCGCAACCTGACCAAGGGGAAGACGACGCTCGTCATCGCCCACCGCCTGTCGACCATTCTGCATGCCGACCTCATCCATGTGATCGAGGCGGGGCACGTCATCGAAAGCGGATCGCACGATCAGTTGATCGCGAGTGGCGGCGCATACAATCGTCTGTTCAAGCTGCAATTCGCCAAATATCTCGAAAACAAATCCTCGTTGGCGCAAGCGGTCTGATCTCGCTCGCACGCGACCTATGCGAACTTTCGGCCGTCGGCCCGCGAGTTGTGACAGGGCCGTGACGCCAGCGTACCCTCCACGACTGGGCCTGCCCCTGTGAATGCTCCGAGTGTTGCTCTCGGGCCACGGATCATCTCCGCCAATTCGGCTATCTCAAGACGTCAGAGTTAGCGTGGGGATTGAGTATGCCGGATGCAGCCCAGCCGAATTCGACCCAGCCGAGCCTGATCAGCCGAACGATCGACTACATCCTCGGCCGCAACACGCTGATCGGCGTCGCATCGTTCATGCTGCTGATCATTTCCGGCTACGCGACTTGGCACGGCATGCGCGACTTCATCGTCGGCGTATCCTCGACCGCCGCCGCACCAGCCGGAGGCCTGTCGATCTCCAACGATGTACTCGTGGCCGCGGTTGTCATCGCGCTGACGTTCCTGCTGTGGCTGACGCTCCGCGAGACGTTCGGTGCCAAGCGGCGCCTCCGCGAACGCCTCATCACGTTTCCACTCTACGTATTCCTTGCGATCTGGTCGATTGGCTTCGGCTACGGCTTCTGGTGGAGCCTGATCTCCGGCGAAGAAGCAACGAAGACGGGGCTCGCCGGACTGCAGGAGGATGCTCGCGACGCCAGCGCCGCGGTTGCAGCACGGCTCGACGCGGTGCGCGGTCAGCTTGATAGCGTCGTCACGTGGTCCGACAGCCAGATGTCGCGCGAAGAAACGAGCGGCGGCAGCTGCGGCGTCGCCTCGGGCGCCGGCAAGGGCCCGCTCTACAATGCGCGCAGAAGCGTGCGCGATGCCGTCAGCGCACTGCGCGATGGTATGACTAGGTCGTGGCTGGAACCGGTGCAGGCCGATGTCCAGTCGCTCCGTCAGGCGGCCGATGTGCTCGGTGGCGCGACGATCGAGGAACGCCAGCGCAACTTCGAGAACAAGGCATCCGAAATTCGCGGCCTTGCGCGGAACATCGCGGCGCGCAGCAACCAGCTCGGTCAATCGACCGCTTCCGAAATGCGCGCACTCGCCGATTCAGTGTCGCAGCCGCCGGGCAAATCCGGATCGTCCTGTTACGATCCGACGCTTGGCGAGCGGTTGCGCGATGCCGCAGCGCAGGCCGATCAACCCGCCGAGTTGAAACTGCGCGCCGCCGTTTTCAACGAAGGCCCGGCAGGCGTTGCGAATGCCGTCAAAAATCTTTGGAGCAATATCGGCGCCTACACGGCGAGCGCGTTTCGCTATCTGGTATCGGGCGGCAAGGTCGTCACCGCAGGGCATACCGATGAGGGCGAACCGATCACGGGACGGGATGTCATCGCGCTTCTGGCGACGATCGGCATCGACATGGGCCTTCTTGCCATGGCCATCATCAATCCGCCGCGTGAGCCGCCATCCGTCCGCCCCTCAGGCACGCTCGCCCGTCAGATTCGCGACGCCATCGATACGGCGATCAATCGCGCGCCCGGCGCCGATCTCGAATGGGTTCGCCGTCACTTTGTTCATCACAACAAGGCCTCGTACCTCGTAATCCCGAACCTCTACAGTTGCGATCCCGACAATGAGGATGAAGCCGCGAAAGGCATGGCCGTCAATCAATTGGCAGGCGTGCTGAGCGACCTCGATCTGGTGCGCTGGCCGAAGGGCGGGAAGTGGTGGCTCCTTCAGGAAAACGAACTGCAGAAATTGAAGAAAGAGGAATCGCAGGGAAGCGATACCGACTTGACGGCCATCCGCAAGAAATGGGCGGAAGAGCAGGGGCTCGCGGGCGAAGATCTAAAGCAGTACCTCGACAAGCGGACGGTCCGAAATCACGGGCTTTTCTCGAAGGCCGAGCGCGCGTTGCAGATTGCGGGCTGGAGCGAAAAGGCGCGGAGCGACATCGAGATCTTCAAGCTCGTCGATTCCGAGGGGCTGACCCCGCTTCTGATGGTGCTGAACGAACCGAGCCGCCCCAGGAGCGAAACCTCGGCACAGGCTGAAGCCGCCTAGAGCAGTTCCAGCAAAAGTGTGAAACGGTTTCGCGTCCGGAATTGCGTCAAAACAAAAGGTTAGAGCGTTTTCGCGATTCAAAGAAAAGCGGAAACGCTCTAAGGCTCTCCACGCTTACCGCGCGCCGGTTTCGGAAACTCTTCGCAGCCAGTCGAGAACTTCGGCCGGGCCCTGAAACGCCGACTCGGCCTCCGAGAAATTCTCGCCGGCGACTTTCAAGCCGTAACCGCCAAGCGCCTCGGCCGCCCGGAACGCGTCGACGTCCGCAATGTCGTCTCCGATCATGATGGGAATGCGGCCCGTGAACTTCGGCAAGGCGGCGAGCGTCCTGAGGGCGCGCCCCTTCGAGAAGCCGACCGGCAAAACCTCGACGACTTTTCGGCCTTCGCATATCGAGAATTGATTGGGATATTTCGGCACGAGCGCTTCGATCATTATCATCAAGGATGACTGCAGCTCCGGCGCGAGCCGGTAATGGAGCGCGATCCCGGTGCCCTTGTCCTCGTAGACGATGCCCGGCAAATCCTCGGCAATCTTCTTGATGTCGGCCGTGAGCACCGAACTGAATTTCGGCGTCAGCGTCTCGATTTTTCCGTTGTCGGAAAATCTCATTTCCCCGCCATGCACGCCTCCGGCGACGAACTTTGCCGGATGAAGCAGCCGATCCGCTTCTTCCAAGGAGCGTCCGGTGACGATGGCGAGCGCGCCGTGCAGGCGTCCCGCAAGCATATCCAGAACTTCTGCAAGGTTCGGCGGCACGTGCACCGTCGATGGTGTTAGCGCGACATCGAGAAGGGTGCCGTCGATGTCGAGGAAAAGCGCAACCGGCTCGTCGCGATCAATAAGCCGCTCTACGGTCTCGCGCGCGGCGACGGCACGTTTGTGCGTCGTCAATGCGATGTCGTCTCTGGCGGTGCTTTTCTTTAATTGCTGTGTCAAACCACTGCCCCCTGCTCAGATGGAGAAGCTGAATAGCGGTGCCGCGCTTGCCCGTTCGATTTCTTGCTCCAATGCCAGCCTGTCGAGAAGGCCGGTCTGGGTATCGATGAACTTTACCACGCTGGCGGCATTGATCGCCGCTGCGCTCAACGCGCGCGCCGGATCTTTCGTATCCGCAAGATAGCATGCGAACGTAGCTGAGAACGCGTCACCGGCGCCCGTCGTTGCCGCTGCGACGACATGCTGCGCCGTGCGATAATGAAGTTCCCGTCCGCGCGCGATGAAAGCGCCATTAGCGCCGTCCGTTAACACGATGACGCCGACACCGAGTTCTATCAGTGCGCCGAGAAACTTTGCGAGTGACATCTCGTAACCGCCGCTGCGGAGCCCGCGCTTCGCTAGAGGCGGCACAGGTACGTCGTCTTTGGGAACCAAAGGCGCACCGCCTTCTCCGAAAGACTGCAGGAGATGCGGCATTAGCGTCTGCGCTTCTGCACGGTTTACGCAGAGAATATCGATGTGTTTGAGATTGTGCCAAAAGTCGTCGAAGCGGGCCGTCAGTTGCCTGATGCCGGGGTTGACCGCGAGCAGCGCGCCCGCGGCTTTCGCCCGTTCCACGACGAGCGGATAATATCTGGCCGATTCATTGCTGAGATTGGCAACGTAAACGAGATTGCGTCCCGCAAAGGCCTCGGGCGGCAGATCCTCAGCTTCGACTTTCGTGTTCGCCCCGCGATACGTGAAAACGGCCGCATTTCGTTCATGCGACGAGATGATGACCGATGACCCCGTCGGCTCGCTCTTGTCAACGGCGATCCACGACACGTCTATGCCTTCGGCGCGCAATAGGTGGAGTATGATTTCCCCCTTCGCGTCGTGGCCGATCTTGGCGATGATCGACGTTTGATGACCGAGCCGAGCGGCCGTGACGGCTGCGTTTACTGCGCCGCCCCCGCAACTCGATGCAATTTCCTCCGCCTCGGTCTTGTGTCCTTCCTCAAGAAGAAGGAACGAGCTTTCGGCGTTGCGCATCTTGACCTGTTCGATCTTGTCGCTCGCAATCGTGACGATCGTATCAACCATTGCGCCGCCAATGGTGAGGACGTTCATCTCGACTCCGTGGGTGCCCCGACAAGATCGCTCGTCTGCCTGAACCACTGATCCATCTCGGAGCGCCAAAGACGCGCGCCGCCTGCGATGCCGCTCGCCGGCGGAACGACGCTCGCCCACGGAGGGAGAGCGAAGTTGATCCGCCGCGAATTTCCGCCGCCGACGAAGAGGTGATCGACGTTTGTTAAAGCCTGAACTTTGGCGAGCACGTGCTTCGCACGTTCGTTCCACGCGTCGTCGCCGAGCGCCAGGTAGGCGGCGTGACCGATGTATTGGTCGTAGTTCAGATCGTCGTTCGCGTAGTGCTGGCCGAGTTCGAGCCCGAAGAAGGCGGAGCCGTTACAGAACAGGGCGCAACCCATGCCCGTGCCGAACGTCAAAACGCATTCGCGGCCCGGACCCTTTGCGATGCCCAAACCGTAGACGATCGCATCGTTCAGCACGCGGACGGGAACGCCGAACGTGCGCTGCAAGGCGGCTTCGAGATCGAATTCGTTCCAGTGATGGGTGCCGAGATTTGGTGCCGTCTTGATGTGATCGCGTCCGACGACGCCGGGAAATCCTACGGAAACGCGCCCGAATGTCGGCAGCGTCTTCACGACGTCGCCGATGAGGTCGACCAGCGCATCCGGCGTACTCGGCTTCGGCGTCTGCGTCGTGATGAAATCCGAAATCAACACGCCCGAGGCGTTGACGGTTGCGGCCTTGACCAGCGTGCCTCCGATGTCCACGCAAAGGATGTTCGGATTGGACATGGCATCATCCCCGCTGGGAATGGTTATTCTTTCTATGATGACACCCATTATGTCACCACATTGGCCGCGAAGCGGCTAGGTGGATTGTTTTTCTTGGCCGTACTTTGCAATCGCTCCAGAGCTTTCCCCATTTCCGAAGACGACTTCGGCGCTCGTGCAAGCCGGCGTTGTCCGGCCTTTATCAGTGCCGAAAAATAGCTGCGGCTCCAGTCGTTTGAGTCGCTTTTCCGAACGATGTCGAAGAGATGCGCATGACGCGCGCAGCGTTCCTCGACCGGCATTTCAAGCGCGATCCGCAAACCGTGAACGAGGTCGCTGAGGTCGTAAGGGTTGACGAGTACCGCATCGGTGAGCTGCTCCGCGGCGCCAGCGAACTTGGACAAGATGAGAACTCCCGGGTCGGCCGGGTCCTGACAGGCGATGTACTCTTTCGCGACGAGGTTCATGCCGTCCATCAGCGGCGTAACCCATCCGATCCGCGATGCGCGATAGACGTCACGAAGCTCGGCACGCGGAATGGTTCTGTGAATGTAATTGATCGGAACCCAGTCGAGCTCGCCGAAGCGGCCATTGATCGAACCGGCGAGAGATTCGAGCTCGGCCTTGATGTCGGCATAAGCTTCAACGCTTTCGCGCGTCGGTGGCGCGAACTGCGATAGCACGATGCGCCGGCGGTATTCCGGATGTTCTTCCAGGAATCTCCCGTAGGATTTGAATTTCTGCGGCAGACCCTTGGTGTAGTCCAGCCGGTCGATGCCGATGATCCGGTTCGTCTCCGAGGTCTCGGCGGCCTTCAGTGCTTCCGCTTCGTTGGGGCCGAATGCGAAGTCTGCAGGATCGATGCCGACAGGGAAGCATCCAATGTCGAGTTCCGCCTCGAAAACGCGAATGCGGCCCGATGGCAGAAGCCTGCCGAATACGCTTTGCTGGAAGAAATCGATCAAATTCCGCACGTCGGACTGGGTCTGCAGGCCGATGAGATCGTAAGCGCTGAGAGCCTTGGCGATCTCCTTGTATTCCGGAATGGCGAGCAGGGCCTGGGCGGGACCGACAGGGATGTGCAGGAAGTAGCCGATTGGGTTCTCGATGCCGAGCTTACGCAACTCGAGCGCCATCGGCAGCAGGTGATAGTCGTGCACCCAAATGACGTCGTCAGGTTCGATGAGCGGAGCGAGATGACGAGCGAACCTCTCGTTCACCGCGACATAGCGGGAATAATATCCCGCCTCGAACTGCGCGAGATCGAGCCGGTTATGAAACACGGGCCACATGACCGAGTTCGAATAGCCGAGATAGTATTCGTTGTAGTCATCCGTCGTCAGCGGCTCGGTCACCGTGGTGTGGCCATCGACTCTCGCGACCTTCAATTTGAGTGAATCGGAATTATCGATTTGTCCGTCCCACCCGAACCAAAAGCCGTTTTGCCGAGCGAGGGTGTTGTAAATCGCAACTGTGACGCCGCCCGCCTGCTGGGCCACATTGAAATCGATGACACGGTTCGAAACCATGACAAGTCTGGCCACGAGACCTCCTTCCATCCGACACGCGAGCTTAGGAAAAGCCAGCCCCCGAGCGGCACTACGCTTTGTCATAAACCCCCGGTAATGCTGTAGGTTCCCTCTCTGCGGCCATGCGCAGCGTTCTTGTCCTGTTCCGCGGTAACAGCATGTCGTGCAGCGCTGTTTTCGGCATGCATTCGTTGCCACAGCCCGCCGCTGGCGCTCGCCTGAGCGCGCATTTCGTGATAGCTTTCTGCGGAACGCAAATGGGGGACGGCGACGGCTCTACAGCGCCGCCGGAATGCTGGATGAAGGCGCAGGGCCGTTCGGGGGTGAATGGTTCAACTCGTCGATAATCTGATCGAACGTGTGTTTCCGCGCCTTAGGCGCCGGCCACACCTAGCCTATCCAGTAGCAATGGCAATTTTTGCCATCGCTGCGTTTGCGCGGTTGGGCCTGACGCGATGGCTGCAGGACAGCGTACCTTTCTTGACCTTTTTTCTGGCGGTTCTCCTGGCATCGCTCATCGCTGGAACCGGGCCCGCATTGATCGTCGCCGCAGCCTCATTTCTTTTCAGTTGGTACTACTTTCTTCCTGGTCCCGGGTGGAGCCTAAATCCCGCGGCGATTGCGTCCCTCGGAAGCTTCACGATACTGTCTTGCCTCATCATTGCAGTCATCCATCTCCTCAATCGCAAAGTCGAGGGGCTGATGAATGAGCGTGCGCGCAACGAGGCATTGTTTCAGGATAGCGCGCTTGGCGAACTACAGCTGGAGCAGCTTAACATCGAACTCCGCCACCGGCTGAAGAACACCTTCGCCGTCATAGCTGGCCTCGTCAGCCAGTCGGCGCGGTTTAGCCGTGACGTGGACAGTTTCGCGCAGTCGCTATCCGGCCGCCTCTCGGCGATGGGGAACGCGATGGACCTGATCGCGACGCGCAGCTTCGTCGGAGCTTCGCTGAAGGAGCTGATCGTTGAAACGTTGAAACCGCTTGTGCCTCCCGGCGCGCGCCGGTTTGACATGGGCGGACCCGACACAGTCATTCCCGGCGATGTTGCGAGCGCGCTCGCTTTGACACTTCACGAGCTTGGAACGAACGCTATCAAATACGGCGCCTGGTCGAACGAGCGCGGAGCGGTCAGCGTGAAGTGGATGCTAAGCCGGATCGACGACGATGAATCGTCCTTCGAACTCGTCTGGGACGAGCGCGGCGGCCCGCGCGTTCAAGCCCCGGAAAGACGCGGTCTCGGAACGACGCTGATCGATAGCGGCTTTCCGAGCGCCCAGGTCGAGCGCGAATTCAACGAGCATGGCGTCCGTTGCCGCATCGTCGCCGTGTTGAAGCAGGCGACGACACGGCGGACACGCGGCCGCGCGCCCTCGCTCAGTTGACGTTCAGCGATCGGCGCGGACTGATCAGGCCCGCAGCGGTAAGATCGTGCTCGGCCGGCTCCTGACCCTTGGGCGTGGTGTCATGTTTTGCCGGCCTTCCGCACCATGCATCTTCCCAAGTCCGCGAGAGCGTCATCGCCGAATTGATCATCCCGGCCATCGAGTAGGTCTGGGGAAGGTTACCCCACAGCTGCCCGGTTGCAGGATTGAGGTCCTCGCTCAAAAGCCCGAATGCGTTGCGTTTCTTCAGAAGCTCGTCGAAGAGTTCGCGTGCCTCATCCTTTCGACCCACGGACGCGAGTGCGTCGATGTACCAGAACTGACAGGCGAGAAATGCCGATTCCGGCAGGCCGAAATCGTCTTCGGCCGCATAACGCAGCATCAAGCCATTGCGCATGAGTTCGCGGCCGATGGCGTTGGTCGTCTTGACGAACCGCGGATCCGTGGGCGGCAGGAAGCCCAGATCACCCAATAACAGCACGCTAGCGTCGAGTTCGTCGTGATCGAATGCACCGGTGAAAGAGCCACGCTTGTCGCTCCAGGCTCGGGTGAGAATCTCCGCGCGGATCTTGTCGGCAGATTCCTTCCAGTGGACCACACGGTCCGGCAAGCCGAGAAGCTGTGCTATGCGCGCAAGGCGATCGCATGCCACCCAGCAGAGCAGCGCCGAGTGCGTATGAATGCGCAAGCGTCCGCGATACTCCCATATGCCCGCGTCTGGCTCCAGATAGAGACGCCGCGCATGCTCTCCGAGAAATTCGAGTTCGCGGAATAGACTGACGTCGCCCATCCGCGGCAACCGCTGATCTATGAACATCTGCGCGACACCGAGGATCACGCTGCCATAGGCGTCATGCTGCAGCTGGTCGGATGCGAGATTGCCGACGCGCACGGGACCCATGCCGAGATAGCCCTGCAAGTGCGGCGCGATCCTTTCCGCGGCCGTATCGTTGTGAACGATCCCGTATACGGGTTTCAATGGGCTTTGCGTATCGGAGACGACGGTCGTGATGTAATCGAGATAGTTCTCCATGGATTGCGTTGCGCCCAATCGATTGAGTGCGCGGATAACGAAGTAAGCGTCACGCAGCCAGCAGAAGCGGTAATCCCACGTCCTCGGCGTGTTCGGCGCTTCCGGGATCGACGTCGTCAAGGCGGCCGTGATGGCGCCCGTCTCCTCGAATGTGCAGAGCTTGAGGGAAATCGCGGCGCGTATGATCTCGGGCTGCCATTCATAGCTGACGGCAAGACCCCTGACCCATGTCACCCAGAAATCCCGCGTGCGTTCGAGAAACTCTCTCGACATCGAATCGATCGAGCTTTCGATCGGTTCATCCGAGCCGATCACGAGCGTCGCCGGATGCGTTAGCGAGAACGACGTCTCGTGCGCGATGTAGGACACGGGAAGATCTGTCGTGAGGCGAACGGCGGTGGTGCCGCAGAGATACCGGATGTGGTTTGATCCGTGCGACGCGCTGCACGCAGGCTGCCCATAATTATACGTAGGTCTGACGCGAACCGAGATGCGCGGCAGCCCTCTCAGCGGCTCGATCCGCCGAATGAGTTGCGTCGGATGAAAGGATCTGTCGTAACGCCAGAAGCGCGGGCAGAAATCCGTCACCTTCACGCTGGCGCCGTTGTCGGCGATCAGGATCGTTTCCAGAATGCAGGTGTTGCGTATGTAGTAGGATTGCGCTGAGACTTGGCCCTCGAGCACGACATCGCAAAAGCCCTTGTCCTCATCGCCCGCGAGCAAACGGCAAAAGATCGGATCGCCATCCAGTCGCGGAAAGCACCACCACACGATCCGTGCGCCTTGATCGATGAGCGCAGCAACGCGTCCGTTGCCGATTGCCGCGACGTCGAGCGATGAGCGATACGGTTGGGAGGTCGTCAGGGTCATCGGGTCCCCCTAGGGAGTGATTTGCAAACGGGAACAACTCTTAAGCAAGCGCGTTGGTTGCCTGCAGCGCAGAATGCGAGGACCCATGTACGGCGCGCCGGGCGAATTCCAGAAGACTTTGAAGCTCGGTGATTTGCATCACGGGATGAGTCTTCTCCAAGGTGTCCGCATCGATTGCTAGAACAGTATGCTCCGCGACGGAGATGGCTTCGTAGGAGATCGGGCCAACAAAAAGGCATTTCAAGAGCGCATTAAGGAATGGCGCTTGATCGGCGAACTCAAGAAACGCGCCGTTATCCATAGTGCGATCGATGATTTCGCCGCGGCCTCCGCGCCGCTGTCCCCCGCCGCACCCACCGGAAAACTCTCTACGCGACCTGGTTGGACGGGCTTTCTGCGGAGCGGCGCTGCTCGGCACCATGGCCCAGGAGCGCAACGAGATCTTTGACTTCAGCCGGATTGTAAGGCTTCGTCAGGTGCGGATAATCCCTGAGCCGCAGCGGCAAGAACACCAGATCGTTGTAGCCCGTCGTGAACGCGAACGGGATCCTGCGCCGGTCGAGAATCTCGGCGATGGGCGCACTGTTGTCCGCACCGAGATTGATATCGATGAGCGCGATGTCGAAGTTTGAATCCGTTGCAGCCTTGAGCCCCTCGGACAGCTGAGCGAACGGACCGACGACCGTGTGACCCTCGGCCTCGAGGTCGAGCTGCAACTGCATGGCGATCAGCGCCTCGTCTTCCACGAGGAGGATGCGCCAGGGACCGGGAACCGCCAAGTTGGGCGGGAGCAAAGGCACGCGCGGTCTTGGTACGATTGCGATGTGCCGCGTGCCAACCATATGGGCGCGCGACGACAGCTCTCCGAGGAAATTGAATTGAAAGCCTTCCGGCGCGAAAGTCATTTCCGCGACCCCGCCGCACTCGGATGCGGCACTGCGAATGACGGCCAGCCCAAATCCGTTGCGCTCGGGCTTGGTACAAAGAGGTCCCCCGCTTTCCTGCCAGGAGAACCTGATTTTATCGCCGTCCGGTGTCACGATCCGCGCCCAGTCGACAGATACGCGGCCGCCCGGCTTCGATAGAGCCCCGTGTTTGACGGCGTTCGTGACGAGCTCATGCAGAACGAGCGCCATTGACTGGCCGAACTTTGACGTGAGCCGCACACGTTCGCCTTCGACGACAATGTCGTTGTCCGAGCGGGAACGGAAAGGCGCAAGCGCCCCCTGAACGAGTTCGTGAAGATCGACGCCGGTCCAGCTGCTTTGCCGCAAAAGGTCATGCGCTGCCGACATCGCGTGAATGCGCCCATCGAGCGCCGCAGCGAACGATTTGACGGAAACGGCATTGGAACTGGAAAGCCGCGCGATCGCCGCGACGTTGGCGAGAATGTTTTTCACGCGATGGTCGAGTTCGGCCATGAGCAGCTGCTGATGGCTTTCGGCCGACTTGCGATCGGTGATGTCGAGCAGGGTGCCAAGTACGCGCGGCGTCTCGGCATTGTTGGTGTTGAAGGCCCTGGCGCGGGCGAGGATCCATGCAACTCCGCGCGCGCCCGTTACGCGAAACTCCAATTCTGCCGTCGTTTCGGCATAATTGGCCGTGCGAACGTAGCTGCGCACCATTTCGCGATCGTCTTCATGCACGAACGCCATGAACGACTCGAAAGTTTGATGCAGCGGAAGCTTGTTGTGAAGAACGTCGGAGATGTTGGCCGACCACTGCAGCGTTTGTGACTTCTGGTCGAATTCGAATGTCGCGAGCTTCGCTGCTTCGCTGGCGAGACGAAGGCGCTCTTCGCTTTCCTGCAGTCGCGCATGAGATTCTTCGAGCTGTTGCGCGCGCTGTTGCACGCGTGCCTCGAGCTCGGCATTGAGAGTGTCGAGTTCCCGGCTTTTTCTGTAAAGCTCGACGAAGATCTGGACCTTCGCCTTCAGAATTTCCGGCACGACCGGGACGGATACGTAATCGACCGCACCCGTCCGGTACCCCTTCAGGAGATCGTCGGTTTCAAGCCGGACCGCCGATATGAAGATGACCGCGGTCTTCTCGTGCCGCGGATGGTCTCTGATCATCGCCGCAAGCTCGAACCCGTCGAGATCGGGCATGCAGACGTCCATCAGGATGACGGCGATGTCGGTCTTGAGAAGCGCGGTGAGCGCTTCCTCGGCCGTCGTCGCCTTGATGAGCGTCGCGTCGAGACCATCGAGAATGGCCTCGTACGTGAGCAGCTTTCCGGGCTGATCATCGACCAGAAGAATATTGATGGGATCTATCGAAACGGATTCGCCTGCCATGTCGTCTCCGTTACCGGTGCAGCCACATGCGCAGCGCCGAAATCAGCTGCTCGGTATCGACAGGCTTCGCGAGATAATCGGATGCGCCGGCTTCAAGACACTTCTCGCGGTCGCCCTTCATCGCCTTTGCAGTCAGCGCGATGATCGGCAACCGCTGGTTCTTCTCGCTGCTCCGGATTTTCTGCATAGTCTGATAACCGTCCATTTCCGGCATCATGATGTCCATCAAGACGATGGAAACATCGGTCGAGCTCAAGGTTTCGATGGCTTCCAGTCCGGTGTTCGCCGTCAGGACTTCCATTCCGCGACGCTCGAGAAGACTGCTCAACGCAAATATATTTCGCGCGTCGTCATCAACGAGAAGCACCTTGCGTCCGATGAGATAGTCGTCCGTATCGTGCAGTCGTGACAAGAGTTCCTGCTTTTCGGCTGGAAGTTCGGTCACAACACGGTGCAGGAACAACGCAGTCTCGTCCAGAAGCCGTTCCGGGGATTCAACGCCCTTCACGACGACGGTACGGGCGTACTGACGGATCTGCAAGTTCTCCTCGCTCGACAATTCTCGTCCAGTGAAAACAATCACGGGGATATCACGCATCGTCTCCTGGCGGCTCATATGCTCAAGGATCTCGAAGCCGGACATGTCCGGCAGTTTGAGGTCGAGTACGACACAATCGACGTCTTCACGATTTAGAATTTCGATTGCCGATTGCCCGCTTGATGCGGACAAAATCGAGAGGTCGTGGTCTTCGAGCAGTGCCGAGATGCTCAACAGTTCTGCCGGGTCGTCTTCGACGATCAGGAGCTTCTTGGTCGTCGATGTCGAGAACGTGCCGATCTTGCGTAACGCCGATTTCAGCTGATCGGCCTGCAGCGGCTTAGTCAGGAACGAGTAGGCGCCGCGCGCCAGGCCATGATGGCGATCGTCATCGAGCGTCAGCACTTGCACCGGAATATGCCGCGTCAGCGGATTATGCTTGAGCTGACTGAGAACCGACCAGCCGAGTACGTCCGGCAAATGGATATCGAGTGAAATGGCCGTCGGATTGAAATCGGTCGCGATCGTCATTGCCTCAACGCCGCGCTGGCAGATGATGCCTTTGAAGCCGGTGTCGTGTGCGGCATCGAGCAGGATCCGCGCGAAGTTGATATCGTCCTCGACGATGAGAAGTACCTGGTCGCCGGCCGCGATGTTGTCGCGATCGTCCTCGACCGGGGCAGGCAACGGGCCGGCGAGAGACAACGGCGTCGGCACGGAGGGCGAAGCTTCGGGCTTTGTGCGAACCTCGCTCGCCAGCGAGGCGTATCGAAGCGGCAGGTAAAGAGTGAACACGCTGCCGGCGCCCGGCTCGCTTCTGAGCTGGATCTCGCCGCCGAGAAGGTGGGCGAGTTCGCGGCTGATCGCGAGACCGAGCCCGGTGCCGCCGTACTTTCGGCTCGTGCTGGCGTCGGCCTGCTGGAACGCTTCGAAGATGAGCTTTTGCTTGTCGGCCGGAATGCCGATCCCGGAATCCTCCACCTCGAACGCAACGACTGTCTGTGCCGTCGAGAGGATGGGATGATCGCTGCTCCACTTGGCGGTTGCGGGTTTGACTGTGAGCCGGACATGCCCTTCGCGCGTGAATTTGAAGGCGTTCGAAAGCAGGTTCTTCAGCACCTGCTGCAGGCGCTTCGAGTCGGTGAAGATTGTTTTCCCGAGATCGGCATTGAAGGTGACTTGGAAGTTGAGCGCCCGCCGCTCTGCCTCGTGGCGGAACGGCCGTGCCACGGCTTCGATCAAGCCATTGAACGCGATCTCTTCGGCATCGACGGAGACCGTTCCGGACTCGATCTTCGACAGATCGAGAATGTCGCTGATCAAATTCAGAAGATCGGTGCCGGCGCCGTGAATGGTGCGTGCGAACTCCACCTGCCTGTCGGAGAGATTGCCATCCGGATTGTCGGTCAGCTGCTGCCCGAGAATGAGAATGCTGTTGAGCGGCGTCCGTAGCTCGTGGGACATGTTCGCAAGGAATTCCGACTTGTAGCGTGACGTCAACGCCAGCTCGGCAGCCTTCTCTTCGACGGCGCGGCGGGCCTGATCGATTTCCTCGTTCTTGCGTTCCACTTCGAAGTTGCGTTCCGCCAACTGCTGCGCCTTTTGCGCCAGCTCCTCGTTCGTCTTCTGCATCGCCTTTTGCTGGTCTTGCAGCTCGGCCGCCAGCTGCTGCGACTGCATCAGCAGGCTTTCGGTTTGCATCGTCGCCTCGATACTGTTCAAAACGACGCCGATGCTGACCGAGAGCTGTTCAAGGAACGTCAGCTGCGCCGGTTCGAAATTTTGGAGCGAGCTGAGCGAGATGACGGCCTTGATCTGATCTTCGAACGTGATCGGATGCACGATGACGCTGCGGGGCGGGGCCCGGAAAACGACGGCGTCGATGCTGCCCGCCGGTTCCGGAATATCCGTCAGGACCCGGCGTTTCTTTTCGATAGCGCATTGTCCGATGAGGCTCGAACCAAGTTCCAGTCTTTCCGGATAGCGAGCGTCGACGTCGTCCGCGTATTTCGCGAGAATCTTGAGTTCGCTTCCTGTCGCGTCGTACTGATAGATGACGCCCTGGTGTGCATTGATCAGCGGCACGAGTTCCGACAGAAGTTTTCTGCCCACGGTGACGACGTCGCGCTGGCCCTGCAACATGCTGGTGAAGCGCGCGAGGTTCGTCTTGAGCCAGTCCTGTTCGGTGTTGAGCTGCGTTGTGAGGCGCAGGTTGCCGATCATCGTGTTGATGTAGTCTTTAAGCTCCGCGACTTCGCCGCGCGCTTCCACCTGAATCGAGCGCGTCAGGTCGCCCTTCGTCACCGCTGTCGTAACTTCGGCGATCGCGCGTACCTGTGTGGTGAGGTTCGCCGCGAGCAGGTTGACGTTGCCTGTGAGATCTTTCCACGTGCCAGCAGCGCCGGGCACGTTCGCCTGACCGCCGAGACGGCCTTCGACGCCGACTTCGCGCGCAACCGTCGTCACCTGATCGGCGAAGAGCGCAAGCGTGTCCGTCATGTCGTTGATCGTTTCGGCAAGCGCCGCGACCTCGCCCTTCGACTTCACAGTCAGCTTGGGCTTGAGGTCGCCGTTGGCGACGGCCGTCACGACCTTCACGATGCCGCGAACCTGTTCGGTGAGGTTCGCAGCCATGACGTTCACGGTGTCGGTCAAATCTTTCCACGTACCGGCGACGCCTGGCACGGCCGCCTGACCGCCGAGACGGCCTTCGGTGCCGACCTCGCGCGCAACACGCGTGACTTCGGATGCGAACGCGTTGAGCTGGTCGACCATCGTATTGATGGTGGTCTTGAGATCGAGAATTTCGCCTTTGACGTCGACGGTGATCTTGCGCGAAAGGTCGCCGCGCGCCACGGCGGTCGTCACTTCGGCGATGTTGCGAACCTGCGTCGTAAGGTTGGCGGCCAGAAGGTTGACGTTATCGGTCAGATCCTTCCACGTACCGCCGACGCCGGGCACGACGGCCTGACCGCCAAGACGGCCTTCGGTGCCGACCTCACGGGCAACGCGCGTCACTTCGGCCGCGAACGAGCGAAGCTGCTCTACCATCGTATTCAACGTCTCTTTGAGCAGCAGAATCTCGCCGCGAACGTCGACGGTGATTTTCTTCGACAAGTCGCCGCTCGCGATCGCCGTCGCGACCTCGGCAATGTTGCGAACCTGAGCCGTCAGGTTACCGGCCATGAAGTTGACGTTGTCGGTGAGATCCTTCCACGTACCGGCGACGCCCGACACCTGTGCCTGTCCGCCGAGCTTGCCTTCGGTGCCGACTTCGCGCGCGACGCGCGTGACTTCCGAAGCGAATGCGTTGAGCTGATCGACCATCGTGTTGATGGTATTTTTGAGTTCGAGAATTTCGCCTTTGACGTCGACGGTGATCTTGCGCGAAAGGTCGCCGCGCGCCACCGCCGTCGTCACCTCGGCGATGTTTCGCACCTGCCCCGTCAAGTTGCCGGCCATCGAGTTGACGTTGTCGGTGAGATCCTTCCACGTACCGGCGACGCCCGGCACGGTCGCCTGTCCGCCAAGTTTGCCTTCGGTGCCGACCTCGCGCGCAACGCGCGTCACTTCGCCGGCAAAAGCATTGAGCTGATCGACCATCGTATTGATGGTTTCCTTGAGTTCCAGCACTTCGCCGCGAACATCGACGTCGATCTTCTTCGACAAGTCGCCGCTCGCGATCGCTGTCGAAACCTCGGCGATGTTGCGCACCTGCGTCGTGAGGTTCGACGCCATCGAGTTGACGCTGTCGGTCAAGTCTTTCCATGTACCCGCGACGCCCGACACCTGCGCCTGTCCGCCGAGCTTGCCTTCGGTGCCGACCTCGCGCGCGACGCGCGTCACTTCCGAGGCGAAGGCATTGAGCTGATCGACCATCGTGTTGATGGTTTCCTTCAGCTGCAGGATCTCGCCCGAAACGTTGACGGTGATCTTCTTCGACAGGTCGCCGCGCGCGATGGCCGTCGCAACTTCGGCAATGTTGCGGACCTGACCCGTGAGGTTGCCGGCCATCGAGTTGACGTTGTCGGTCAAATCTTTCCACGTGCCCGCGACGCCGAGCACGGTCGCCTGGCCGCCGAGCCGGCCCTCGGTGCCGACCTCGCGCGCGACGCGCGTCACTTCCGAGGCGAAGCCATTGAGCTGATCGACCATCGTGTTGATGGTGTTTTTCAGCTCGAGAATTTCGCCTTTGACGTCGACGGTGATCTTGCGCGAAAGGTCGCCGCGGGCGACCGCCGTCGTCACTTCGGCGATGTTACGAACCTGCGTCGTGAGGTTGGCGGCCAGCAGGTTGACGTTGTCGGTCAAGTCCTTCCACGTGCCGCCGACGCCGGGCACGACGGCCTGGCCGCCGAGACGGCCCTCGGTGCCGACCTCACGCGCAACGCGCGTCACTTCGGCCGCGAACGAGCGGAGCTGCTCGACCATCGTATTGATGGCTTCCTTCAACTGCAGAATTTCGCCGCGAACGTCGACGGTGATCTTCTTCGACAAGTCGCCGTTCGCGACAGCGATCGTCACATCGGCAATGTTGCGAACCTGCGCCGTGAGGTTCGACGCCATAGAGTTGACGCTCTCCGTCAGGTCCTTCCAGACGCCGGTGACCTCGCGAATTTGCGCCTGCCCGCCGAGCTTGCCTTCGGTGCCGACTTCGCGAGCGACGCGCGTCACTTCCGACGTAAAGACCGAAAGCTGCTTGATCATCGTGTTGACGATCGTCGCCGAACGCAGGAACTCGCCCTTGAGCGGGCGGCCGTCCACATCGAGGCGCATCGGCTGCAGCAGGTTTCCCTGTGCCACGGCTTCGATCGTGCGCGTCACTTCCGTCGTCGGCTGCAGCAAATCGTCGATGAGCGAGTTCACCGACTGTTCCATCTCGCCCCAGGCGCCGTGCGCAAGGCCAAGCGTCACGCGCTGGTTGGTCAGCCCTTCCTTGCCGACAACATGGCCGACGCGTTGCAGCTGATCGGCCATGCGCTGGTTGGTAATAATAATGTCATTAATGGTGTCTGCGATTTTTCCAGGAAGCCCATCCCAATCGCCACGCATGCGCACGCTGAAATCGCCGGCCTTCACCGCCTGCAGTGTCTGGAGCATCTCGAACAAAATACTGTTCGGGCCCGTAGAAATTCGGTCGGACCCAACGGCGCCGAGCTGCTCCGACATACAAAACTCCCCTCGCGTGTGCTTAACCCCGGCAAACGCGCTGAACAGGGAATTGGTTCCCTGCCTGTTAATCACTGCGATTACACCGGCATTCACGGCCGTTTTTCGGCCGGGAAGCCGTTATGGAATATTAATTAGCCATACAAGATGAGCGGGATTTTATTATTCGCGCTCCCCACCTTATGTGCCGGTTTCGAAGACTGTCACGGTGATCCATTCGCTGAGCCAGCCCCGTTCCACTATTTGCGCACGATGAAGGGTTCCTGGTCGTCCGTCGCGGGACGCCCGGTCATCTCTTCGAGCAGCCGGCTCCGGGCCCGGTTGACCCGGCTCTTCATCGTTCCGACGGCGCAGCCGCAGACCTTTGCTGCGTCCTCGTAGGAGAAGCCTTCCGCGGTGATCAGCAGCAACGCTTCGCGATGATCGGCGGTAAGACGCATCAGCGCTTTCTGCATATCGTCGAATTCGAGATGCGTCAGCTGTGTCGCCGGAACGCTGGCGTTCATGGCGGCATGATCCTCGTCCAGTTCTTCGCGCTGCGATTTGCGATAATGTGTAAAATACGTGTTGCGAAGAATGGTGAAGAGCCAGGCCTTCAAATTGGAATCGGGCACGAACGAATCTTTATGCGTCCAGGCCTTGAGAAGCGTTTCCTGAACGAGATCGTTCGAAAGCTGCGCATCGCCGCTGAGCGAGTGAGCGAATGCCCGAAGATTTGGGATCGCTTGAATCAGGGCATCGCCGAAACTTGGAGATTCCGTCACTCTGAATCCTCCTTGCCCTCGAGCTTGCGAACGAGACTGAGGAGGTCGTCGGGTATTGGTTCCTGGACGATGTTTTCATACATGGCACGCATACGCTGGCCTATAAGCTGAGCTGCGAAGCCCGGGAGCCGCGGAACCGAGGGCTGTGCAGCGTCATGTTCCGGATGGCGCGTCAAATCCGGAAGCTCGTCGTCCGGCCGTGCGCAATCATCCGGCATATCGAGGCGCTTCTGCATGATAGCCTTGTGCCCTTGAAGATTTGGATTGGCCCCGATTGGGACAAACTCCTCTAGGAAAGTTGTGATGGGGGCTCGTCCGACGAACGTCGCGCGAGAGAAATTGTTCCTGCGGGGGAACCATCCCGATTACTCATGCGTTGGTGTTTCGGTGCATATTGGCCGCCATGCTGAAACACGCGGTGGAGTTGGCGGTTCCAGAGAACTGAAAAATGTTCTTCTGACTGTTTCGGGAGGCGCAGAATAAATGTCGATTGCCCAGACAATCCGCGTGCATTTGCCATATCTTCGGCGGTTTGCGCGCACGCTGACGGGGGCTCAGCAGACGGGCGATGCCTACGTTGCGATGCTGCTCGAAAGCCTGGTTTCCACCCCGTCCGATTTTCCGGCGAACATGCCGCCGAGAGTGGCGCTCTATAATTTATTCCTGAGGGTCTGGAATTCGGTCCGCCTCGATGGCGGCCCCCCCGAGGAAACCCCGAATTCCATAGGCACCGCGCAGAAGCGCATAAATTCCATCAGCTCGCTGCCCCGCCAGGCATTTCTGCTCGTCGCGGTGGAAGGGTTCACGTCTTCGGAGACCGCCGCAATTCTCGAGGTTGACGAGGCCGAGGTCGAAAAGCTGCTCGAGATCGCGGGACAGGAAATCGCGCATCAGGTCGCGACGAACGTCCTCATCATCGAGGACGAGCTGTTGATCGCGATGGACCTCGAGACGATCGTCACCAGTCTCGGTCACACCGTTCAGGATGTCGCAACGACGAAGAACGAGGCGCTCAACGCAGTGAAGCGTCAGATGCCGGGGCTCATCCTCGCCGACGTCAAGCTTGCCGACGGTAGCAGCGGCCTGGAAGCGGCCAAGGAAATTGTCTCCGAGCGTGAGGTGCCGATCATCTTCATCACGGCCTATCCGGAAAAAGTCCTGACCGGAGAACGACCGGAGCCGACTTTCCTGATTTCGAAGCCATTCCAGCGCGACACGGTCATGGCCATTATCAGTCAGGCCCTTTTTTTTGATACCAAAGCCCACCCGCGCACCGCGGCGGCTTAAGGGCGGCGAAACCGCCTTCTGCGCCGCCTTCAGCCGAAAGCGGTTGCGTCTACGCGACACTCCCTTCGTAATATAGTAACACGGTTGTGAACCCGCCCGTCGTCGTTTTTTCGTAAGAGCGGGGAGCAGAGAAGAAGGGGAGTGACATCAATGAAATTCACACAGGGCCTTGTGATCGCCGGCACCGTCGCCGGCGTGCTCGCCGGAGCTTCGCTCGCTCAGGCGGCAAGCATCGCTGTCGGCAAGAAGCTCGAGCTTAAAGTCAACCCGGCGAAGATGAAGGAAGAGCGCGAGAGGCTGTGGGCTCAGTTCGGCGGCTGGTGTGCGATCAAGGATTGGCATCCGGCAATTGCCAGCTGCGAGGAGAGCACCGAGGGTGGCGCAAAGTTCCGTACTTTGACTCTTAAGGACGGTGGCAAGATCAAGGAAAAGCTCCTCGACGAAAAGCCGAACTTCTATCGCTACGAGATTGTCGAGAGCCCGTTGCCCGTCAAAAATTATCAGGCCCAGTTCGCACTGACGCCCGACGATGATGACGAGGACGAAATCAATTTCGCCTGGTCGGCGGTTTTCGATGCTGCGGATGGCAAAAGCGACAAGGAAGCCAAGGATGTGATCACCGGAATCTTCAAAGCCGGTCTCGATAATATCAAGGCCACCGCTAGCGCCAAGTAAGGCGGCTGACCGTCGTCGAAGATCACGAAAGAGAACGAAGGCGCCGCTGCTCCGGCGCCTTTTTTCTTTAGGTCTTGAGTGTTTCGATTGCGAGCCGGATGAGATCGGCGGTGCGATCGACGCCGAGCTTGACCTTCATCTGCGTGCAGATGTTGGCGACGGTCTTGTAGGCAATCCCTAAGCTGTCCGAAATCGCAGTCATGCTCTTACCTTGGCCGAGCATGCGAAGGATCTCGACTTCACGTGTCGATAGCGATTGCAGCGGATCGTCGGACGAGATCTGGCTGACCGCAATTTTCGAGGCGAGATCACGATCGATATACTGCTCGCCCGCCCGAACTTTGCGGATCGCGCCGATTAGTTCCTCGACTGGCGCGCTCTTGCTGACGTAACCGCGGGCTCCACCGCGAAGCGCGCGGACCGCGTAGAGCGGTTCATGGTGCATGCTGAAAACGACGACGCGTGCCGCGCTGTCGATGGACGTAATTCGCCTGAGGACTTCGAGCCCGCCTGCGCCTTCGAGGTTGAGGTCGAGCACAACGACATCCGGCCGCTCTGCCGCATAGACCGCTAGTGCATCATCGATGCCTGCCGTTTCAAGCACGTTCGCTTCGAAATGCGCGACGAAGAGTTTGCGCAAGCCTTCACGAACGACGCCATGATCGTCGACGATAAGAATTTTCATGCTGCACTCGTTGTTATTGGTTCGTGCTTGTTGCCGCTTCCGTTCGTGGCGGGAAGGGGAATTTCGACAATCAACATAACGCCTTGGCCATTTTCCTGATCGCTAATGCTGAGCCGCCCATCGAGTGATGCGACCCGCTCGCGCATTCCGGCGAGACCGAAACCTCGCGTCGTCTTTGCGGTAATTCCAGAGCCGTCGTCAGAAACGACGATACGCAACACTTCGCCTGTCCGCCGCGTGGTCAGCCCGATCGTGTGTGGCTGCCCGTGGCGAACGGCATTGCTTGTTCCTTCCTGCAGGATGCGGAATGCCACTTCTTCGATGGCCGTCGAGAAGCGCTCGTCTTCGATGTCCATCTGAAAATCGATCTGCGGCCGTCGCGCCTTCCAGAAGGCGACGAGCTGCTCAACCGCGATCGCCAGTCCCTGATCGATCAGATGCGCCGGCCGCAGCCGGCTCAGCACGCCCCGCAGATGCACCTGCATATGCTGCACGGATTGCCGGATCGCCTTGCTGCGATCGACGACTTCTTCCGAAGCCTGTCGCGATACGAGAGAAGGGATAGCCTGCGCGTCGACATCCGCCGCGAAGAGAAACGGTCCGATTTCGTCATGAAGATCGCGCGCGATCTCGGAACGCTCTTCCTCTTGCACGGTCGAAAGCTGTTCGTTGAGCCGCTGGTTCCGCTGCTCGGAATCCTGCAATTGCTCGGCCATCCGATTGAAGGCGCGATAGATGCGTTTCAAATCATCGGGGCCGTCTTCTGAGACGTGCGCCGTGTAATCGCCCTCGCCCACGCGATCGAGCGCCGAGGAGAGCTGCTCGAGAGGTCTCAACGCCCGGCCGAGGGACGCGTAGATGAGCCCAAACACGATGGCGCAGAAGCTTCCGACGATCGCGAACTTGAGTTTGAGATCCTCCCAGACCTCGCTCACCTCGTTGTGCGAGTCCGCAGCGATCGTGATCGTGCCCATTTGCCCGAGATCCGCGGGAAGGTCGAACGTGCGCTCGCGTGGCTTGCCGGAGAGCAGCCAATAGAGCCAATGCGGCGGCGGATCCACTGGCTGTAGGAGATGTGAACCCTGGACGGATTTTCCGTCTGGGGAGACGAGTCTCACCTTGATATGGCGGTCACCGTCAAACGAAGAGAGCAGCCGGAGGACTTGTGATCTCGCATCTCCACCGGAGGCGATCGTCGAAAGGGCATCGCTGACGGCGCTCGAAGCCACATCGATCGCCGACGACATTTCGATGTCGACCTTTCTGAGGCCGTTCCAATAGGAGAGCGCGCCTCCGGCGATAAGGCAAAGCGCCAGGACGAGCGCGATAAGCGCGAGAATGCGGCGTCTCAGTGGCATCGTAGGTACGTCGGCGATTGTGTAACAATGTAGCTTTGAGGCACGCCGAAGTGGCAGTCAAGTTCCCTGATTATAAGGAAAAATTCCCGGCCCTCGCAGCTGGCAGAGAATCTGCATCCCAGAAGGGAAGAGTGCATCCGGGGCCGGAACCGTATCGTTTTATGTCAAATTTTAAATCATATGTCTCGAACTTGAACCGGGTGCGCCTTGGGGAGCTGATCGATCACCAACTGTCGCGGGCGCGGCGTGCCAATATCAGCCTTTCGATCGTCAACCGTCCGCTTGTCTTGACGTCCGCGACCGATCCAAACGCGTCGTCCGAGCGACCGGATTAACCACGCTGCCCCATGAGCTCCGGAACCCGAAGCTGCACCGAGCTTTACTCGACCTTGTCGGAAGGGAGAACGGTGCTCAGAAAAATCTCTCGTACACGTAGACGGTGTCGCTCGGCTTCACAGGGTAGTCGCCGGGAACCTCCAGTTCTTGCATGAAGCCGTTGTTGGCCCGCCGCTTCACCCGGAAGCTGCGCTCGCTCGCCCGCTCGGTGTAACCGCCGGCGATCGCGACGGCCGTTTCAACCGTCATTCCTGAAACGTAAGGATACTGGCCCGCATTCTTCACTTCTCCGAGAATGAAGAAAGGCCGGTTCTGCTGAATATCGACGGTCACTTGCGGGTCTTTGACGTACTCGGTGCCGAGCCGCGAGCGTATGATGTTTTGAAGCTCGTTCGTCGTCTTCCCGCGCGCGGTGACATTGCCGATCAGAGGCACGGAAATCTTGCCTTCCTGACTGACGATGTAGAGACGCGAGAGATTGGGCTGGCCGTAAACGAAAATGCGAAGACGGTCGCCGGTATCGAGCAGATATGGGCCGCCGGAGTTATCTGCAACTCCAGTGTAGACAGCCGGCGTACCCCACGCGACGGTCTCTGCCGAAGCGGGCAGGACCGGAACCGGGTATCCGTCCTTCACGGAAGCGCTGTCATTGAAGGTCGCTGTCTCGCCGGTGATCCGGGTGTCGAGGTGGGCAAGGTCCCGGTCTGGCGAACAGGCGCCTGCGAGCACCGACACAACGGCGGCAAGAATAGCGAGCAAACGGACCGACATCGGCAGCATTCCGGCAACAAATGAACGTGCGGAACATTAGGTCGCCGAGGGTTAACAAAACCTAAGAGATTGTATTTTTTCAGCGCGCTTAAGCAGTTGCTAACCTCGACGGCCGCTTATTGAAAGGTGCTGAAACCCCTGATCGAGCAATGATATGCCGCCGCGAGCCGCCGCTTCGCCCGACGAAATTCAGATGTCGACCGTCTTCGGAGCTTTAAAGCGCAAGAGCCGGTCACTCGTGCTTCTGAGCCTAGCAGCGGGATGCGCAACGTTCGGTGTGCTCACGATGATGGCGCCGCGCTATCAGAGCGAAGCTGAGCTGGCCATCGTGGCGAAGGGTACGTCGAGCACCTTTTCCGATCCGCGCAGCGCGCCCTCGGGTTCCGATCTCGTCATGACACGGATGGACAAGGAAGCCATCAACACGCACGTGCGAGCGCTCCAGGCACCCGATCTCATGCAGCAGATTGCGAGCAACCTGAAGCTTAACGAGCGGCGCGAATTCAATAGCGCGCTGGGGCCGGTGGATCAGCTCGACGCCGCACTTCGCATGATCGGCATCGGCGGACCGCGGAGCGGCGAAAGCGAAGTCGATCGCGTCATGTCCGCGTTTCGCAGCCGGCTCGAGGTCTACTCGCCGAAAGAAAGCCGATTCATCGGCGTTCGCATGACTTCGCTCGATCCGGAGCTTGCCGCCAAAATCGCCAACGCGATCACTGAGAACTACCGCGCATCTCTCGCCGAACAGGGCGTCACCGAGATCGACGAACTGCAGACGGTCTTGAAAGCCAAGATCGAGAAGCTCTCGGCCGAAGTCGCAAACGCCGAGACGGAGATTGATCGTTATCGCGGCAAGGTCGAGGCGTTTCGCAGCGGCGCGCAGAACTCGGGTCTCAACGAGCAACAGATGTCGGACTTGACCGCCGAGCTGACGCGAGCCAAGGCTGCCCGTGGCGAAGCGGAAGCACGTGCCGCATCCGCACGCGAGATGATAAAGGCAGGCTCCGCCGACGCCTTGGCCGATGTGCAGAAATCGCCACTCATTCAGAACCTCGTGCAGCAGCGCGTGCAAATCGAACGGCAGATCTCGGAGCTTTCCGCGACGCTCCTCCCGGGCCATCCACGCATGCGCCAGCTCAAGGCGGACCTCGCGGGCCTCAAGCTGCAGATCGATTCCGAAATCGGCAAGATCGTCGCGAGCCTCGAAAAGGATGCGAAGGTCGCGCAAGGCCGAGAGATCAGCATCGCGCAAAGCCTTGCCGACGTCAAAGCGCGCATCGTGACGACTGCGCCGGAAGAGGCGCAGCTCCGGCAGATCGAAGCCAACGCGAAAGCGAAGCGGTCCGAACTTGAAAATCTTCAGGTGCAACTAGAGGCCAATCGTAAGAAACGCGACGCGCGCGCCCAGCCCGTCGAGGCGCAAATTATTTCCAAGGCGCAGGCCGAAAGTGTTCCGGTCTTCCCGAAGAAGCTTCAGCTCTCGTCTCTGGTGACGTTCGCATCGCTCATGTTCGGAACGGCTTGGATCGCCATGGGGGCGCTCTTCCGAACCGTGCCGCGGCAAGGGTATCGCAAGAAAGACGCCTCCGACAGGCGCAACGCCGAGCCCCTGCTGGTCGCTTTGGACGAAGAGCCGCTTATCAGTGAGATGGTAGATGAAACAAATGAGCCGGCCGTTCCTGAGCCGCCGTCAATTTCGTTTCCTGCATCTGCTTCGGAGGCGCACACCGTCGCGCCAAAGATCGAGACGCCCGAAGACGTGGCCCCACCCGCGGCTTTCGCTGACGGCAACATGGAAGCCGTGGCGGAGCGCATCCGAAAACGGCGCACGGTCGGCGGGGGCTACCGGACACTGATAACGGGCGAGACGGACGAGATCGTTCCCTATGCAGAGGCAATCGAACTCGTTAAGGCGCTTGCGAAGGGAAGCACGCAATCGATCCTTGTTGATTGGAGTCCGAGCGGCAAAGGCTTTGCTCGCGACGCCGGTCTCGACACAAGCGCCGGCTTCAATGACTTGCTTTCGGGCAACGCGGGCTTCGACGAAATCATCCAGCGTCTTCCCGGAGCGAATGCGCACGCCGTCGCGAGCGGGAGAGCCGTCAGCGGTGACGAAGGCGAGATCGACGCCGATCATTTGAATCTCGTGCTCGACGCACTCGACGAGGCGTACGATCACATCGTTGTCGTCGGTCGTCGCGATGAGGCGAGAAGACTCTTCGAAGTCATCGAGGGACGCTTCGATGCGGGCATAGCCGTCGTATCGTCTCGGGGATCGCCCGCAAGCGAGGATCGCGGCAACATGTTCCTTGGCTTCGAGGTCGCCGAAATCGATGTCATTCGCTATGAGCGGCAGGAACGTGCTCCGGCTGATCTGATGCAACGCCTGGCGCGCGTTTCACAACAGGACGTGCCGATGGCCCGGCGGGCACAGCACGCCTGATCAGTAGCACGGGGTGGTGAGGCGCGCTTTCTCCGCTGCGCTCGGGCGGGACAGGGAAGTCACGCGTCGGGACGCTGCATCCAGGCGATAAGCCAGCCGGCGGGTAACACCCAGAGCAAACCCGCAACGATGTAGTAAACGAGTTCCGCAACCGTGCTGACGTTGCGCACTTGCAGGACGATCGCCACCGCGACCGCCAGAACCGCATAGACGGCGATCATCAATAGCAGCGCGACCGTGCCTACAAGCTTCCTTTTGCGTTGCGTCATCTCTCTCGAAATCGCCCCCGAATTCCAGGTTTTTGTACCGCCGCGCCGCATGGGCGCATTGTCCCGCCGCCATGAAAGGGTATCACACGCGCTCTGGGACGGCTTGAGGATATGTCCGACCGATGACGATGACGCAACTTTCGGAAGTACGAGAAACCGCCAGCAAGCTCGCAGCCGATACAGGTAACCGGGCCGTTTCGCTTTGGCTATGGTTTGTCGCGTCGCTTGTCTTTGCGATGGTCGTTGTCGGAGGCGCGACGCGGCTGACGGAGAGCGGCCTCTCCATCACCGAATGGCAGCCGCTACTCGGCGCATTTCCGCCACTCCACGAAGCCGACTGGATGACGGCCTTCGAAAAGTACAAACAAATACCTCAGTACACCGCGCTCAATCACGGCATGTCGCTGGAGGACTTCAAGTTCATCTATTGGTGGGAATGGAGCCACCGGCTGCTCGGACGCCTCATCGGCATCGTGTTCGCATTGCCGCTCGTGTTCTTCTGGTGGACCGGCCGTCTCGATCGCGGAACGGGAATGAAGTTCCTAGGCATCCTCGCGCTCGGCGCGCTGCAGGGTGCCATCGGCTGGTACATGGTGAAGTCGGGACTGAGCGACCGCATCGAAGTCAGTCAGTACCGCCTCGCGCTGCATCTGACCACTGCCTTCCTGATCCTCGGCCTGCTGGTCTGGCTCGCACTCGACGAGTGGCCGGCGGAACCGCACATCACCGGCGAAGTCGCGACGCCGCTCATAAAGCGCATGGCATCGATCATCGTCGCGGCCATAACTCTGCAGGTGGTTTTCGGGGCGTTCGTCGCGGGCCTCAGAGCCGGGCTGATCTACAATACGTGGCCGACGATGGACGGCCAGTGGTTCCCTAGCGATTACTGGATCAATCCGCCGTACCTGAGCTTTTTCGAAGGCCACGCCGCCGCTCAGTTCAACCATCGCATCATGGCTTATCTCGTGGTCGCGCTCGTTCTCGTGCAGATCGGGCTGACCCACCGGACGCCGGTCGATGACCGCATTCGCCTTACCGCGCTTTGGGTCGGCGGCGCGGTCATTCTCCAGGTTCTGCTCGGCATCGCAACGCTTCTCAGTCACGTTCCGTTGGATTTGGGCCTCGCCCATCAGGCAGGCGGGGCACTCGTGTTTGCAACCGCCATCGTGCATCTCTATGCGACGCGGCGCGCTGGGATCGTGCCTCGCGACTTCTCTAGTCGAGGCCGAGCATCAGCTTGATGTTCTGAACCGCCGCACCCGCCGCGCCCTTGCCGAGGTTATCGAGCCGCGCAACTAGGACAGCCTGGTTCAACGCCGCCTTGCCGAAGACGTAGAGCTCGAGCTTGTCCGTGCCGTTCAGCTCTTCGGCCTCGAGCCGCGAAAGGCTCGCCGACGGTTCGGTAGCGACGCGGACGATCTCGCTCCCCCGATAACGCTCGGCGAGTGCGGACTCGATATCGCGCAGGCACGGCTTTCCCGGCAGCACGTCGAGGTGCAACGGCACCGAGACGAGCATGCCCTGCCGGAAGTTGCCGACGCTCGGCACGAAGATCGGCCGGCGCGTCAGGCCCGAATACGTCTGCAGCTCCGGCACATGCTTGTGCTCGAGGCCGAGACCGTAAAGCTCGAACGCGGGTGCGGTTCCGGCCTCGTAGGCTTCGATCATGCTGCGGCCGCCGCCGGAGTAGCCGGAAACGGCGTTGACCGTCAGCGGATGGTCTGCCGGGATGATGCCGGCGTCAACGAGGGGCCGGATCAGCGCGATGCCGCCCGTCGGGTAGCAGCCGGGGTTGGCGACGCGTTTGGCCGCCCTGATTTTTCCGGCATGGTCCGCGGTCATCTCGGCAAAGCCGTAAACCCAGCCGTCGGCGACGCGATGCGCGGTCGAGGCATCGACGATCTTCGGGGCCTCAGCGCCGAGTTCATCGGCGAGCGCCACCGTTTCCCGCGCCGCGTCGTCCGGCAGGCAAAGCACGACGAGATCGACATTGCGCAACATTTCGGCGCGCGCGGCGCGGTCCTTGCGCTTCGCCGGGTCGATGCTCTTGACGCCGATCTGACCGACGCCTGCGAGCCGCTCGCGGATTTCGAGGCCCGTCGTGCCCGCTTCGCCGTCGATGAACACGGAAGCAAGTTTGGTTTTTGCCGTCGTCATGGTCATAACACTAACCGCCAAACAAGAGGCCAAGCCGGTGCTTGATGCCCTGGATGATCGTTTCTGAACAGCCGACCCCGTACGTCTGGCAGACGATACGATGGCTGTCGCGATAGATCATATCGGCCGCCACGTAGAGAATAATAAGGAGACCAAACCACGCGATCCAAGGATACTTGGCAAGAAGCTTCGCGATGAAGGTGGAAGCGACGGCCATCAGGATAATGGCAACGGCAAGCCCGATGACCAGCACCAGGGTGGATTCGCCCGCCGCGCCCGCCACCGCCAGCACGTTGTCGAGAGACATCGACAGGTCGGCGAGAATGATCGTCCAGAGCGCGGCCCAGAATGACGTCTCGTTGGGGTGCGGGACGTTGGACGCGAGATTTTTTTCCACCTCATGGATCGAGTGCGTGTCAGCCTCGACGATCTGCTTGTACATCTTCCAGCAAACGAAGAGCAGCAGAATGCCGCCCGCGAGCGTCAAGCCGATCACCTGCAGCATCTGCTGTGCGATGCTCGAGAAAACGATCCTGAGGACGACCGCTCCGAGAATGCCCCAGAAGATCACCTTGGCGCGCATGGACACCTGAACGCGCGACGCCGCCATGCCCACGACGATCGCGTTGTCGCCGGCGAGGGTGAGGTCGATCATCAGGATATTGAAGAGCGCCACGGCATGCGTGCGCCACCAGTGGGGGGACATGAGATAACCAATGTCGGTCACGAGTGTCGAAAACATCTCGTGCAACCCGTTCAGCAGCCAGTCCATTGTGTCTCCGAAACCCCGGGGGCCCCCATTTTACGGCCGAGCCGCGCTTGCCTGCCGGGCGTATGTGGCATTGAGGGGGCGTGCCCGCAACCCTTCTGCCACAGGAAAAAAACAGCCCGCCGAAGGGGCGGGCTGTTTTAGTCTCAGGTATCGGAAGCCGATTAGCGCTTCGAGAACTGGAAGGACTTGCGCGCCTTGACCTTGCCGTACTTCTTACGTTCGACGACGCGGCTGTCGCGGGTCAGGAAGCCCTGCTTCTTCAGCACGCCACGAAGGTCCGGCTCATAATACGTGAGCGCCTTCGAGATGCCGTGACGAACGGCGCCGGCCTGGCCGGAAAGCCCGCCGCCGGCGACCGAAATACGAATGTCGTATTGCGTTGCGCGGTTGGCGAGATTCAGCGGCTGCTGCAGAAGCATTTGCAGAACGGGACGGGCGAAATAGGCCTTGAAATCCTTTTCGTTGACCGTGATGAGGCCCTTGCCGGGTTTCAGCCAGACGCGCGCGACGGCGTTCTTGCGCTTGCCGGTCGCATAGGCGCGGCCAAGCTTGTCGAGCTTCTGGGTCCGGACAGGCGCGGCCTGCGGCTCGGCGCCCTTCACGGCGCCTAGATCGGCCAGGGTCTTAGTTTCGGTAGCCATGGATCTCAGACCCTCACATTCTTACGGTTGAGCTTCGCGACATCGAGCTTTTCCGGATTCTGCGCTTCGTGGGGATGCGCGCCGCCCTTATAAACTCGGAGGTTGCGCATCAGCTGACGGTGCAAAGGACCGCGTGCGAGCATGCGCTCGACAGCCTTCTCGACGATCCGCTCGGGATGCTTGCTGTCGAGGATCTGGCGCGGCGTCCGCTCTTTGATGCCGCCCGGATAGCCGGTGTGGCGGTAGTAGACCTTGTCTTCACGCTTGGCGCCCGTGAAGACGACCTTCTCAGCGTTGATCACGACGATGTTGTCGCCGCAATCGACGTGCGGCGTGTAAATCGGCTTGTGTTTGCCTTTGAGGCGCGTCGCGATGAGAGCAGCGAGCCGGCCGACAACGAGCCCTTCGGCGTCGATGAGAACCCACTTCTTCTCCACCGTGGCCGGCTTGGCGACATAGGTAGACATTATCTTGAAGCTCCTTGGCGGATGGCTGCGCACGCTTCAATCGTCCACTGCGCGCCGCATTCCGAGAAGCGGCGTGCATACGCGAAGATACCAGCGTCTTGCAACAAGAATTTGAGACATCTAAAAATATCAAGCAAATTCATAAGCTTGGTTGCGTAGGTATTATAATACCACCGAGCGGTATTATTTTACCACCAAAAACCTGCCGATTGTCGGCTTGACAAACCCACGGGGGTTTTCAACCGTTGCGTGCCGGTCATTTTGCAAAAATTGGGGGCCGTCAGCGCTTTTTGGGCGCGGCCTTCTTGGCCGTCGTCGGCTTCGCTGGTGCAGCCTTGGCGATGGCTCCCAGTGCTCGGTCAAAAGCTTCTGGCCGATCGTCAGTTTCAAATTCGCGCGCGGTGTCGATGAACTTCTGGCGCTGTGTGCGCGTGTCAGGCTTTTCAGGTTTGGTTCTCGTCATGAGCTAAGCATACATCTGTTCGGCGCGTGCCGCGAGACTTCGGCTCGAAGTGTCACTCATCCCGAGGATGGGGACGCATGATGACCCAGGATGGCGCAATTGATGCTTTGGCAGAATGCCTTTATCTGCGGTTCGAGCGCCTTGATCCGACCGGTCGCGGGGCGTGGCCAGATCTTTTAGAAGAGGAACGAGAGTACTACAGGAAAGGAATACGTGAGATTTTGCTGGAAAAAACTCTTCTAGCTCTTGCGATGGGCGTTTCGAGAGATTCGCCAACGACTACATAATATCTCGGCCCTCCGTAACGAGCAAATAAGCGTATGCGAGAGACAACATAGGTCTTCCCGTTTGAACGCTGATAGCCGAGTTCAATCTCGTGAAGCGAACTCGATTTTGGCGCAATCGTCTGGACTGGCTCCCCGCCAATCAGGCTCATGCTCTTTGTGTCGCCTCTGCATATCAAGTCTAATAATATAGGTCGAAATTTAGCGCTTCCCAACTCGGCAGCGGCGAATGCGTGACCGATTTTGGCGAGCATTCTGCAAAGCATCTGGTTATCCCAATAGGCCGTCGCGAAATTAGACACGTTATATTTTTTCAGTAACAGGGCTTGATCGTGCCTTAGTATCGCGACGCTCATACCTTCGAAAGCGCGGCCAGGACCATCATTTTCGGCGGTGAATGAAGATGGGGTGTAATTAGGCATTGAAAACACAATTGGGTAATCATCTATATCGACTTGGACGATAGTAGGTCGTCCGTCGACTGTCGTCTCAAGCGGAAGTTTGTTAGGATGCGGTCCGCTGCCAGGTTTCTTGAGACGAAGAAATACCCTCAAGGCCTTCATGGTTCGACCAAGAACATCACCCTCGACCATACGACCGGTAATGTCTTCATGTTCTTGGCAACTGGCCTGCGGCAGCTCAAGAGTTCCACCGATGCCTTCCGGGATAATGTGTTCCCCTCCTAAGGGATGCCGACGAATATTTGGTTTTGTGGAATAGGTGTCAGCGCCGCAGTAAATGCACTCGCTGACACTCTCGTACTTCTTCACGCCGTGATCTGGCGATAGTGTCGTCTTCCTAAACGGATGGTAGGATTTCCTGGAGAGAGCATACCGAATGCGACTGAGAATTAGCCGAGACTTTTTCTTAGCTCGGAGAACTATTTCGCTCACGATTGATTTGCATATGGCCCAGATATCAGATGCGGCATGGGCCAAGAGCATCCAAATTGATGTCGAAGGTTGCATTTGAGTCGCCGCGAATAGGGCGCGCGTTAAGGCCCGCAAGTCCGCGGCGCTCACTTGGAGTGGTACAATACTCTCTCCAATCTGAACAATAATGCCCGGGTTCGAGCGAAATCTGCCAAAGTTCCAGCGGGACATTGGTACTGGATCACGATTTACTAAGTTGATACCTGGGAGCGGCTTCCCAGATGCCAAGAACGCAGCGTGCGAGGCCCTTAGGAGATTGCTTGCGATGACGCCGACTTGGTCAGGAGCCAACACTCCAGCCAACAAGTTTGTGTTGTCAGTAACAATTTTGAACTCAACGGTCCCGTCTGGGCGCGGGTTAGTAAGTAGCTGGCAAGGTTTCTCTGATGGCGGTAGGTCGGACATCCTATCGCTGCTTTCCTTTACCGCTCGGCACGGGAATTTGCGCTGTCAGGCTGTCGATATGTCAACCGCTTGCCCTTGATCCCCATAAGCGCCTTCACCGTGCGCTCCGCATCATCAACGCCAAGCTTCACGCGATTGCTATAGCGAAAATCGAATTCCGCCAAATACCGGTGCAAGTGCTTTTCTGAACAGTGCTGATAAACACCCTTCATGCCGCGCTTGAAGATCGAGAAGTAGCCTTCAATCGTGTTCGTATGGATCTCGCCGCGTCCATACTGACCCGCCGAATGATTGATGAAGGCGTGTAGAAATTCCTTGTCGAGGTTGCGGTAAACACCGGCGTCGTCCGTGATCACCTTGGCCTCCTGCGCAAGGTTCTCGCGGATGATCGGCAAGATGTTCTCTTGGTTCGCTTCGTCGATGTGGAAGCTGCGGGCTTCGCCGTCGCGGCTGACGAGGGTCAGGACGGCGCGCTTGTGGGCCGTGCCAGCCTTGCGGACCTTGCCCTTGTTGCCGATGAAGGTCTCATCGATTTCCACGATCGATCCGCCACCACCCATAGGAGGCAGCAAGCCGCCAGAGCGCATCGCTTCGCGAATGCGATGGCTCATGAACCACGCGGCTTCGTAGTTGATCTCCAAGGTGCGGTGGAGCTGATGGCTCGAAATGCCCTTCTTGGACGAGCACATCAAATGCACGGCCTGGAACCACTTGTGCAGCGGGATGTGGCTGGACTCGAAAACCGTGCCAACGCGGACCGTGAACTGCTTCCGGCAATGGCCGCACTTCTTGAGACCGGGACGCTCGACGCCTTCCGGGTTTTTCTTGCTCGGCTTCGTTCGGACGCCGCTCAACTTATAGATGCGTTCCTTGCCGCCGCGCCGATATAATACTTGACGTACCCAACATTTTGGCCTATTCATTGAATAGGAGAAATGAGCCATAACAGCCCTTTCAGCGAAATATTTCCACGATGAAGAAGAAGCGTACCGCTTCGTGGAGGCGCGAGTCTGGCCAGATGGGCCCGTATGCCCTTATTGCGAGGGCAGCGACCGCATCTCCAAGATGAAGGGCAAGTCCACGCGGATCGGGACGTACAAGTGCTACGCCTGCCGGAAGCCCTTTACCGTGAAAATCGGCACTGTCATGCACGACAGTCATTTGCCGATGACTGTCTGGCTTCAGGCCTTCTTTCTGCTTTCGTCGAGCAAGAAGGGGATCAGCTCCAATCAACTGCATCGCACCCTTGGGATAACCCTCAAGAGTGCGTGGTTCTTGTCGCAGCGCATTCGCGAAGCCATGCGGGTTGGCGGGTTTTCGCCATTAGGCGGGGGCGGTTCAATTGTTGAAATCGACGAAACGTTCCTTGGCCGCAAAGGCAAAGTCGTAGGCAAGGGGCCGCATCACAAAAATGCGGTGCTGACGCTCGTTAGCCGCGAAGGCGAGGCGAGAAGCTTCCATATCGATGAAGCCACTCGAGCCAACATAATGCCGATTATTCGGGAAAATTTAGCGGCTGAGGCGCGCGTGGTAACGGATGATGCTGGCTACTATCGGAGCTTAGACAAGGAATACCTGCACGTATTCGTCAATCACTCCGCTGGACAGTACGGCCGGGGTGAAATTCACACGAATACGATTGAGGGTTACTACTCAATATTCAAGAGAGGTATGAAGGGAATTTATCAGCACTGTTCGCAGAAGCACTTGCATCGCTACCTGAGCGAATTCGATTTCCGATACTCGAACCGCATGCGTCTTGGCATTGACGACGAAGAAAGAGCCGACAAGGCCCTCAAAGGAATATCGGGCAAGCGCCTGACGTATCGCCAACCAACGTCGAAAACTAAAACCTAACTCATTGAACTAGGCTGATTTAAAGAAATTGACTGCAGAATCAACATATTATACATTCTACGCGTGGTGCCCCTGGCGGGACTTGCACCCGCACGGACCGATCGCCTCGACCAAAGGCGGTCCACCAGCTCCCAAGGCTGGCGCGTCTACTTGTTTCGCCACAGAGGCAACGCATGGCCTGAGGAGAGGCCGAAACCTCTCCTCACATTTTCAGTCGAGTTATGGCGGTTCCATAACGGAACACCTCCTTTCTCTGCTATCAGCGGCGACAACTGCTTCACCGGTTGTCGCCGTTGCTGTTTGGCCCCCAAACGCAGAACAAGAGGCATGCCGTTTAAATGACGGGATACCAACGCCCGTCTGTATTGAGGATCTCTTCGTCTTCCGTCTTCAGTCTATGCAGCGCAGTCCGCACCGTTCGTTCAAGAATGGAAGGGTCCACCTTCCGCGCAGCATCGACAATCTCGACACCGCGCAACCCAGGCGTTTCATTCACGATCTGCCAGACAATCTCTTTCGCGGATCGCTTCTCTATCTGGGGCTGCGGTGGCGGAGGTTCGGGGTTTTTGGCGGGTTGTTCCGGCGGAGGTGGTTGCTGTTCTTGCAGAGCCGCTGTGAAGCGCCTCCACGCGGCATCCCATCCGGCGTTAAATCCCGCGTCGTACCCCAACGTGTAGAGAGTACGTTCCAAGTGCAGTGTAGCATCGTGAAGGCCCGTTCGAGCCTGCTGAAGCGCGTTGGCCACTGCGTTCGGTTGTTCATTCGTATCGCTCATTCGACCGATCTAGCCGATACATGTGGGTCAGTCAAGTAGGGTAAATATGATCCATTGAACGATTCAGGTGATGACATGCCTAAAAGAAAAGAGCCGGAATTGGACCCTGCAGAGCGGCTTCGACGCTTCAAAGAGGCGGCGAAAGCCGTCGAAGCCGACGAAAGTGGTGCGGAGTTCGAAAAAGCATTCAAAGCGGCCATGCCGCCGCGTAAAAAGCCCAAAAAATAGCTTGAAAAATCAGCCGTCTAATTCGCGGAACTATTGGGTACGTCAAGGATGATATCGCCAAAAACCTCCCCCAGTGCAGTGCCCGCCTTGTTCATTGGCGATAAATCCAGCATGCGATAGATCAAGGGAAGGCCTCGGACCCGCGCAGTCCGAAATTCGGGGCGGTTTGAGGTAAACGCTTCTTATTCTTGTCTTAGTCGGCGTATCAGTTCGAACGGTAATCGCTCGCAAGAGGCGGGCGCAATGTGGAGCAACACGATGGCGGTCTCTCTGACCCGGACGGCGGTGCGCGTATTCATTGGCGGCCTAGGACTATGCGCGGCGATGTCGATTGCTGCGGCTGAGGACGCGGCCGCACCGAAGGCAGCGCCAGCCGAGCAAGGCGCAGCACAAGCGACCGCCGCCACTCCGTCACCGTCCGACGATGTCAAGCAGATCAAGTTGACGGACGAGCAGGTGACGCGCTTCATCGCCGCTCAGACGGATCTCGCGGCAATCGCATCGAAAATCCAGGCCGCCGGCGACAAGCCCGATTCCGCTCTTCAGACCGAATTGGAAAGCATCGCGACGAAGCACGGCTTCACGAACTTCGCAGAGCTCGATAACGTCGCGGCGAACATCTCGATCGTCATGGCTGGGCTCGATACCACGACAGGCAATTTCGTCGACCCGGTCGATGCGCTGAAAAAGGAGCGCGACGACGTCCAGAAGGACAACAGCATTCCGGAAGCCGACAAGAAGCAGCTTCTTGATGAGCTGAATGAAGCGATCGGCACGACGCCGAAACTGCAGTACAAAGAGAACGTCGACCTCGTGAAGGCGCATCGGGCCGAAATCGAGAAGGCGCTGCAGTAGAACTGCGCGCCGACGGAAGCGGCGAACACGCCGCGAACTGGCAGGTTCTCGCATGCAAGAACGTTCGAATGTCGGGACCCAATTGGTCCTGACACACACCGTCGAACCCGGCATCGTCCGCCTCACATTGAACCGGCCGGAAGCGCGCAACGCGCTTTCGCGGGCGTTGCTGAGCGAATTGCAGCGAGAGATCGAACGGCTTGGCAATGATAAATCTGTCGCCGTCATCATTCTTGCCGCCGCCGGCCAGGTCTTTTCTTCCGGTCACGACCTGAAGGAACTGACCGCCCGCCGCGCCGACCCCGATGGCGGCGAAGCCTTCTTCCGGGAGACCATGACGTCGTGCTCGGCGGTCATGCGTGCCATCGTCGCCTGTCCGAAGCCGGTCATCGCAGCAGTGCAGGGACGCGCGACGGCGGCGGGCTGCCAGCTCGTGGCGACCTGCGACTTGGCCGTTGCTGCCGAGACGGCAGACTTTGCAACTCCGGGCGTGAATATCGGCCTCTTCTGCTCGACGCCGATGGTCGCTCTCTCCCGCAATGTCGCGCGCAAGCGCGCAATGGAAATGCTGCTTCTCGGTGAACCGATTTCCGCAGCCGATGCGCTCGCCTACGGTCTCTTGAATCGCGTCGTCCCGGCGGACGATGTCATGACGGTCACCTTGGACATGGCCCGCACGATCGCCTCCAAATCGAAAGCGACGGTTGCAATCGGCAAGACGGCCTTTTATCGGCAGGCCGAGCTTACGCTCGACGAGGCCTACGCCTACGCGAGCGAGGTGATGGTCAAAAATATGATGGAGGCCGATGCAGGCGAGGGCATCTGTGCTTTCATCGAAAAGCGTAAGCCCGAATGGAAGGACCGTTGAGTTGGAGTCTCGGATTTCGTTTGTCACCCTGGGCGTCAAAGACGTCGGAAAATCTCGTAAATTCTATGAAGCGCTGGGCCTTCGCGCGTCTGCCGCCAGCCAGGCTGACGTAGCCTTCTTCAGCCTGGGCGGGATTGTGCTTTCGGTTTTCGGCCGCGACGCCTTGGCGAAGGACGCGGGCTTGCCGGTGAGCGAGCCCGGATTCTCCGGCATTTCTCTCGCTCATAACGTCAACTCGGAAGCCGACGTCGATCGGGTTTTGAACGAAGCCGTCGTGGCTGGCGGAAAGCTGTTGAAGCCCGGCCAGAAAGCCTTTTGGGGCGGCTATTCCGGCTACTTCGCCGATCCTGATGGCCACCTCTGGGAGATCGCCCACAACCCTTTCATGCCGCTTGATGCTGAGGGACGCGTCACGCTTCCGGAACCGGCGCCATGAGCATCGACGGACTGAGCGACGATGACGTCCGCGCGATCTTGAAGCGGGTCAAGACATTCGCCGTCATCGGCGCGTCGGCAAAGCCGGAACGCCCGAGCTATGGCGTCATGCGTTTTCTCATCGACCAGGGGTACATCGTGAAGCCGGTGAATCCCGGCATCGCAGGCAAGACCATTCATGGCCAATTGGTTTATGAAACTCTGGCCGCCGTGCCCGCGCCCGTCGACGTCGTCGACCTATTCCGCGCCTCCGCCGCCGTGCCCGAGATCCTGCGCGATGCAATCGCGGTGAAGAAAAGCACGGGCGCCAGCGTGATCTGGATGCAGCTCGGCGTCATCAACGAGGAGGCGGCTGCAAGCGCACGCGCCGCCGGCTTTACCGTCGTCATGGACCGTTGCCCGAAAATAGAATTCGCCCGGCTGATGCGACGCTGAGAACTTCCAATATGCCGGAAGGGGATCCGGTCGTTAACTGACCCGCGTCATCCTGACCTTCTAAATCTTTGCCGAGAGCATGCCCAACTATGCGCATCGGCAACACAATCTGGCTTGGCTGTTCCCTTAGGAACAACCCGGAGCCCGACGTAGGTACGAAACTTTGCCTTCTCTCGACAAATGGGGCATATGCCTTTTTGAGCTCCCGGAGCTACGGTAAACAATGAAGTCGGGTACCTTGACGTCTGTGCAACTGCCAGCTGACTGGTCGGTGGAAACCATTCTGCCGATTGAATTCAAAGGCCAAGAGCTGATGCTCGAAGCCCACGCGTATCGCGGCGCCACCGATGAAGAGCAGATCTTGGCGCTCGTTCATCGCGATGCCAGCAAGATGAATGGCGCATCTCCGATCCCGGTCGTTCGCGTTCACTCCGGCTGCGTGACCGGCGACATCTTTCATTCGCTTCGCTGCGATTGCTACCAGCAGCTTCAAGCCGCGCTGAAGATCATTACCGAGGTTCCCTACGGCGCGATCATCTACGTGCCCTATCATGAGGGCCGTGGCATCGGTCTCTTCAAGAAGATCCAGGCCTACGCGCTGCAGGATCAGGGATTGGATACCGTCGAAGCCAACATCGAGGTTGGCGCACCGATCGATAGTCGCGATTACGGCCTGACCGCTCGCGTCCTGAGCGACCTTCAAATGCCGGAAATCAAGCTGCTGTCAAACAACCCGGCGAAGGAATTGGCACTCAAGTCGCATGGCATCCGCGTTGTCGAGCGGCTGCCCATCGTCGCCATGCCGAACAAGTTCAACGAGCGCTATCTCGAGACGAAGCGCGCGCGTATGGCCCACAAGCTTTAAAGACCTGGCGCACGTGGCTTCTCGGTCGTCTTCGGAACGGTGAAGCCGCCTTCTGCGACGAGGCGCGAGAAAAGTCCGCCGCGTTCCGCAAGCTCGACGAACTGCCCGCTCTCCACGATCTTCCCCTGATCGAGAACGAAGATCTGGTCGGCATCGGCGACCGTCGATAGCCTGTGCGCAATGACGAATGTCGTCCGGCCCGCCCGCAGCGTATCGAGCGCCCGCTTGATCTTCGCTTCCGTCTCGGAATCGAGCGCGCTCGTTGCTTCATCGAGAATGAGGATCGGCGCGTCCTTCAGGATGGCGCGGGCAATCGCGATGCGCTGACGCTCGCCCCCCGATAGGGACAAGCCGCGTTCCCCGATCACGAAGTCATAGCCGCCGGGCTTCCGCATGATGAAGTCGTGCGCCTCCGCCAGCCGGCTGGCGTGCTCGACCTCGGCGTCCGTCGCATCCGGCTTGCCAATGCGGATGTTCTCGCCGATCGATCGGTTGAAGAGCCCTGCATCTTGGAAAACGACCGCAATCGCGCTTCTCAATGACTGCAGCGTGACCCCTGAAATATCCTGGCCGTCAATCAGGATGCGTCCGGATTTCGGCTTCAAGAAGCGCTGCAGCAAACCGATCGTCGTCGACTTGCCCGATCCCGTCGGACCGACGAAAGCAATCGTCTCTCCCGCCTTGGCGTCGAACGACAAGTCACTGATGCCCTGCGAGCCGCCAGGGTAGCGAAAGGTCACGTCGTCGAAGGTAACGGCACCATCGACCGTGCGCAGCGGCTTGGCTCCCGGTGCGTCCGCTGGCGCTCCGGCTTCGTCGATCAGCGCGAACAATGCTGTGATGGTCGGCGCCTGCTGGTCGATCCGCACAGCAAAACCCGATAGCGCATCGAGCTTCGAAATCAGCAGCGCAGCGAATGCGACGAAACTGACGATCTCGCCGACGGTTAGCTCGCCGCGCCCGGCGAGAACAGCGCCCGCCGTGAATATGATGACCATCGTCAGCGTCGCGGCCGAGCGCTGCAATACCATCAGCACGCCCCACCACGTCAGCACCGGATATTGCGCGGTGAGGAGATCGTTCGCGAGGCTGCGAAGTGCGTCGCCCTCGGCCTTGAGCCGCGCGTAGCTCTGCACGACCGTCACATTGCCGATGACATCGACGACGCGGCTCGAAAGCGCCGTCTCGTGCTCCTCGACGGCCGCCTGCCCGACGGCTGTGCGCCTCACCACGATGACATGCATCAGCGTGTACGCGGCGGCGAGCGTCAACAGAATGGCCGCCATCCGCGGGTCCATCGCGAACGCCGTCGGCACAAGGAGGATGATGGCGAACACGACCGCCAGCTGCTCGCGCATGACGCCGAGCCACAGCCAGAACAGCCAACCCATGCCCGAGAGGATCGTTCTGATCGTCGCGCCGGAACCGCGCGAAGCGAGCGAACTTTGCGGCAAAGCAATCGTTTTCTCGAAGATGCGGGCGAGATGCGCGAGCTTCTGGCGATGCGCCAGCCGATCCGCGTTGATCCCGACGATGACGCCTGCAAAAATCCCGAACAGCCCGAGCAGCGCCCAAAGTCCGATGTAGAAGTAGGCGCTTTCGCCCTTGCTCAGCGCGTCCACGACCTTGCCGAAGAGAATGGGCTCGGCAAGTTGCGTAACGGCGATCACAACGCCCGCTGCCGCGAGGCCCATCGCCAGATATTTCTCGGGAGCCAAAAGCGCGAGCGCGCGCCGGTAGATTTCAACAAGGCCGAGCGGCTTAGAAGTCATGACCGGGTGCTATGAGAGTTGGGAGGAAGGAATGCCAGTGGACGAAGTGCGAAATCCCGGAGCGGCCCACGGTTACGATCATTCGGCGACACGGTCATTCGACCGCCTTATATCATTCTGAGATCTCATGACATCCGGCAAAATTGACAGTGAAGTGTCTTTGCAATCGGTTTTCGAACCGATCGTCGCCGCGCCGCGTGACCGGCCTTTCGTGGTCGCGCAGCTTGGCCAATCTCTCGACGGCCGGATTGCGACGATCGGCGGCGACTCCAATTACATCAACGGCCCCGCCGCACTCGACCATTTGCACCGCCTGAGGTCCAGCGTCGATGCCGTCGTCGTCGGCATAGGCACGATCATCGCGGACGATCCGCAGCTGACGGTCCGGCGTGTTGACGGCCCGCAGCCGGTCCGCGTCATCATCGACCCAAGAGGGCGCCTGCCGGCGTCGGCGCGCTGCTTGGCGACAGGCGAGAGCAAGTGTCTCGTCGTGACCGGCAGCGAAGCGGCGGTGCCGAAGGGCGCGGAAGGCCTTGTCATAAAATCGTCCGCTTCGCGCATTGAACCCAGCGACATCGTCGATGCGCTCTTCAAGCGTGGCCTTAAAAGAATTCTGGTGGAAGGCGGCGGCATCACGATCTCGCATTTCATCGATGCCGGAGCAGTCGACAGGATACACATTCTCGTGGCCCCGCTGATATTTGGGTCGGGAATACCAGGACTTTCATTGCAGCCTATCCGTAGCGTCGGCGAGGCGCTGCGGCCTGAAACTACAGTGAGCGTTCTTGACGGCGGCGATGTGCTGTTCGATTGTGATCTAAGGCATCAGCGGCGAGGCTAACGCATGGCCCAGGATCCGAAATACGACATCCCGACGTACACGCCGATTGCACGCGGCCTGCATTGGTGGATCGCGCTGCTCGTCCTCATTCAGCTGCCGCTCGGCTTTTACATGGCCTATCGCGGCAACGAGATGCCGGGCGTCAATGAAAAAGGCGAGCCGGTCAAAGGCGTCTGGGACGCGCTGACGGGTACTCTGTACAGTTCGCACAAGGTCATTGGGCTGACGATCTTGCTATTCGTCGTCCTGCGGTTGCTCTATCGTCTCACGCAGGGCGCGCCGCGTTCCGATCCGACCGTTCCGCCCGCATTGACCGGCGTCAGTCATCTCGTCCATTGGCTTCTATATGCGCTGCTGATCGCTGTTCCGGTCATCGGCTACACGGCGATCTCATACGGCGACTACCTCGACGTCTTCGGAGTTCATCTGCCGGCCATTACCGAAAAGAACGAAGACCTCTCGAAGGAGATTTTCGAATGGCACGAGACAGGCGCTGTGCTGATCGTCGTCTTCGCTTCGATACATATCGCGGCGGCCGTCTATCATCATTTCGTGCGTAGGGACCGGGTCGTCGAGCGGATGATCCCGAAGCGGGCGAGCTGATAGCTGCGATCAGCCCGACGTCAGGGCGGCGCGGCGAAAACGTCGGTGTGCCCGACGAACGCCGCCGTCCGCGTGACGTTAAGCCAGCTCACGATGGCTTTCTCGTCCACGCCGCCGCTCTCGGTCACCGCAACCGCATGACCTCGGATCAATTCATCGATCAGCATGCGGTCACTGCGTTCGAGCCGCCAAGGGCTCTCGCCCTCGCTGACGACATGTCCATTGATGCGGAACTGATCGACCAGATGCGAACCCGCAAGCGGCCCGGCCGCCGGACCGAAGCCCTTGTCGCGCATCTGGTGACGTTGAAAAGCCGCCGTCATCTGATTGTCGGCAGGCCGGTGCGGCGTCCACTTTTGCAGGCCGCTGTAGGTCAGCGTCGCGTAGAAGGCAGCGCCGATGCCGGTGACGGCCTTCGCCAGCATCCGGATGTAATCTTCCGACGTCAGGTCGAAGAAGGCCGAAGCCGTAACGAGCTGGGGCTTGTCGTCGAGAAGCGCCTCAGTATCGCGCGCGAGATCGGCAACCTTGAAGAGAATGGTGATGCGCCGCGCGCCCTTGTCGAGCACGAGCCTTTCGCCATCTACTTCATGACGGTCCGCCCACCGGATGAGTTTTGCTTTCGCCACATCCAATAGAGCAGGCTCGTGATCGACAAGTGTCCACGTCTGCCGCTCCGGCAACAGGGCCGATGTCGCGCGGAGATTGGCTCCTGTGCCCGCACCGAAATCGAGCACGCTGAGCTCGGCTCGAAGCGCAAATCGCGCCGCCAGCGCATTCGCGACATTTTGATTGCGCGAACGCACATCAGCGGCTTCGCGCAGTTCGAGCCATTCCGCCGAAAAATCGCTCACGGCCGCAATCCCAGAATGACGGCTGCGATGCGCCGTGCCGTTTCATGCCATGTCGGCAACGTGCGCCCGGCTTCCCAGGCCGCGTCCGCGAGCCGATCGCGAAGTTTCTTGTCGGTCAGCGCCTTTTCCAGCGCCGACGTGAGTTCGCCGACACTGCCGGCCTCGACATGGAGCGCCGCGAATTCACCCGCGGTATCGGCCGCCGCGCCTCCAGCCGCGAGAACGATCGGCAAGCCCCGCGCCATCGCTTCGGCGAGAACCATTCCGTATCCCTCGAAGAGCGATGCCGAGACGAAGAGATCCGCGCTTTCGTAAAACCGTTCGAGCGTCGCCGGCACGACCTTGCCGGCAAGCGTGACGCGATCTTCGAGACCATTCTTGGCAATCGCACCTTGAAGGGCCTCGACGGCCTGAGGATGACGGTCGATCGCGCCAGCGATCGTCAATCGCCAATCGAGAGGCTTGAGCGGCGCAAGCGCCTCGACGAGAAGGTCATACCCTTTGCGCGGCGAAACCGCGCCGACGGCCAGAATTTGTAACGGTGCGCCGGTGCCGGTTGCACGTTGCGCCGGATCCGTCCCCGGCTCGGCGATCGTTATTTTATCGGCCGAGATTGCCATGTGCTCGGTCAGGATGCGCTTGGTGGCGCGGCTCGTCACGATGATGTGGTTGGCCCGCTGCAGCGCGCGCTCTTCGCTGACTTTCAATTCCACCTTGCGCGCGTGCGGCAGTCCGGTTTCGAGAAACAACGGATGGTGGACGAGCCCGATGATACGCCCGCGAAGAGCGCCGAGGATGCTTTCGGGAAAGGCACCAAAGGCGAGGCCGTCGACGAGAAGCACCGAGTCTGCATGCCGCTTCTCGAGAATGAGCCGCGTTTCGTCGAGGTCGTTGGCATCCGGGTTCGGAAACGAGCCCGGCAATGGAAGTACGGAAACCGGAACGCCGAACGCGGGCAGCAGCTCGATGACGCGCCGGTCATAGGCATAGCCGCCGGTCGTAGCCTTCAAATCTCCAGGAATGGCGAAGACGGCTTCAGCCACCGATCGGTCCCTCGAAGCTGGCGCGCGCCAAGTCGGTTTCCGACAACGTCACGCGGATCCGCGAAAGCGACTTACCGTCGTCGCCGAGCGCCCCGGAAGCGGCCGCCTTCGCAATGCGATCGAAGACATATTTACAGAGAAATTCGGTGGTGGTCAGCGCGCTTTTGAATTGCGGAAGAACGTCGAGGTTCTGATAGGCGAGGGGTTCGAGCGTTTGGCCGAGCACCTTCAACGCCGCGCCGATATCGACGACGACGTTCTGCGGCGTGAGCTTTTCGCGAAAGAACGCGACGTCGACGACGTAGGTCGCCCCGTGCAGGTTCTGCGCAGGTCCGAAAAATGGATCGGGCAGCGAGTGAGCAATCATGATGCGGTCGCGAACTTCGACGGAGTACATGGATGTATGAAACCTGTAACAATTAATAGCGGACGATGGGCGGCAGGTCCGGCGACGACCAGATTTTCGGCAGCATCGAGGGCAGATCCTCGAAGCTGACGTCATCGGCCACGAGCACATCTAGACGCTCGTCGTCCAGCATGGCAATCGCGCGTTCCATCCGGTCTTTATGTTTGAGCTGGTTGCGGTGGCTCGGAGCCACGTGCCCAACCTGCGAAGAGATGATCTTGAGGCGACGGCTATGGAACGCGCCGCCGAGGTTCACAGTCACTGGGTTCGTGCCATACCAACTCATCTCGATGACACATCCTTCAAACGCACATGCGTTGATTGCGGTTTCGAGCCCCACGCTTGTCGCGCTCGCATGAAAAACGATGCGGTTGTCCGCCGGGACGTCTGACGGGGACACGAACTTGATCCCGAGCGCTTCCGCGTATTTTGCCCGCGCCGGGTTGATGTCGGCGATCGCGACCTCCGTTCCCGTAATGCGACTGGCGAGATGCGCGGTCAGCAAACCGACGATGCCCGCGCCGACGACGAGGATGCGATCGCCGGGCGCCGTGCCCGCGTCCCAATGGGCGTTGAGGGCCGTCTCCATATTTGCGGCGAGCACGGCCCGGCGCGACGGCACGTTGTCCGGCAGGATCGCGAGCAACCCCTCTGGCGCGTGAAAATGGTCCTGATGCGGGTGCAACACAAATACCCGCTTGCCGGCATAACTCTCGGGACCGGCGGTGACGCGCCCAGTCGCGGAATAGCCGTATTTGACGGGAAAGGAGAAATCTCCGGCTTGCAACGGCGCACGCATTCGCGGCCATTCGCTTTTGGGAATTTCGCCGAGTGCGACCATGCGCTCGGTGCCGCGACTGATTGCGGAATATTCCGTTGCGATGCGTGCCTCGCCTAATGCAGGCGGAGACAGGCGTTCAGGTCGTACTTCCGCGACGCCAGGCTTGACGTACCAGAGGGCCCGAGCAACCACGATCTGGCCCTGGCTGCGCCTTATGGGTTGGCCACTGGAGTCGAATCTGCTCTGCGGGTCACTCATTGCGAAGGATGGTTCCGTAATGACGATCGGTGCCGAGCACGAGAGGGTCTCGGACCTTAATGGAACGATCGTCGTTGAGGCACCAAGCCTTACGACTCCCCGCGGCCAGGAGGCAATAGCCGCCCTGACGAAGCGGCGTCGCCTCGTCCTGTTCCTCAATTCCGCGACGTGGCTTCTCATCGTAATCGCTGCTGGCGCGATTTTCTCGACTGGCGGCTGGACGGTTCTCGGTGCCTTGATGGTCATTTGTCTCGCCTTCGGCGCTCCATGGCCTGTTCTGGGCTTCTGGAATGCTGTCATCGGCCTGTGGCAGCTTCATGGGACAAAGGGGAAGGCCGAAACCGGACAACTCTATCTCGACGAAGCGGCTGATCAGTCGCCGCTGACGGTTAACACGGCGGTCCTTATGACCCTGCGCAACGAGGACCCTGCGCGTGCCCTGCTGCGTCTGAAGACGGTGAAGGCAAGCCTCGACCGCACGCACGAGGGCGCTCGCTTCTCCTATTTCGTCCTGAGCGACAGCGATCGCGAGGACGTCATACGGCGCGAGGAAGCGGAAGTCGCCGCATGGCGGAATGCCGATCCGGATCGGGAACGCATCATCTATCGCCGCCGGAAGGACAACTCAGGATTCAAGGCAGGCAACCTCCGCGAGTTCGCACGGCACTGGGGCTCTGATTATGAGTTCATGCTGCCGCTCGACGCCGACAGTCTGATGACGGGAGAGGCCATCGTCGCGCTCGTGCGGATCATGCAGAAGAATCCGCAAATCGGCATTCTGCAGAGCCTCGTCGTCGGCACCCCGTCATCCTCGGCATTCGCGCGCATCTTCCAGTTCGGCATGCGGCTCGGCATGCGCACCTACACGATGGGGCAAGCCTGGTGGGTGGGGGACTGCGGACCATTTTGGGGGCACAACGCGCTCCTGCGCATCGAGCCCTATCTTCAGCATTGCGCGCTGGATGGCTTATTGAAGCGTGGTCAGATTTTATCGCACGATCAGGTCGAGGCCGTGCTCATGCGTAAAGCCGGCTACGAGGTTCACGTGCTGCCCGTCGAAACGGGCTCCTATGAAGACAATCCTCCCGATGCCCTCGAATTCATGCGCCGCGACGCGCGCTGGTGTCAGGGCAACATGCAGTATTTGAAATTGCTCGGAATGAAGGGCATCGAGCCGGTAAGCCGCTTTCAACTGCTGTGGGCCATCCTGATGTTCCTTGGCGTTCCAGCGTGGACGCTGCTCGCGGCCCTCTTTCCGCTCGCCATGCTCCGAGCGCAGGACCAGGCTGACTTTCCCTGGTACGCGGTCGAGATCATTTACGCGCTGCTTCTGGCGATGCATCTCGCGCCGAAGCTCGCCGGTATCGTCGATGCCATTCTGACGCGCGGTGAAGTCCGTCGCTTCGGCGGCTGGCTGCGATTTGCATCGGGCGCGATCATCGAGATCATATTCTCGCTCATCCTCGGCGCCGTGACGACCATCCGAACGTCCATCTTCATGTTCGGCCTGATCATCGGTAAATCCGTCGTTTGGAACGGCCAACGCCGCGACGGAGAAGGCGTGACCTGGGCCGACGCGTTGCGATGGCTTTGGCCGCAATTCCTGTTCGGATCGTCGCTCTACCTGGCGATGGCGTTGATTTCGCCCGCCGCGGTAATATGGAGCCTGCCTCTGACCGCCGGATACGTGCTCGCTGTCCCATTCGTCGTATTTACGGCGAGCCCAGCCGTCGGCCGCTTCTTTCGCCGTCACGGCATAGCTGGAATTCCCGAGGACTTCGCACCGCCTGTCGAAATTCGAGCCGTGCAGGCAGGGATCTAGGTTCATGGTGTCACCGTCACTTGAGGGCGTGTTCCGATCGCTGCGGATCTATCTCGGGCCCGATGCCCCGCGAAGTGCGATGGACGCGCTCTATCGTCGTTTCGTCGAACCGGGCGATCTCGTCTTCGATGTCGGCGCCCACGTCGGCGACCGCGTGTCGTCATTCCGACGTCTCGGCGCGCGCGTCGTCGCGATCGAGCCGCAGCCATTGCTCTTCTCCGCCCTGAGCCACATCCACGGTCGCGATCCTTTGGTTGAGATCGTCGACCGCGCGGTTGGCGCCGAAGCGGGCACACGCGAGCTTTTCGTCAACACGACGAACCCGACCGTTTCCACCCTCTCGCCAGATTTCGTTCGCCAGGCCGAAGGCGCGAAAGGCTGGGAAGGCCAGACCTGGGACGGGCAAATTCCGATCGAGGTTGTCACACTCGATGGACTAATCGCGCGCTATGGACTGCCGGCCTTCGTCAAGATCGACGTCGAAGGCTACGAGGACGCGGTGCTGCGCGGCCTCTCACGCCCGCTCAAAGCACTTTCATTCGAGTTCACGACGATTGCCCGCGATGTGGCGATGGCTTCTTTCGACCGGCTATCGTCGCTTGCAGCCTACGGCTACAACGTCGCGCTCGGCGAAGGACAGACTTTGGTCTTCGATCGCTGGCTCTCTGATACGGAGATGGCCGGCTATCTCAGCAAACTGCCGCATGATGCGAACTCTGGCGACATTTATGCTGTGCTCGAGCCGCGCTAGAGCAATTCCAGCAAAAGTGCGCAGCGGTTTTGCGTCCGGAATTGCGTCAATACGAAGGGCTAGGACGTTTTCGCTTTTCAGAGAAAAGCGGAAACGCCCTAGACCGGCAAAACCGAATGAATTGAAACGGAGTCGTGAATGCCATTTTACGTTCGCCTGCTGGCCGCCGCGCTGTTGTTGCTGGGGTCCGAGATCATGCCGGCTTATGCCGCGTCCTTGGACGGTCTTGCCGTCGACGTTTTGAATCAGAGCGAGCAGGTTCTCTGCGCTGAGAAGGATAACGTCGCGATCTCGCTGGCCAATAAAAACGTCCGGGCATTTCGAATTGAAGCCGCGCATCCGGTCTATCTCTCGGCTGGTATGCGCGCAAACGTCGAAGCCGACTGGACCGCCTGCGATATGGCTTCCGATCCAAGCTACGCCGCGCCGAACCCGCCTAAGAAAGTAACGCTCTATGAAGACGAAAAGCTTTGGCTCGTCGGCTTCTCCTATCCGACGTTCTGGCGTCCCGCGACGACGACGGTGCGCGTCGGGGATCGCGTCGAGAGCGGTCTCCACTTGCTGCAACTCTGGATCAAGCGCGACGACGGGGCCGAAGAGGTCCTCGTACTCTATCCTCAGGACGGCTATTGGCGCGCGCGCCCCATGACCCCATCGAGCATGCGAACCACCGCCTATGGCTCGTCCTTCATCGTCGGTCCGATCGAGCAGGATGGCCGCCCGCTGGTCAAAATCAAGGAAGTTTCGTACGAGCCGAAAACCCGCACATTCAATCTCGCGTTCGAGAAGGGCGGCTCGGCTGCGGTCCGCATGGTGAGCGTCGACGCCAACAAGCAAGCGATCGATGTCGTCTTCGATAAGGGTATCGATGGCGGCCCGTTCGCAATGCTGCGATCGATGTACATTACCGAATTCAACAACGACACGGCGCGCATCGCTGTTCGCGAGCAGGGCGCCAAGGGCTGGCGCGAAGACAACATCATGAAGTTCGATCACGCGCGCGCAACCGATGTCTGGATCGGCAGGCTCGCGCCGTCTCAGCACAACACGACCTCGCCCGATATCGTGTTCAACAGCTTCTCGGATGGTCCGGCACCGAAGCGCCCGAAAAGCGAGCCGCCGGCACAGCCGCCTTTGACGGACGCAAAATCGAAATAAAGCGCGGGAAACGCTACCAGGCGAGTTCCAGCATAGCGCCGATAGCCGGCGGCGAGCCCGGTCCGAACAAGTCGGACAGCTTCGCCGTCGAGAGGTCGATACCGTCGACAGTCTCGTGCCGATGAATTCCGGAGGCGATGAAGAGCGCGTCGCAGCCGTAGTTTTCGGCCCCCTTGAGATCCGTTCGTAGCGCATCGCCGATGACGAGCACCTTGCTGCGCTCGACGTTGGCGTTGCGCAGCGCTTCGGCTTTTTGATGCGCTGTCTCGTACGTGTTGAGGTAAGGCTTTCCGGTCCAGAAAACCGGGCCGCCCATGTGGACATAAAGATCCGCGATGGCTCCGGCGCAAAAGAGAAGCGTTCCGCCGACGTCGACGACGAGATCCGGATTTGCGCACACGAACGGCAGACGCCTCGCGAGTGCCGTTTCGAGAAGCGGCCGGTAATCGTCGGGCGTTTCGTTACGGTCGTCGTTGAGCCCGGTGCAGATGATCGCCTCAGCCTCTGCCAGCGGAACGGAGCGCGCGCGAAGTGCCGAGAAGAAGGCTTGATCGCGGTCCTGCGGGCCGATGCAGTGCAGCGTCTGGAAGCCGCGCGCGGCAACATGGTCAAGCGCAAGATCGCCGGATGAAACGATATCGTCCCAGGCGCTCGTCGGAACTCGCTTTGAGGCGAGCATGTCGGCCACGCGCCGCTTGGGCACGGGCGCGTTGGTCACAAGTATGACCGTGCCGCCGCCGGCCCGGAACTTTTCGAGTGCCCGGCAGGCGCCTTCGAAGGCCGTCGCTCCGTTATGGACGACGCCCCATACGTCGCAGAAAATGACGTCATAGCGCGCGAGGAGGGGACCGGCATGCGCCAAGATCGAAGGTACTTTGGGGGCTTGGCCGGACGATGATTTTCGCAAATTCGGTCTCGCACATGGGCTGGCGTGAATTGGACACGCGGTTTTGATTGGATCGATCGGAGCAGAAGGGGTCACCGTGAGTTAACGGCCATCGAGTTCGCAATCAAGTTCATTCCAAGCGGACCGATGGCGGAAAGCTATCCCGAAGCGCGACGCCGCCGCGCGGATGAGCATAAGACTTATGCCGCAGTATGACTGGCTAAGTAGCCAGTAGCAGCCTGGCTCACCGAACGACAATATGGGCAAAAATTTTAATTCATTTGTAGACTGATTAATTTCTGAAGACGCGATTTCCTGAAAGATGAAGATGAAGCCCGGCGGCCGTTCCTCCACGCTTATTGCGCGTAGAACTTACAGGTCCGGAAAAAAGCAGATCAAACAAACGAGCGGGCTATTCGAGCGCGCGATGAGCGGCATGGTGCGTGGCCTGGCAATCTTCGACAAGGAACATCGGCTGGTCGTTTGCAACAATCTCTACCGGGAGATTTTTGATCTGCCGGATGAGCTGACGAAGCCCGGCGCCACATTCACGGATATCATCGCCCATCATGTGTCGATAGAAAGAGGTATCGACGCGAAGGGAGATCGCGCCCTCGAGCAACGCTGGATCAACGAACATCTGATAGCCCTGTCCGAAGGCAAGCCATTTCAAGAAACGAGATATCTGAAGAGCGGCCGGATCATCCTCCTCTCGAGTCAGCCTCTGCCGGATGGCGGATGGGTCGACATCCAGGAGGACATTACCACGGAGCGCCAGGCGGAAAAAAAGATCGAGTGGCTCGCGCGGCATGATGCGCTGACCGAACTTTACAATCGCGTCCATTTCCGCGACGAGCTTCAAGGCGCCCTTGCAAGCGGCAGAACTCTCGCGGTTCTCTGGATCGACATCGACGACTTCAAAGGCATAAACGATGCATTTGGCCAGCCGGTTGGCGATGCTTTGCTGAAAAGTGTCGCAAGACGCTTGTCCAAGGTCGTCCGCAAATCAGATGTTCTCGCACGGCTCGCCGGCGACGAATTCGCGCTGATAAGGTTCGATCCTGCGACCCGAGAAGAGGTCGAGCGCCTGGCGCAGCGGTTGCTGTCAGCCATAGCAGCCGAACAGCGGCTTCTCGGCCGCAAGCTGCACGTCACCGGCAGCCTGAGTATCGCGCTCGCTCCCGAGCATGGCGCCAATGCCGACGAAATACTGAAGAACGCCGACCTCGCGCTTCATCGCGCAAAAATATCGGGACGCGGCGGCTACGAAATCTACGATCCGCAGGGCGATTACGCGTGCGGCAGGGCGAAGCGCCTCGATATCGATATGAAGGTTGCCCTGAAGAAGAAGCAGTTCGAGCTGCACTATCAGCCGATCGTCGACGTCGCCGCGCGTGCCGTCAGCAGTTTCGAGGCACTGATACGCTGGCGGCATCCGGAACGCGGACTGATCCCGCCGGCCGATTTCATTCCCTTCGCTGAAGAGAGCGGCTGGATTGTCGAAATCGGCAAATGGGCGCTAGGCCGTGCCTGCAAGGACGCGGCTGCATGGCCTGCCGGGATCAAGGTTTCGGTCAATCTGTCTTCGGTGCAGTTCGAGAAAGGCGACCTCTATGGCGCCGTCGCCGAGGCTCTCGCGGGATCGGGGCTAGCCCCGGGCCGTCTCGAGCTCGAAATCACCGAATCCGTCTTGCTGCGCGACCATCCGAAGACGCACGACCTTCTGCACCGGTTCCGATCACTCGGCGTCAAAATCCTGCTCGACGATTTCGGGACTGCCTACGGCTCGCTGAGCTATCTGCGGAGTTTCCCCTTCGACAAGCTGAAGATCGACCGCTCTTTCGTGCGCGATTGCTGCGGGGTGCACGGGCGAGACTGCTCGGCCATCGTGCAGTCGATCGCCGAACTCGCGAAACGCCTGCGCATGACGACAATCGCCGAGGGCGTCGAGACGGCGGAGCAACTCGCGATGGTGACGAAAGCCGGTTGCGAAGAGGTTCAGGGCTTTTACTTCAGCAAGCCGGTTCCTGTTGGCGAAACCGTCGCCACGATCTCCCGATGCCGGGAAACCCTCTTCTCGGCCTTGCAGGCGAGCGCGTGAGCGCACGCCGGTCCGCCCGTCCCCCCAATTCCTGGCCGCTCGCAGAAAGATTTCGCCGCCGGCCGTCGTAACCAAATTGATCTCGCGTTAGCCTGCAGCGAATCGGCAGGTCCGGCGCCGGGCCGGATAGGGACGAAAGGGGAGTGCCATGCTGGTCGTTACAACGAACGACATTCCAGGATTTCGCATTGTTCGCCATTTGGGTCTGGTGCGCGGGTTGACAGTCCGCTCGCGCAGCGTCGTCGGCAATATCGGCGCCGCGATCCAGATTTTCTTTGGTGGCAACATCTCGGTCTATACGCGGCTTGCCGAACACACCCGCCAGGAAGCCTTCGACCTTCTCGTCGAGCACGCGCAGAGCATGGGCGCCAATGCCGTCATCGCTATGCGTTATGATGCCAATGAGATTGCAGCCGCGGTGACCGAGGTCCTTGCCTATGGCTCGGCCGTCGTCATCGAGCCCATTGCGGACTCCGGCTCGGCCCCGGCCGACCCGGGACCCTGGGCGCCCGCCCGCCGGTGACGTCTAGAGGAAGCTTCGAGGCCGAGGCTTCGGGGGGCTCAGGACAGCCAAAAGAGATTTGGGGTGGCGATCGGAGCGGCTTCCGAGCGCCCCTCCGATGCGATCTATCGCAGGCGCACCTAGAAAAAAGGCGCCAGCGGGGCTGACAAGGCCTCAAACATCAGTTAAGGGTGCACGCCCCGAAAGAGGCTGCTCGACGATCGGGTTTTCGCTCGCATCGCGTTTAGGGGTGTAGCTCAATTGGTAGAGCGTCGGTCTCCAAAACCGAAGGTCGGGGGTTCGAGACCCTCCGCCCCTGCCAGCCTCGTGACGGTTTGATCTGCCGACCGACCCGGTAAAATTGCCGAGGCCGGTGCGGCATGTTGTCGCTTATGCGCACGGAAAGCAGTTTGATGGCGAAGTTGAATCCCATAACCTTTATGAAGGAAGTTCGGCAGGAAGTCGCGAAGGTGACCTGGCCGACTTGGAAAGAGGTGTGGATCACGACTTTGATGGTGCTCATCATGGTCGCGCTCGCCTCTGTTTTCTTTTTGCTTGTTGATCAGGCGTTGAGTCATATCGTGCGTTTCGTCTTAGGGGTGGGCACCTGAAAATCGGCTCGCATAATCGATTTTAGTGACGCGCCAGAGGGCCTTTGAGAATGGTTGTCGCGCAAGAACGCGAAGATAAAGCATCGGTTGCCGGTACGCGCTGGTACATCGTGCACGCATACACGAATTTCGAACGCAAGGTCGCTGACGCCATCCGCGAGCGCGCCAAGGCGGGCGGTCTCGATGAGCTTTTTGAAGAGATCGTCGTGCCGACGGAGGAAGTCGTCGAAATCAAGCGCGGCCGGAAGATCCCGACCGAGCGCAAGTTTTTGCCGGGCTACGTCCTCGTCAAAATGAAGATGACCGACGCCGCGTTCGTCATGATCAAGAACACGCCAAAGGTGACGGGCTTTCTCGGCGCGGACAACAAGCCGATGCCGATCCCCGAAGCTGAGGCGATGCGCATCTTGAATCAGGTCAAGGAGGGCGTCGAGCGGCCGAAGCCGACGATCACCTTCGAGATCGGCGAGAACGTCAAGGTGGCCGACGGCCCGTTTGCCTCGTTCACCGGCATCGTCGAAGAGGTCGACGAGGAGCGTTCGCGCGTCAAGGTCGCGGTTTCGATTTTCGGGCGTCCGACACCGGTCGAGCTCGAATTTACGCAGGTTGAAAAAGTACCCGCCTAAGGCTGCCGCTTGGTGGCTCAGGCAAGAGTTCCGGCGCAATGCCGCTGGAAACCGTTTCGGAGTTTGAATTCCGGAGCGGCGATGTGCGGGAGGGCAGGTCATCCGATACGGATGCCGGTCCGTTTGACCGCTAACCCTGAGCCCGGCCATCCGGTGCGGGCTCTAACGCTGAAGGGGAACTATGGCGAAGAAAATAGACGGCTTCATCAATCTTCAAGTGCCGGCCGGGGCGGCCAATCCGTCGCCTCCGATCGGTCCCGCGCTTGGTCAGCGTGGCGTCAACATCATGGAATTCTGCAAGTCCTTCAACGCAAAAACGAAGGACCTCGAGCAGGGTACACCGATTCCCGTGAAGATCACGGTCTACTCCGACCGTTCCTTCACGTTCGAGATGCGTCAGCCCCCGGCGACGTATCTGATCAAGAAGGCCGCTGGTCTTCGTCCGACGGGTAAGGGCGGCCAGGGTTCGAAGGAACCGGGTCGCATCGTTGCCGGTCAGGTGACGATCGCGCAGCTGAAAGAGATTGCCAAGGGCAAGCTCAAGGACATGAACACCGACGACATCGATGCCGCAGCCCGCACGCTTGCGGGAAGTGCGCGTTCGATGGGTCTCAAGGTGGTGGAGTAGTCCGATGGCAAAAGCTCAAATCAGCGCTGAGAAGATCAAGGAAACGCGCGAAGCCGGCGGCAAGCGCATGGAAGCCATCAAGCAGGGCCTTCCGCCCGGCAAGGCTTACGGCGTCGACGAAGCCGTGAAGATCATCAAGCAGCGCGCCAAGGCGAAGTTCGATGAAACGATCGAGGTTGCAGTCAACCTCGGCGTCGATCCGAAGCATGCCGACCAGATGGTGCGTGGCGTCTGCAACCTGCCGAACGGCTCGGGCCGTACGGCACGCGTTGCCGTCTTCGCGCGCGGCGCCAAGGCCGACGAAGCGAAAGCTGCTGGCGCCGACGTTGTCGGTGCCGAGGATCTCGTCGAAATCGTCTCGAAGGGCACGATCAACTTCGATCGCTGCATCGCGACCCCCGATATGATGGGCCTCGTTGGCCGTCTCGGTAAGGTGCTGGGTCCGCGCGGCCTGATGCCGAACCCGCGCGTCGGTACGGTGACGATGGACGTCACGGGCGCCGTCAAGGGCGCGAAGGGCGGCTCGGTCGAGTTCCGCGTCGAGAAGGCCGGCATCGTTCACGCCGGCGTCGGCAAGGCAAGCTTCACCGAGGAAGCCCTGGTCCAGAACATCAAGGCGTTCGTCGATGCGGTCATCAAGGCCAAGCCGGCGGGCTCGAAGGGCACGTACCTGAAGAAGGTTTCGTTGTCCTCGACGATGGGGCCGGGGGTGAAGCTCGATACGGCGACCGTCGCATCGGGACCAGTCGTCTGAGTTTGAAGAATTCCGGGGCAACCCGGAAAACCCTGAACCGGAGCTTCGTGCTTCGGTTCGGCACTGTCCGAGATTGTGGGTGCCGTTCCGGTTCGCCGGGAAGCCTAAGTCTCTCCTTCGAGAGAGAGCCTGCATGAGACAGAAGTGGATCGGATTTGAGGCGAGAGCCTCGGGTTCGGTTTGAACCTTCTGGGTCAGCACCGTGCCGCTTATCACACGCGGTCTACGGGAACGAGGACAGACCAAGCGTCGCCCGATCCTCAATGGAGACGGCGGCAAAGGTGCAACCCGCGGAGCTTCGCAAATGAAGCTTCGCAGCAAGGAGACGAGACGTGGATAGAGCCGCGAAACGTGAGCTCATAGATCATCTCCACACCGAGCTGAAAAGCACGGGCGTGGTTGTGGTCGCCCACAACACCGGCATGGTGGCCGCTCAATCCGCAGAGTTCCGCAGGCGCGTCAAAGACGCCGGCGGCACTGTGAAGGTGGCCAAGAACAAGCTGGCGCAGCTCGCGCTCAAGGATACCGACGCCGAAAAGCTTTCAGATCTTTTGAAGGGGCCGACCGTTCTGGCCTTCTCGAAGGACCCGATCGCGGCGGCCAAGGCGACCGTCGCTTATGCCAAGGGGAACGACAAGCTCGTGATCCTCGGCGGCGCGATGGGCAAAACGATCCTTGATGCGAAAGGCGTGCAGGCTCTTGCCGATCTGCCGTCGCTTGATGAACTGCGCGCAAAGATCATCGGTCTCTTGAATGCTCCGGCGACGAAAATCGCCCGGACCGTCAAGGAGCCCGGTGCCAAGCTCGCACGCGTCATCCAGGCGAAGGCGTCAAAGGAAGAGGCTGCCTAGCCGAAGCCAAGTTGTGGGCTCTTTGAGCCCTCGGAAACCACATGGAGCACGGCCCATAAGGGGGTGCTGCAATTCAACCTCTAGGTTCAAACCGTAAGGACCCTATATATGTCGAAGATTGAGAAAATTGTTGATGACCTGTCGAGCCTCACCGTGCTCGAGGCCGCTGAGCTCGCCAAGGCTCTGGAAGAGAAGTGGGGCGTGTCGGCAGCTGCAGCTGTCGCAGTTGCCGCACCTGCAGCTGGCGGTGCCGCTGCTGCACCGGCAGAAGAGCAGACGGAGTTCACCGTCATCCTGAAGTCTGGCGGCGACAAGAAGATCAACGTCATCAAGGAAGTTCGCGCCATCACGGGCCTCGGCCTGAAGGAAGCCAAAGACCTCGTCGAGGCCGGCGGCAAGACTGTGAAGGAAGGCGTCTCGAAGGACGAAGCCCAGAAGCTCAAGAAGCAGCTTGAGGATCAGGGCGCTGTCGTCGAGGTGAAGTAATCGATCGTCGGCACCGGCTGGGATTTTCCTGGCCGGTGCCGATGCATGCTTCCCACCCGTCAGCCGGGTGTCACGAACATACCGCGCATTGCGGCTGGCTCCAGACGTGGAGCTTCAATGCGCAAACAAAACGGTTTTCCGGAGGGTCCGGGGTTCCAACGAACCTCAAAACGGACCTTCCGGTGAACCGTTTCAAGAGGTCCCGGTTCTCCAGGGGCCCTGAGCGCGTCGCATTTGGATCGCGGGTCTCACCCGCAAACGAGAGCACGAAGGGACCGATATGGCTCAAACCCTCACCAGCCGCAAACGCCTCCGTAAGCAATTTGGTTCTCTCGGCGAAGTCGCCAGGATGCCGAACCTCATCGAGGTTCAAAAAGCATCCTATGACGACTTCTTGATGGTCAAAGAGCCGCCGGGCGGCAGGCAGGACGACTTCGGACTCCAGTCGGTTTTCAAGAGCGTTTTCCCGATCTCGGACTTCGCTGGAAAGTCGACGCTGGAGTTCGTCAGCTACGAATTCGAACCGCCGAAATTCGATACCGACGAGTGCATGCAGCGCGATATGACATACGCGGCGCCGCTCAAGGTCAAGCTACGCCTGATCGTATTCGACATCAACGAAGAGACGGGCTCGAAGTCGATCAAGGACGTCAAGGAGCAGGACGTCTACATGGGTGACATGCCCCTGATGACTTTGAACGGCACCTTCATCATCAACGGCACCGAGCGAGTCATCGTCTCGCAGATGCACCGCTCTCCGGGCGTCTTCTTCGACCACGATCGTGGCAAGACGCACTCGTCCGGCAAGCTGTTGTTCGCGGCTCGCATCATCCCCTATCGCGGTTCGTGGCTCGATTTCGAGTTCGACGCGAAGGACAATGTCTATGTTCGTATCGACCGTCGCCGCAAATTGCCGGTGACGACGATGCTCTATGCGCTGGGCCTCGATGACGAGGAAATCCTGGCGCACTTCTACAAGCACATTCCGATCAAGGAATCGAAGCGCGGCTGGAAGATGCCGTTCATCGCGGAGAAGTTCCGCGGTGTAACTCCGCAGTCGGATATCGCTGATGCCAAGACGGGCGAAGTCATTGCGCGCGCCGGTGAGAAGATCACCGCGCGGCGTTCGCGCGAGATCGCCGAGAACGGCGTCAAGGAAATCCTCATCTCCGCCGAGGACCTCGCTGGCCGCTTCATCGCCGAAGACATTGTCGATCTCGAGACCGGTAAGATCTTTGCCGAAGCCGGCGACGAGCTGGATGAAAACCTGCTGGCCGAGCTCAAGGAGCAGAAGGTCAAGGACTTCCATATCCTCGACATCGACTACGTCAACGTCGGCGCCTTCATCCGCAACACGCTGAACATCGACAAGAACGCCAATCAGCAGGAAGCGCTGATGGACATCTACCGGGTCATGCGCCCGGGTGAGCCGCCGACCATCGAAGCGGCGACCAACCTGTTCCACGGCCTGTTCTTCGATGCGGAGCGTTTCGATCTCTCGGCCGTCGGCCGCGTGAAGATGAACATGCGTCTCGAACTCGACGCGCCCGACACGATGCGCGTGCTCCGCAGGGAAGACATCCTCGCGGTCGTGAAGACGCTTGTCGATTTGCGCGACGGCAAGGGCGAGATCGACGACATCGACCATCTCGGCAACCGCCGCGTTCGGTCCGTCGGCGAGCTGATGGAGAACCAGTATCGCGTCGGCCTGCTCCGCATGGAGCGCGCCATCAAGGAGCGTATGTCATCGGTCGATATCGACACGGTGATGCCGCAGGACTTGATCAATGCCAAGCCGGCAGCGGCTGCGGTGCGCGAGTTCTTCGGATCCTCGCAGCTCTCGCAGTTCATGGACCAGACGAACCCGCTCTCCGAGATCACCCACAAGCGCCGTCTTTCGGCACTTGGACCGGGCGGTCTGACGCGTGAGCGCGCGGGCTTCGAAGTCCGCGACGTGCATCCAACGCACTATGGCCGTATCTGCCCGATTGAGACGCCGGAAGGCCCGAACATCGGTCTCATCAACTCGCTCGCGACGTTCGCGCGCGTGAACAAGTATGGCTTCATCGAAAGCCCATATCGCAAGGTCGTCAACGGCCGTGTGACGGACGAGGTCGCCTACCTCTCGGCCATGGAAGAGATGCGCCATCACGTGGCGCAGGCGAACGCCGCCGTCGATGCCAAGGGCAAGATGACGGAAGATCTCGTCACTGTCCGCCACAACGGCGACGTCATGCTCGTGCCAACGGACCGGGTCGACTACATCGACGTGTCTCCTAAGCAGCTCGTCTCCGTCGCCGCCGCGCTTATTCCGTTCCTCGAGAACGATGACGCCAACCGCGCGCTGATGGGCTCGAACATGCAGCGTCAGGCCGTGCCTCTGATCAAGGCGGAAGCGCCGCTGGTCGGAACCGGCATGGAAGAGCGTGTTGCGCAGGATTCCGGCGCCGCCATCGCGGCACGCCGGACGGGCATCGTCGATCAGGTCGATGCAACCCGTATCGTTATCCGCGCTACGGAAGAGCAGGATCCTTCGAAGCCGGGCGTCGACATCTACCGTCTGCGCAAGTTCCAGCGCTCGAACCAGAACACCTGCATCAACCAGCGTCCGCTGATCAACGTCGGTGACCACGTCAAGGCGGGCGACATCATCGCTGACGGTCCTTCGACCGAGCTTGGCGAGCTGGCGCTAGGCAAGAACGTGCTCGTCGCGTTCATGCCGTGGATGGGCTACAACTTCGAAGACTCGATTTTGATGAACGAGCGCGTCGTCTCCGAAGACGTGTTCACCTCGATCCACATCGAGGAATTCGAGGTCATGGCGCGAGATACGAAGCTCGGGCCTGAGGAAATCACGCGCGATATTCCGAACGTCTCGGAAGAAGCGCTGAAGAACCTCGACGAAGCCGGCATCGTCTATATCGGCGCCGAAGTACACCCGGGCGACATCCTCGTCGGCAAGATAACGCCAAAGGGCGAAAGCCCGATGACGCCGGAAGAGAAGCTGCTTCGCGCCATCTTCGGCGAGAAGGCGTCCGACGTGCGCGATACCTCGCTCCGTCTGCCGCCGGGCGTTTCGGGAACGATCGTCGAAGTGCGCGTCTTCAATCGTCACGGCGTCGAAAAAGACGAGCGTGCGATGGCGATCGAGCGCGAGGAGATCGAGCGTCTCGCGAAGGACCGCGACGACGAATTGCAGATCCTCGACCGTAACGTCTATGCGCGCCTCAAAGACGCGCTGATGGGCAAGGAAGTCGCGAAGGGTCCGAAGAATGCTCGCAAGGGCACCGTGATCGACACCGCGATCCTCGACGACATCCCCCGCAGCCAGTGGTGGGAAATCGGCCTTGCGAACGAGAAGGCGCAGGCCGAGGTCGAAGCGATCCAGAAGCAGTACGAAGATGCCAAGAAGGGCTTGGGTCTTCGGTTCGCGGATAAGGTCGACAAGCTTCAGCGCGGTGACGAACTGCCGCCGGGCGTCATGAAGATGGTCAAGGTCTTCGTCGCCGTGAAGCGCAAGATCCAGCCGGGCGATAAGATGGCCGGCCGTCACGGCAACAAGGGTGTTGTGTCGATGATCGTTCCGTCGGAAGACATGCCGTTCCTCGAGGACGGCACGCCGGTCGACGTCGTTCTGAACCCGCTCGGCGTGCCGAGCCGCATGAACGTCGGACAGATCCTCGAAACGCATCTTGGCTGGGCCTGCCGCGGTCTCGGTCGCATGATCGACGACGCTATTCACCAGTTCCACGAGAGTGGCCAGGCGAAGGCGTTGCGCGATCAGATGACGCGCGTTTACGGCTCGGATGAGATCAAGCCGTCGATGAAGGACGAAGAGCTTCTCGGTATCGCGGAAAACCTGAAGACGGGTGTTCCGATTGCAACGCCCGTGTTCGACGGTGCGCGCGAGAAGGACATCGTCGACATGCTGCAGCTCGCGGGCTTCGATACCTCGGGCCAGTCGACGCTGTTCGACGGACGGACCGGCGAGCCCTTCGACCGCAAGGTCACGGTTGGCTACAAGTACGTTCTGAAGCTGCACCACCTTGTCGATGACAAGATCCACGCCCGTTCGATCGGTCCCTACTCGCTCGTCACCCAGCAGCCGCTGGGCGGTAAGGCGCAGTTCGGCGGCCAGCGCTTCGGCGAAATGGAGGTCTGGGCTCTCGAAGCTTACGGTGCTGCCTACACGCTGCAGGAAATGCTCACCGTCAAATCGGACGACGTCGCGGGCCGCACCAAGGTCTACGAGGCGATCGTCAGGGGCGACGATGCGTTCGAGGCCGGCGTTCCGGAAAGCTTCAACGTGCTCGTCAAGGAGATGCGCGCTCTCGGCCTCAACGTCGAGCTTGTCAACAGCGAGGCGCCTCCGGTGATCGAAGCCGAGGCGGAGCCGGAGGAAGAAGCGCCTCAGGCACAGCTGCCGCCAGCGGCCGAATAACGAACAACGAAGACGGCCTTCGCTCACGATGGAGCGGAGGCCATCACGACTCGACCACTAAGATTCCACGGGCGCGGCCACCCCCGCCGAGCCCCCGAGGAGACAGCCGATGAACGAAATCACCAACATCTTTAAATCGCAGGCTCCGGCTCCGGTTTTCGACCAGATCCGGATCTCGATCGCTTCGCCCGAGGACATCCTGTCCTGGTCCTATGGTGAGATCAAAAAGCCGGAAACGATCAACTACCGCACGTTCAAGCCGGAGCGGGACGGTTTGTTCTGCGCCCGCATCTTCGGACCGATCAAGGATTACGAGTGCTTGTGCGGCAAGTACAAGCGCATGAAGTACAAGGGCCTGATCTGCGAAAAGTGCGGCGTCGAGGTGACGCTCGCAAAGGTCCGGCGCGAGCGTATGGGGCACATCGAGCTTGCGGCTCCCGTTGCGCACATCTGGTTCCTGAAGTCGCTGCCCTCGCGCATCGGCCTGCTGATGGACATGGCGCTCAAGGATCTCGAGCGCGTTCTCTATTTCGAGAACTACATCGTCATCGAGCCGGGCACGACGCCGTTCGCAGAGCGCCAGCTCTTGACCGAAGAGCAGTACAATCAGGCGATCGATGAGTACGGCGCCGATACTTTCACCGCCGGCATCGGCGCGGAGGCGATCCGCGAGCTTCTGTCCGCGATGGATCTGCCGAAGATCGCAACCGATCTCCGTCAGGAAATCGCCGAAGCGACAACCGAGCTGAAGCCGAAGAAGCTTGGCAAGCGCCTGAAGGTCATCGAAGCCTTTATGGAAAGCGGCAACCGTCCGGAGTGGATGATCCTGACGCAGGTTCCGGTCATTCCGCCGGAACTCCGTCCGCTCGTTCCCCTCGATGGCGGCCGCTTCGCGACGTCCGACCTCAACGATCTTTATCGCCGCGTCATCAACCGTAACAACCGTTTGAAGCGGTTGATGGAGCTGCGCGCGCCGGACATCATCATCCGCAACGAAAAGCGGATGCTGCAGGAAGCCGTTGACGCTCTCTTCGACAACGGCCGCCGCGGCCGCGTCATCACGGGCGCCAACAAGCGTCCGCTGAAGTCGCTCGCCGACATGCTCAAGGGCAAGCAAGGCCGCTTCCGTCAGAACCTGCTCGGCAAGCGCGTCGACTATTCGGGCCGTTCGGTCATCGTCGTCGGTCCGGAGCTGAAGCTGCACCAGTGCGGCCTGCCGAAGAAGATGGCGCTCGAGCTCTTCAAGCCGTTCATCTACGCGCGTCTCCAGACGCTCGGTCAGGCGGCAACGGTCAAGCAGGCGAAGAAGCTCGTCGAAAAGGAGAAGCCCGAGGTCTGGGACGTTCTCGACGAGGTCATTCGCGAGCATCCCGTGATGCTGAACCGCGCGCCGACGCTTCACCGTCTCGGCATCCAGGCGTTCGAACCGCAACTGATCGAGGGTAAGGCCATCCAGCTTCACCCGCTGGTCTGCGCGGCCTTCAACGCCGACTTCGACGGCGACCAGATGGCCGTGCACGTTCCGCTGTCGCTCGAAGCGCAGCTCGAAGCGCGCGTCCTGATGATGTCGACGAACAACATTCTGCATCCGGCGAACGGCCAGCCGATCATCGTGCCGTCGCAGGACATCGTGTTGGGTCTCTACTACCTGTCGATGATGCGCGACGGCGAGCCTGGCGAGGGCATGATGCTCGGCTCGATCAACGAGGTGCTGCACGCCCTTGAATCGAAGTCCGTCAGCTTGCACGCCAAGGTGAAGGGCCGTTTCACGGCGGTCTCGCCCGATGGCGAAAAGGTCGTCGAGATCCACGAGACGACGCCGGGCCGTCTGTTGCTTGCGGAGCATCTGCCGAAGTCGGGCAACGTCAAGTTCGCGCTCGTCAACCAGCTTCTGACGAAGAAGAACATCTCCGGCATGATCGACGCCGTGTACCGTAACTGCGGTCAGAAGGAGACTGTGATCTTCTGCGACCGCATCATGGCGCTCGGCTTCCATCACGCCTTCAAGGCAGGCATCTCGTTCGGCAAGGACGACATGTTGATCCCGGAGACGAAGGAAAAGATCGTCGAGAAGACCAACGTCGAAGTCCGCGATTTCGAGCAGCAGTATCAGGACGGTCTGATCACGCAGCTCGAGAAGTACAACAAGGTCGTCGACGCCTGGTCGCGCTGCACCGACTTGATCGCCAAGGAGATGATGGACCGTATCTCCGCCGTCCAGAAGGATGCGGTGACCGGACGCGATCGTCCGATCAACTCGGTCTACATGATGAGCCACTCGGGTGCGCGCGGTTCGCCGGCGCAGATGAAGCAGCTCGCCGGTATGCGCGGCCTGATGACGAAGCCTTCGGGCGAAATCATCGAGACGCCGATCATCTCGAACTTCAAGGAAGGCCTCTCCGTTCTCGAGTACTTCAACTCGACGCACGGCGCACGTAAGGGTCTGGCCGACACCGCCTTGAAGACGGCGAACTCAGGCTACCTCACGCGTCGTCTCGTCGACGTCGCGCAGGATGCCATCATTTCCGAGATCGATTGCGGAACCGACGCCGGCATCAACGTGCAGGCGGTCGTCGACGCCGGTCAGGTTATCGTGTCGCTTGCGGCGCGCGTGCTTGGCCGTACGGCTCAGGAAGACATCAAGCATCCGGTCACGGGCGAAGTCATCGTCGCCAACGGCGAACTGATCGAGGAGAAGCAGGCCGAAGCCATCGGCAAGGCCGAGATCCAGGAAGTTCGCATCCGTTCGGTGCTGACGTGCGAGACGATCAACGGCGTCTGCGCCAAGTGTTACGGCCGCGATCTCGCTCGCGGTACGCCGGTCAACATCGGTGAGGCTGTCGGCGTCATCGCCGCGCAGTCGATCGGTGAGCCGGGCACGCAGCTGACGATGCGTACGTTCCACATCGGCGGCACGGCGAACCTTGTCGATAGCTCGTTCATCGAGAGCAACTTCAACGGTACGGTGAAGCTCAAGAACCGCGCCATCGCGAAGGACTCGAAGGGCCAGAACGTCGCGATGACCCGGATCATGTCCGTCGTCATCGTTGATCAGTCGGGCAAGGAGCTTGCGACCCATAAGATCAGCTATGGTTCGCGCATGTTCGTTGACGAAGGCGATACCGTGAAGCGCGGCACCAAGATCGCGCAGTGGGATCCCTACACCCGTCCGATCCTTTCGGAAGCCAACGGTACGGTCGATTTCGAAGACTTGATCGAAGGTGCATCCGTCCGCGAGCAAACGGACGAGATGAAGGGTACCTCGAACCGCGTCATCGTCGATTGGCGGACGTCGCCGCGCGGCAACGAGCTGAAGCCCGCCATCGTGATCAAGGACTCGAAAGGCAAGCCGATTAAGGTCGCGCGCGGCGGCGATGCTCGCTACCTGCTTTCGGTCGAAGCTGTTCTCTCAGTCGATCGCGGCGCCGACGTGAAGGCGGGCGACGTTCTCGCTCGTATTCCGACGGCTTCGGCGAAGTCGGGCGACATCACCGGCGGTCTGCCGCGCGTCGCCGAACTCTTCGAGGCCCGGCGTCCGAAGGATCACGCGATCCTCGCGGAAGTCTCCGGTACGGTTGAGTTCGGCAAGGACTACAAGAACAAGCAGCGCATCACGATCAAGCCTGATGACGAGTCGCTCGAACCGGTCGAATATCTGATCCCGCGCGGCAAGAGCCTCGCGGTTCAGCACGGCGATCGCGTTGAGCGTGGTGACTTCGTGTACGACGGTAATCCGGCGCCGCACGACATCCTGGCCATCAAGGGCGTCGAGGAACTCGCGAACTATCTGATCAACGAGATCCAGGACGTCTATCGTCTGCAGGGCGTGACGATCAACGATAAGCATATCGAAGTGATCGTTCGTCAGATGCTGCAGAAGGTCGAAGTCACGGATGCGGGCGAGACCGAGCTCATCAAGGGCGAGCAGCTCGACCGTATCGAGTTCGACGAGGTTAACGCTGCGGCTGAGAAGGCAGGCAAGCGTGCGGCCACGGCAACGCCGGTTCTGCTCGGCATCACCAAAGCGTCGTTGCAGACCCGCTCGTTCATCTCTGCTGCGTCGTTCCAGGAAACCACGCGCGTGCTCACCGACGCGGCCGTTAACGGCAAGTCGGATACGCTCGAAGGTCTCAAAGAAAACGTCATCGTCGGCCGTCTCATCCCGGCTGGTACGGGCGGCATGCTGCGTCAGCTCCGCAAGGTCGCGGTGCAGCGTGACGATCTGATCGCTAAGGAGAAGGCGAAGACGACCAATCTTCCTTCGCCCGACGCGGGGGGTGGCCCTGCCGGTCGCCGCCGCAGGCGCCCGGCAGAGGAGGCCGCGGAGTAAGATCTGCCGCCTTCAAATAATTCAGACTAGCCAAAACGGCCGCTTCACCACGAAGCGGCCGTTTTGCTTTGTTCTTTCGCGATGCAACTCCCCATCTGATTAACGGGGAAATCTTGCCGGCCCCGATTTCGGCGGCGTCGAAATGCGCTATGCCTTCGAACCGACAACGGGTCGCAGGTCAACTTTGCCCCACAGCAGGGCAAAGAGCGAAAATAATTTCGCAACCTATTCCAGGGCCTGTTGACCAACATGTCGGGTGTGTATATAGCTCCGCCCACTCTCACGGGTTGGTGGTAGGTCACGCGGCGCTTTTAGCGCCAATTTTGGACCTAAACGCTCCCGTCAATAAAGCAGAGCACATCGACGGGCCAAGATCTGTCACCCTCCGGGCGGCACGATCCTCTGGTTTTTTACTTGCTAGGGGCGGACTTCGCGCACCTGGCAGGTTTGCTTGGCGCATTTCCGCTTCGGAGGTGTGTCGCGAAGTCAGGATTGGGCGAATGCCGACGATACAACAGTTGATCCGGAAGCCCCGGGTAAAGCCAGTCTACCGCGAGAAATCGCGCCACATGGAAGCCTGCCCGCAGAAGCGTGGCGTCTGCACGCGCGTCTATACGACGACGCCGAAGAAGCCGAACTCCGCTTTGCGTAAGGTCGCCAAGATCCGGCTGACCAACGGCTACGAGGTTATCGGCTACATTCCGGGCGAGGGCCACAACCTTCAGGAGCACTCCGTGGTTCTGATCCGTGGCGGCCGCGTCAAGGACTTGCCGGGCGTACGTTATCACATCATTCGTGGCGTCCTCGATACGCAGGGCGTCTCTGCCCGCCGTCAGCGTCGCTCGAAGTACGGTGCAAAGCGGCCGAAGTAAAAAGCGGTCTCGTCTGGGCCGGTTCGTCTGGCCCGTAAGATTTAAAAAGAATTCGAAGCGAAGGGTCAGTCAGGATGTCTCGTCGTCACGCGGCGCAAAAGCGGGAAGTGATCCCCGATCCGAAGTTCAACGACATCGTCGTCACCAAGTTCATGAACGCGGTGATGGAGCACGGTAAGAAGTCGGTTGCCGAGCGTATGGTCTACGGTGCTTTCGATAAGATGGAGCAGCGTGGCAAGGCAAATCCGATCGACCTTTTCCGTCAGGCGCTCGATAATGTCATGCCGTCGGTGGAAGTTCGCTCTCGCCGTGTCGGTGGCGCGACCTACCAGGTGCCGGTCGAAGTTCGTAACGAGCGCCGTCAGGCACTCGCCATTCGCTGGTTGATCGCCGCTGCTCGTGCGCGCAATGAATCGACGCTGATTGACAAGCTCTCGGGCGAATTGCTCGACGCCGCAAACAACCGCGGTACGGCCGTCAAGAAGCGTGAAGACACGCATAAGATGGCGGAAGCCAACCGCGCCTTCTCGCACTACCGCTGGTAGGACTGGCGCACCAGGGTAATTACAAGGATTTCGAGGCAGATATGGCCCGGCAATACGCAATTGAGGACTACCGCAATTTCGGCATCATGGCCCACATTGATGCCGGGAAAACCACGACCACGGAGCGCGTCCTCTATTTCACCGGCAAGTCCTACAAGATCGGCGAAGTCCATGACGGCGCCGCGACGATGGACTTTATGGATCAGGAAGCTGAGCGCGGCATCACGATCACGTCCGCCGCGACGACCTGCTTCTGGCCCGGCCGCGACGGCAGAAAGCGCCGTCTGAACATCATCGACACCCCAGGCCACGTCGACTTCACGATTGAAGTCGAGCGTTCGCTGCGCGTGCTCGACGGCGCCGTGTGCGTTCTCGACTCCAACCAGGGCGTCGAGCCGCAGACGGAAACCGTCTGGCGTCAGGGCGACAAGTACAACGTTCCGCGCATCATCTTCTCCAACAAAATGGATAAGATCGGCGCAGACTTCTACATGTGCCTCGCTGACATCAAGGATAAGCTTGGTGCCCGCGCCGTGCCGCTGCAGATTCCGATTGGCGCTGAATCCGACTTCCGTGGCGTCGTCGACCTCATCCGTATGGTCGCGATCACCTGGGATGGCGACGGCAAAGAAGCCAAGATGACCGAGGGGCCGATCCCGGCCGATCTCGCGGACAAGGCTGCCGAATATCGCGCCTCGATGATCGAAGCCGCCGTCGAAATGGACGATGCTGCGCTCGAAGCCTTCCTCGAGGGTAAGGAGCCGGACGAGGACACTCTGCGGAAGCTTATCCGCAAGGCGACTGTCACGCGCGCATTCTATCCGATGATGTGCGGCTCGGCGTTCAAGAACAAGGGCGTGCAGCCGTTGCTCGACGCCGTTGTCGACTTCCTGCCGTCGCCGCTCGATCGCGAAGCCTATACCGGCATCGATCCGAAGACGGACGCCGAGATCCTGCGCAAGCCGTCGGACAGCGAGCCGCTGTCGATGATCGCCTTCAAGATCATGAGCTTCGAGCACGTCGGCTCGATCACGTTCTGCCGCATCTACTCGGGCAAGCTCGAGCAGGGCATGGCGCTTGCAAACACGACACGCGACAAGAAAGAGCGTGCGGGCCGCATGTATCTCATGCACGCCGCCGATCGCGAAGAAATCAAGGAAGCCTTTGCGGGTGACATCGTCGCTCTGCAGGGTCTGAAGGACACCCGCACGGGCGAAACGCTCTGCGATCCGTCGAAGCCGGTCATTCTCGAAAAGATGGAGTTCCCGAACCCCGTCATCGAAATGAAGGTCGAGCCGAAGACGAAGGCCGATCAGGAAAAGATGGCGATCGCGCTGCATACGCTCGCGCTCGAAGATCCGTCGTTCCGCGTTTCGGTCGATCCGGAATCGGGCGAGACGATCCTGAAGGGCATGGGCGAGCTTCATCTCGACATCAAGGTCGACATCCTGAAGCGCACCTACGGCGTCGAAGCCAACACGGGCGCGCCGCAGGTTGCTTATCGTGAGACGCTCGCGCGTCCCGCCGATATCGACTACACGCACAAGAAGCAGACGGGCGGTACGGGTCAGTTCGCGCGCGTCAAGCTGAAGCTCGAGCCGAACGAGACGGGCAAGGGCAACGAGTTCACGACGACGATCGTCGGCGGCTCGATCCCGAAGGAATACATCCCGGGCGTCGAAAAGGGCGTCAACTCGGTTTGGGACAGCGGCATGCTCATCGGCTTCCCGATGGTCGACATGAAGGTCAACCTTTATGATGGCGCCTTCCACGAAGTCGACTCGTCGGCAATCGCCTTCGAAATCGCGACCCGTGCGGCCATGAAGGAAGGCTGCGAGAAGGCCGGCGTTAAGCTGCTCGAGCCGATCATGGACGTCGAAGTCGTCTCGCCGCAGGAATTCGTCGGTGGCGTCATCGGCGACATCAACTCCCGGCGCGGTCAGATCCGCAACCAGGAAATGCGTGGCAACGCCGTCGTCATTCGTGCCTACGTGCCGCTCGCAAACATGTTCGGCTACATCAACACACTGCGCTCGATGTCGACTGGTCGCGCTCAGTACACGATGCAGTTCGCGCACTATGCGGACGTTCCGCGCAACGTGGCGGATGAGGTCAAGGCCAAGTACGCCTGATAAGAGCTTGGGCCCGCCGGCGAGAGTAAACGCCATCGAGCTCGAAGAAACGAAGCCTGAATGCCCGGATCGGAAGATCACGGGACCTGATAGTAGGACTAAGGAGAGCCAACGATGGCGAAGGCAAAATTTGAGCGGAACAAGCCGCATTGCAACGTCGGTACGATCGGACACGTCGACCACGGCAAGACAACGCTGACCGCAGCCTTGACGAAGGTTTCAGCCGACCGCGGCTGGACGGCGACCTCGATCGCCTATGACGAAGTTGCAAAGGCTTCCGAAAGCCAGGGCCGCCGCGACCCGACGAAGATTTTGACGATTGCTACGTCGCACGTCGAATACGCGACGCCGAACCGTCACTATGCGCACGTCGACTGCCCAGGCCACGCCGACTACGTCAAGAACATGATCACCGGTGCCGCCCAGATGGACGGCGCGATCCTCGTTGTGTCCGCTGTCGACGGCCCGATGCCCCAGACGCGTGAGCACATCCTTCTCGCTCGCCAGGTCGGCGTGCCGAAGATCGTCGTCTTCTTGAATAAGTGCGATATCGTCGAAGACGAAGAGCTCCTTGACCTCGTCGAGATGGAAGTTCGCGAACTTCTCTCGAAGTACAACTTCCCGGGCGACGACACCCCGGTTATCCGCGGCGCAGCCGTCAAGGCCCTCAACGGTGAGAAGGGCCCGCTCGCCGACGAAGCCATCATCAAGCTCTACGAAGCGATGGACTCGTTCATTCCGATCCCTGAGCGTCCGAAGGATCAGCCGTTCCTGATGCCGATCGAAGACGTGTTCTCGATCTCGGGCCGCGGCACCGTCGTCACCGGCCGTATCGAGCGCGGAGTCATCAAGGTCGGCGAAGAAGTCGAGATCGTCGGTCTCCGCGACACGCAGAAGTCGGTCGTCACGGGCGTCGAAATGTTCCGCAAGCTGCTCGACTCGGGCGAGGCTGGCGACAACGTTGGCTGCCTCCTTCGCGGCATCGACAAGGAATCGGTCGAGCGCGGCCAGGTTCTCTGCAAGCCGGGCTCCGTTAAGCCGCACAAGAAGTTCACCGCCGAGGCCTACATCCTGAACAAGGAAGAAGGCGGCCGTCACACGCCGTTCTTCACGAACTATCGTCCGCAGTTCTACTTCCGCACGACCGACGTCACGGGCACCGTCAAGCTCGCCGAAGGTACGGAAATGGTTATGCCGGGCGACAACGTTTCGGTCACCGTCGAACTCGTCCAGCCGATCGCCATGGAAGAGAAGGTTCGCTTCGCCATTCGCGAAGGCGGCCGTACGGTTGGCGCCGGCGTGGTAACGAAGATCATCGAGTAGCAGGCATTTCAGGGGAAGCGTCCCTCAGGATCGCTTCCCCCAATCTTTTTCTGCGAGAAGTGAAAGCAAAAAGCCATGCACGGCCAAAACATCCGCATCCGGCTCAAAGCCTTCGATCATCGAATACTCGATGCGTCGACCCGCGAGATCGTGAATACGGCGAAGCGCACTGGTGCTGAGGTCCGCGGTCCCATTCCGCTGCCGACGCGCATCGAGCGCTTCACGGTGAACCGTTCGCCGCACATCGACAAGAAGAGCCGCGAGCAGTTCGAAATGCGGACCCACAAGCGTTTGCTCGACATTGTCGATCCCACGCCGCAGACGGTCGATGCCCTTATGAAGCTCGATCTCGCAGCCGGTGTCGACGTCGAAATCAAACTCTAAACCAGAACTTACGGGCCCTCTGGCGGTAACGCGAATGGCCCCAACGATAGGAAGGAATGCAGATGCGTTCCGGAGTAATAGCACAGAAGATCGGTATGACCCGGATCTTCACCGACGCGGGCGAACATGTTCCCGTAACGGTGCTGCGTCTCGAGAACCTCCAGGTTCTCGCGCACCGCACCGAGGAGAAGAACGGCTATACCGCCATCCAGGTCGGCGGCGGCACGAGGAAGCCCTCGCGTCTGACGAAGTCCGAGCGCGGCACTTTCGCAAAGGCCGAAGTCGAGCCGAAGCGTAAGTTGGCAGAGTTTCGTGTCAGTCCTGAGAACCTTATCGATGTTGGCGCGGAAATTACCGCCGACCACTTCGTCCCGGGCCAGTTCGTCGACGTGACGGGCACCACCCAGGGTAAGGGCTTCCAGGGCGCCATGAAGCGCTGGAACTTCGGCGGTCTGCGCGCAACCCACGGCGTTTCGGTCACGCACCGCGCCCACGGTTCGACGGGTCAGCGCCAGGATCCCGGCAAGGTGTTCAAAGGCAAGAAGATGGCCGGTCACCTCGGTGACGAGCGCGTCACGACGCAGAACCTCGTCGTTGCCAAGATCGACAAGGAGCGTGGTCTCGTGATGGTGCGGGGCGCGGTTCCGGGTTCCAAGGGTGGCTGGGTCGTTGTTCGCGACGCCGTCAAGAAGGCTGCGCACGCTGATGCTCCGAAGCCCGGCGCATTCAAGGCGCGCGGCGAAGCTAAGAAGGAAGGCGCGTGATGAAAGCCGAAGTCACCAGCCTCGAGTCCGGCAAAGCCGGCGATATTGAGCTTGCCGACGATATCTTCGGGCTTGAGGTCCGCAGCGATCTCATTCACCGCATGGTGCGCTATCAGACCCTGAAGCGCATGGCCGGTACGCATCACGCTCAGGACCGCTCGGAAGTCGCGGTCACGGGCAAGAAGATGTACAAGCAGAAGGGCACCGGCGGTGCTCGTCACGGCGACAAGTCGGCTCCGCAGTTCCGCGGCGGCGGCAAGGCGTTCGGTCCGAAGCCGCGTTCGCATGCGATCGATATGCCGAAGAAGGTTCGCGCCCTGGCTCTCCGTCACGCGCTGTCCTCGAAGGCCAAGGCCGGCGAGATCGTTGTCATCGACAAGGCAACGTCGTCGGAAGGCAAGACGGCTGCGCTGAAGGCTCAGTTCGCGAAGCTCTCGCTCGTCAACGCGCTCATCATCGATGGTGCCGAGCTTGAGCCGACGTTCGCACGCGCCGCTCGCAACATTCCGAACATCGACGTGCTCCCGGTTCAGGGCATCAACGTCTACGACATCCTTCGTCGTAAGAAGCTGGTTCTGACACGTGCCGCCGTCGCAGCGCTGGAGGCGCGCTTCAAATGACGAGCAAACGTTCCGCATACGACGTCATCGTCGCGCCGGTCATCACCGAGAAGGCGACGCTCGCCTCCGAGGCGAACCAGGTGATCTTCAAGGTCAAGCGCGACGCGACGAAGCCTGAGATCAAGTCGGCTGTCGAAGGCTTGTTCAAGGTCAAGGTCAAGGCCGTCAATACGATCGTCCGCAAGGGCAAGCAGAGAACGTTCAAGGGCGTCAAAGCGCTGTTGAGCGATACGAAGAGGGCCGTCATCACGCTCGAGGAAGGCCATTCCATCGACGTGACGACCGGGCTCTGAGGATAACGCATCATGGCGCTTAAGACATACAACCCGACTTCGCCCGGACGCCGCCACCTGATCCAGGTCGACCGTTCGATGCTCTGGAAGGGCGCTCCGCTCAAGACGCTCGTCGAGGGCAAGACGAAGAGCGGCGGCCGCAACAGCGACGGCCGCATCACGTCACGCCACATCGGCGGCGGCGCGAAGCAGTCCTATCGCCGGATCGACTTCCGCCGCCGGAAGTTCGATGCGCCGGCGAGCGTGGAGCGCCTTGAGTACGATCCGAACCGGACCGCGTTCATCGCTCTGATCAAGTATGAGGACGGCACCCAGGCCTACATCCTGGCGCCGCAGCGTCTGGCCGTTGGCGACAGCGTCGTCTCGGGACAGAAGGTCGACGTGAAGCCTGGCAACGCCATGCCGCTGTCGGCGATGCCGATCGGCACGATCGTGCACAACGTCGAGATGAAGCCCGGCAAGGGCGGTCAGGTCGCACGTTCGGCAGGCTCGTTCGTTCAGCTCGTCGGTCGCGACTCCGGTTACGCCGTGTTGCGCTTGAACTCGGGCGAGACGCGCAAGGTCAGCGCCGAATGCATGGCGACTGTCGGTGCGGTTTCGAACCCCGACCACATGAACACCGTCACCGGCAAGGCTGGCCGCACGCGCTGGCAGGGTCGCCGTCCGACGGTTCGCTCGATTGCGATGAACCCGGTCGACCATCCGAACGGCGGTCGTACGAAGGGCGGTAAGCACTGGGCGACGCCGTGGGGCAAGCCGACCAAGGGCTTCAAGACTCGCAAGAACAAGACGACCACGAAATACATCGTACGCTCGCGCCAAAAGGCGAAGAAGTAGCGGCGAACTGAAGGAGATCGACTTTGACACGTTCAGTCTGGAAAGGTCCGTTCGTTGACGGCTACCTCCTTAAGAAGGCGGACAAGTCACGCGCATCGGGGCGCAATGAAGTAATCAAGATCTGGAGCCGTCGCTCCACGATCCTGCCCCAGTTCGTCGGACTGACCTTCGGCGTGCACAATGGCCAGAAGCATATCCCCGTCAACGTGACGGAAGACATGATCGGCCACAAGTTCGGTGAATTCGCTCCGACCCGTATCTTCCACGGGCACGGCGGCGACAAGAAAGCGGTGAAGAAATAATGGGCAAGCCAAGCCACGAGCGGCGCCTCCCTGACACCGAGGCCCAAGCAGTCGTCAAATCGCTGCGCATTTCACCGCAGAAGCTCAACCTCGTCGCGGGCTTGATCCGTGGCAAGAAGGTCGACCAGGCTTTGGCTGTGCTTGAGTTCAGCGAGAAGCGCATCGCCGGCGACGTCCGTAAGTGCGTGATGAGCGCTGTCGCCAACGCCGAGAACAACCACTCGCTCGACGTCAACGATCTGATCGTTGCGGAAGCGTTTGTCGGCAAAAACCTGGTCATGAAGCGCTTCCACGCTCGCGGCCGCGGCCGTGGCGCTTCGATCCTGAAGCCTTTCTCGCAGTTGACCGTCATCGTCCGTCAGGTCGAAGAGGAAAAGACCGAGAAGAAAGCCGCAAAGAAGCCCGCGACGAAGTCCGCCGCGGCGGCCAAGGAGGCCAAGTAATATGGGTCAAAAAGTCAATCCCGTCGGCCTCCGCCTCGGTATCAACCGGACCTGGGACAGCCGCTGGTTCGCTGCTCGCGGCGAATACGGCAAGCTGCTCCACGAGGACCGTGCGATCCGCGCTCACATCATGAAGGAGCAGCGCGAAGCCGGCATCTCGAAGGTCGTCATCGAGCGCCCGCACAAGAAGTGCCGCGTCACCGTCATGACGGCTCGCCCCGGCATCCTGATCGGCAAAAAGGGTGAGAAGATCGAGCGCCTCCGCGCGGACCTCGCAAAGCTGACGAGCTCGGAAGTTCATCTGAACATCCTCGAGATCCGCAAGCCCGAGATCGACGCGACGCTGATCGCCGAGGGCATCGCTCAGCAGCTCGAACGCCGCGTTGCGTTCCGCCGTGCCATGAAGCGTGCCGTTCAGTCGGCGCTCCGCCTCGGCGCGGTCGGCATTCGTATCAACGTCGCAGGCCGTTTGGGTGGCGCGGAAATCGCCCGTACCGAGTGGTATCGCGAAGGTCGCGTGCCGCTGCACACGCTGCGCGCCGACATCGACTTCGGTTACGGCGTTGCACGTACGGCCTACGGCATCATCGGCATCAAGGTTTGGGTCTTCAAGGGCGAGATCATCGAGCACGATCCGATGGCCTCTGACCGCAAGCTCACGGAAATGCAGGAAAGCGGTGCACCGCGCCCGCGTCGCGACGATGACCGTGGCGAGCGCCGTGATCGTCGTCCGGGACGTGGCGGACGTGGTGGTGGACGTGGCCAGGGCGGTGGTGGCGGCGGCGGTAACGCGCCTGCGGCCTCGGATGCCGGCTCGTCGACGCCAGAAGCGTAAGGATTCCAGAGGCAACTCATCATGCTGCAACCGAAACGGACGAAGTTCCGCAAACAGTTTAAGGGCCGCATCCACGGCGCCGCCAAGTCGGGCACCACGCTCGCTTACGGCGAAGTGGGCCTGAAGGCCATGGAGCCGGAGCGCCTGTCGGCGCGCCAGATCGAAGCCGCTCGTCGTGCCATCGCTCGTCATACGAAGCGTGCCGGCCGCATGTGGCTGCGCATCTTCCCGGACGTGCCGGTGTCGAAAAAGCCGGCCGAAGTCCGCATGGGCTCCGGTAAGGGTTCGCCCGAGCTTTGGGTGGCACGCGTTAAGCCGGGCCGCATCATTTTCGAGCTCGGTGGTCTCAATCAGCAGGTGGCGAAGGAAGCGCTCATTCTTGGAGCCGCCAAACTTCCCATCAAGTGCCGCGTCGTTACGCGGATCGAATAGGCGAGGTGAGGATAGTCATGGCCGACGATTTAAAGGGCATGTCGCTCGATCAGCTCGACGACCAGCTGGCGAAGCTCAAGAAAGAGCAGTTCAACCTGCGCTTTCAGCGGGCCTCGGGCCAACTTGAAAACACGGCGCGCATCCGGATCGTCCGTCGAGACATCGCGCGCATTAAGACCGCAGCCGTTGCCCGGCGCGGTGGCAGCGTCAAAAAAGGCGCGTAAGGGAGAACGAGATTATGCCGAAGCGCGTGCTGCAGGGTGTCGTGGTATCCGACAAGAACGACAAGACGATCGTCGTTCAGGTTGAGCGTCGCTACACCCATCCGCTGCTGAAGAAGACCGTGCGCCGTACGAAGAAGTACCACGCGCACGACGAACAGAATTCGTTCAAGGTTGGCGACCAGGTCTCGATTGAAGAGACCCGGCCGATTTCCAAGAACAAACGTTGGATTGCCATAGCGTCTTGAGGTTATAAGCCTCGATTCGCTGAAGCGATCGAACGCCGGGAGCCGCCTTTCGAGCCGTCGGAGAGTTGGGAGTTATCCCAAGACCCCGCGAGCCAGATTGGCAAATGTAGAGATGGGCATCGAGAGCACGACTCTTGAGGCCGTGAAAGAAGGAACGCCGCGATGATCCAGATGGAGAGCAATCTCGACGTCGCCGACAACTCGGGCGCGCGCCGCGTTCAGTGCATCAAGGTGCTGGGCGGCTCGAAGCGCAAGTACGCGACGGTGGGTGACACCATCGTTGTCTCCGTCAAGGAGGCGATCCCGAAGGGACGCGTCAAGAAGGGTCAGGTGATGAAGGCCGTCATCGTCCGCGTCGCGAAGGGTATCCGCCGCGCCGATGGCTCGCTGATCCGCTTCGATCGCAACGCCGCTGTGCTGATCAACGCCAACGGCGAACCGGTCGGCACGCGTATTTTCGGACCCGTGACGCGTGAACTTCGCGCCAAGAACCATATGAAGATCGTATCGCTTGCGCCGGAGGTTCTCTGATGTCGGCATTTAAAATCAAGAAGGGCGACAAGGTCGTCGTTCTCGCCGGCCGCGACAAGGGCAAGCGGGGCGAAGTGATCGAAATCCGCCCGAAGGAACACCGCGCTCTCGTCCGCGGCGTCAACATGGTGCGCCGTCATCAGCGCCAGTCGGCGTCGCAGGAAGGCGGCATCATTTCTAAGGAAGGTCCGATCGACCTCTCGAACCTCGCGATCGAGGATCCGAAGGACGGCAAGCCGTCCCGCGTCGGCTTCAAGGTCCTTGAAGACGGCAAGAAGGTCCGCATCGCAAAGCGCTCGGGCGAGCAGATCCCGGAGAAGAACTAGGCCATGGCAAAAGACACAGCAAAAGGCGCCAAGCCTCAGGGCGGCTCACCGCAGGGTGCTGGCGAAGGCAAGAAGGCGCGCGCCGACAAGAAGGCCGCAGCATCGGCAGCTCCGCGCGAGCCCGCAGCTCCGCGTCCGGCCGATTACAAGCCGCGCCTCAAGTCGCATTACGAGAAGGTCGTCCGCGGCGCTCTCAAAGAGAAGTTCGGCTACGCGAACGTGATGCAGATCCCGCGTATCGAGAAGATCGTGATCAACATGGGCGTCGGCGAAGCCGTCAACGACCGTAAGAAAGTCGACGTCGCTGCAGGCGATCTCGCTTTGATCGCCGGTCAGAAGCCGGTCATCACGCGGGCCCGCAAGGCCATCGCGACCTACAAGGTTCGCGAAGGCATGGCGATCGGCGCCAAGGTGACGCTTCGCGGCGACCGCATGTACGAATTTCTCGACCGGTTCGTGACGATCGCACTGCCGCGCGTGAAGGACTTCCGCGGCTTGAACCCGAAGAGCTTCGATGGCCGTGGCAACTATGCGACCGGCCTCAAGGAGCACCTCGTGTTCCCCGAGATCGACTACGACAAGGTCGACAACGTATTGGGCCTCGATGTGATCGTTTGCACCTCGGCCAGAACCGATGACGAAGCCCGTGAATTGCTCAAGGGCTTCAACTTCCCGTTCCGTAGCTAGAGGACCTCGGCAGACGCCGAAAGGCCTTTGGAGGAGATGAAATGGCTAAGACCAGTTCGATTGAGAAAAATAACCGTCGCCGCAAGATGACGGCCGAGCAGGCTCCGAAGCGCAAGCGCCTGAAGCTGCTTGCCAAGGATAGGACGAAGACGCCGGAAGAGCGTTTCGCCGCTCGCCTGAAGCTTGCCGAAATGCCGCGTAACGGCTCGAAGGTTCGCATCCGCAATCGTTGCGAGATCACCGGTCGTCCGCGCGGCAACTACCGCAAGCTCAAGATGTGCCGCAACCAGCTCCGCGAGCTGGCGAGCCAGGGGCGCATCCCGGGCATGGTCAAGGCGAGCTGGTAAGAGGAAGCATCAATGTCCGTGAATGATCCGTTGGGCGATATGCTGACCCGCATCCGGAACGCTCAGTTGCGTCGCCGGCCGAAGGTCGCCACCCCTGCTTCTAGCCTCCGCGCCCGCGTCCTCGACGTGCTCGCCGAGGAAGGCTATATCCGCGGCTACAGCCGCGTCGAATTGAAGGGCGAACTGCCTCAGTTCGAGATCGAGCTCAAGTATTACAATGGCCAGCCGGCCATCCGTGAGATCGAGCGCATCTCGAAGCCCGGCCGTCGCGTCTATTCGGCGGTAAAGGGAATTCCGGTCGTCGCCAACGGCCTCGGCGTCGCTATCCTGTCCACGCCGAAGGGCGTCATGTCGGACTCGAAGGCGCGCGAAGCCAACGTCGGCGGCGAAGTCATCTGCAACGTATTCTAAGGCTGGGGCTTCGGCCTCGGCGAAACAAGGTTTGAAGAAGCCATGTCGCGCATCGGTAAGAAACCCGTTCCGGTCCCGTCGAACGTGACGGCGACGATCGCCGGTCAGACCGTCAAGATGAAGGGTCCGAAGGGCGAGCTCGCCTTCACGGTTCCCGACGCCTTGAAGGTCCAGCGGACGGACGAAGGCATCGACGTCAGCCTTCTCGAAGACACGAAGCTTGCTCGCTCCGAGTGGGGCATGTCGCGGACTCAGATCGCGAACCTCATCAAGGGCGTGACCGAAGGCTACAGCCAGGATCTCGAGATCCACGGCGTCGGCTTCAAAGCGTCGATGAAGGGCAAGGATACGCTGACGCTTTCCGTCGGCTACAGCCACGACGTCGTGCTGAAGATCCCGGCGGGCGTGGATGTCAAGGTCGGCGGCGCAAAGAGCGAACTGGTGTCGGTCTCCGGCATCGACAAGCAGGCGGTCGGCCACGTGGCATCCGTCATCCGTGCCTCCCGCAAGCCGGAGCCCTACCAGGGCAAGGGCGTGCGCTATAAGGGCGAATACATCCTCCGCAAGGAAGGCAAGAAGAAGTAGGACCGGCACCGATGGCCAACAGCAATCAGAAATTTACGAACCGCAAGGCGCGTGTTCGTCGAAGCCTCAAGGCCGCCGCGAATGGCCGCCCCCGGCTTTCCATTCACCGCTCGTCGGAGAATATCTACGCGCAGGTGATCGACGACGTGAAGGGCGTAACCCTCGCATCGGCTTCGACGCTCGAAAAGGACGTCAAGGGCTCGCTGAAGACGGGCGCCGACAAGGCAGCAGCTGCTGCCATCGGCAAGCTCGTCGCCGAACGCGCCGTCAAGGCTGGCGTCACCGAGGTCGTCTTCGACCGCGGCGGCTTTCTGTTTCATGGGCGCGTCAAGGCGCTCGCCGATGCCGCCCGTGAGGGCGGACTGAAGTTTTAAGAGATACCCGAGAGGAACCGAAACGTGGCACGTGGACCCCAGAGAGACCGTGGCAGAGATCGCGAGGAGCGCGACAGCGAGTTTTCCGATAAGCTCGTTCACATCAATCGCGTCGCCAAGGTCGTCAAGGGCGGTAAGCGCTTCGGCTTTGCTGCGCTCGTCGTCGTCGGCGACTTGAAAGGCCGCGTCGGCTTCGGCCACGGCAAGGCCCGTGAGGTTCCGGAGGCGATCCGCAAGGCGACCGAAGGCGCAAAGCGCAACCTTCTTCGCGTGCCGCTTCGCGACGCACGTACGCTTCACCACGATAGCGTCGGCCGTCACGGCGCCGGCAAGGTGATCCTGCGCTCGGCTCCGGCCGGTACCGGTATCATCGCAGGCGGTGCAATGCGCGCCGTTTTCGAGATGGTCGGCGTGCACGACATCGTCGCGAAGTCGATGGGCTCGACGAACCCCTATAACGTCGTTCGCGCGACGTTCGATGCGCTCAAGGCGCAGGAAAATCCGCGCGGCGTCGCTGCTCGCCGCAACAAGAAGGTTTCCGACATCGTGTCGCGTCGTCGCGACGGCTCGGCCGCTGCCGAGGCGGGTGCGGACGTCTGAAGCAAATAACGGAAGCGCTGCAGCAAATCTGCCGCTTCACAAAGGGACCTGAGGTTACGATATGGCGACGAAGAAGACGATCACGCTGAAGCAGGTGCGGAGTGCCAACCGGCGCCCCGAGCGGCAGGCCGACACGCTGATCGGCCTCGGGCTGAACAAGATCGGTCGCACCTCGACGGTTGAAGACACGCCGGCTGTTCGCGGCATGCTGAAAAAAGTTCAGCACCTCGTTCAGGTCGAAGAAGGGAAATAACGGTTATGCGGCTCAACGGTATTAAGGACAACCCCGGCGCCAAGAAGACGCGCGTCCGCATCGGTCGCGGTATCGGCTCGGGCCTGGGCAAAATGGGTGGCCGCGGCGGCAAGGGTCAGACGGCTCGTACCGGCGTCGCGATCGGCGGCTTCGAAGGCGGTCAGATGCCCTTGCATCGCCGTCTGCCGAAGCGCGGTTTCAACAAGTGGCGCCCTGAGCATTTCAACGAGATCAACATCGGCTCGCTGCAGCAGGCGATCGAGGACAAGCGTCTCGACGGCTCGAAGCCCGTCGACCTGGCGTCCCTGATCGAAGCTGGTATCGTGCGCCGCGCGAAGGACGGTCTTCGTCTCCTCGCCGACGGCGAGATCAAGACCAAGATCTCGATCACGGTCAATCATGCCTCCGCGAAGGCAAAGGCAGCGATCGAGAAGGCTGGCGGCACCGTCACCGTGATCGAGCGCAAGATCCTCGCTGCGGACGAAGAGAAGCGCAAGAAGTCGGCCGACAAGAAGGCCGCCCGTGGCAAGAAGCCTGGCGCTGCGAAGTCGGAGGAATAACGCGGACGCGCGATTTGGCCTGGGGAACCAGCTTGATTGAGCGTTCGAGCCCGGGAGGCGCCGGAAACGGCGTTATCCGGGCCTAAGTTGCGACGGTGCCATTTGGCATGGTCACAACGGTTAGGAGAAGAGACCAATGGTTTCCGCTGCCGAGCAGCTTGCTTCGAATCTGAACTTCAGCGCCTTCGCCAAGGCGGAGGATTTGAAGCGGCGCCTGTGGTTCACGCTTGGCGCACTGATCGTTTTCCGGCTCGGCACGTTCATCCCGCTGCCAGGCATTAATCCGGCTGCATTCGCCGAAACGTTCAAATCGCAGGCCGGTGGCATCCTGGGCATGTTCAACATGTTCTCGGGCGGCGCACTCGAGCGTCTCGCGATCTTCTCGCTGAACATCATGCCGTACATCTCGGCGTCGATCATCATGCAGTTGATGAGCTCGATTTCGCCGAAGCTCGAAGCTTTGAAGAAAGAAGGCGAGGCCGGCCGCAAGCAGATCAACCAGTATACGCGGTATCTGACGGTCATTCTCGCAGCGCTGCAGGCCTATGGCATCGCCGTCGGGCTCGAAGGCTCGCGCAACGCGGCCGGCGCCGTGGTTCTGGATCCGGGCATGTTCTTCCGCATGACGACGGTGATCACCCTCGTCGGCGGCACGGTCTTCCTGATGTGGCTCGGCGAGCAGATCACGCAGCGCGGCGTCGGTAACGGCACTTCGCTGATCATCTTCGCGGGTATCGTCGCGGGCCTTCCTCATGCGCTCGTGCAGCTTTTCGAGCTGTCGCGTACCGGCTCGATTTCGCCCGGTATTCTCGTATTCTTCCTGGTGCTGGCTCTGGCCGTTGTCGCCGCGATCGTGTTCTTCGAACGCGCGCAAAGGCGTTTGTTGGTCCAGTATCCAAAGCGGCAAGTCGGGAACAAGATGTTCCAGGGCGAAGCCTCGCATCTGCCGCTGAAACTCAACTCTTCGGGCGTCATTCCGCCAATCTTCGCGTCCTCGCTCCTGCTGTTGCCGATCACGGTTGCGCAGTTTACGGCGGGCCAGGGTCCGGAATGGCTCAACGAAGCGGTCGCGGCGCTTGGCTCGGGCCAGCCGCTGCACATGCTTGTTTACGCGCTGCTGATCCTGTTCTTCGCGTTCTTCTACACCGCAGTCGTGATCAACCCGAAGGAAACGGCGGATAACCTCCGCAAGTACGGCGGCTTCCTTCCCGGTATCCGCCCTGGCGAGAAGACGGCCGAATATATCGACTATGTCTTGACCCGTATCACTGTCGTCGGCGCCCTTTATCTGGCCGCGGTCTGCGTCCTTCCCGAGATCCTGACGTCGTATGCCGGCATTCCGCTCTATTTCGGCGGCACCTCGCTGCTCATCGCCGTCAGCGTCACGATGGACACCGTCGCCCAGGTCCAGAGCCACCTGATCGCTCAGCAGTATGAAGGGCTGATCAAGAAGGCCAAACTCCGCGGGGCCCGGCGATGATCCTGATACTGCTTGGGCCGCCAGGAGCGGGCAAGGGTACCCAGTCTCAGCTGATCTCCGAGCGCCTCGGGCTGCCGCAACTTTCGACCGGCGACATGCTGCGCGCAGCCGTCAAGGCCGGCACGCCGGTTGGTCTCAAGGCGAAGAAAATCATGGAGGTGGGCGGCCTCGTCAGCGACGAGATCGTCATCGGCATCATCGCCGACCGCATTTCCGAGCCCGACTGCGCCAAGGGGTTCATCCTCGACGGGTTTCCTCGCACGCTGGCCCAGGCCGATGCCCTGGACGAGCTGCTGAAGTCCAAGGGCCGCCATCTCGATGTCGTCGTCGAGTTGAAGGTCGACGATACGAAGCTGATCGAACGGATCGAATGCCGCGCCCGCGAAACCCTCGCGGCTGGCGGCACGGTCCGCGCCGATGACAACGCCGAAGCCCTGAAAACGCGCCTGATCGCCTACTACCGCGAAACGGCGCCGCTCATTGGCTACTATTACGCCCACCGGCTGCTCAAGTCGGTGGACGGCATGAAACCCATTCCGGAGGTCAGCCGCCTGGTCGGTGAGCTTCTGGACCAATTCCAGCATGCGTGACACAAAGAAGCACGGATTGACGGAAGGGATGACCCGCGGTAGAACACACAACTTTCTTTTAGGGCTCAACTTGATCCGGACCAGGGCACGAAACCCCGGTACTGCGGTCGTTGTGCCTATTTGCACTTGAGAATCAACAAGATCGCATCGTTATTCGGCTCGAGATTTAAAGTTTAAAGGCAGGAGACTGAAGTGGCCCGCATCGCAGGCGTCAACATTCCAACGGGCAAGCGCGTCGAAATCGCGCTTCGCTATATCCATGGCATCGGGCCCAAATTCTCGAAAGAGATTTGCGCGAAGTGCAACATCCCGGCCGAACGTCGCGTCAACCAGCTGACGGACGCCGAGGTTCTTCAGATCCGTGAGACGATCGACCGCGATTACACGGTTGAAGGCGACCTGCGCCGCGAAGTTCAGACCAACATCAAGCGTCTGATGGACCTCGGTTGCTACCGCGGTCTGCGTCACCGCAAGGGCCTGCCCGTCCGCGGTCAGCGCACCCACACGAACGCCCGCACCCGCAAGGGCAAGGCCGTTCCGATTGCAGGCAAGAAGAAGGCGACGAAGTAGTTCGTCACCACATAGGGTTCATGCACGCCGGCTGGCGCGCGCAACGATTTACGCCTCTGCTTGAACGAGGCATGGAGCATCGACGGTAATGGCCAAGGAAGCAGCGGCAGCACGCGGCAAAGTTAAGAAGCGAGAGAAGAAGAACATCACGTCGGGCGTCGCGCACGTCAACGCGTCGTTCAACAACACGATGATCACCATCACGGACGCCCAGGGCAACACGATCGCTTGGTCGTCTTCGGGCACCAAGGGCTTCAAGGGCTCGCGCAAGTCGACACCTTACGCCGCTCAGATGGCCGCCGAAGATGCCGGCAAGAAGGCCCAGGAGCACGGCATGAAGGTGCTCGAGGTCGAAGTTTGCGGTCCGGGCTCTGGCCGTGAATCGGCGCTACGCGCTCTGCAGGCTGTCGGCTTCCAGATCACCTCGATCCGCGACGTGACGCCGATCCCGCACAACGGCTGCCGGCCGCGCAAGCGCCGCCGCGTCTAAACGAGATTTTGCACGCGCCGGGACCGCCCGGCGCGGCTCCATTTGTAAGTTACCGCCAAGAGATTCCGCGGCCCGCTCCCCCGTCCGCGCAAAACTAGACGAGGTTTCTCGTGAACGTTCTCCAGAAGAACTGGCAAGACCTGATCAAGCCTTCGAAGCTTGAGATTCAGTCCGGCCGCGACCGCTCGCGCATCGCGACCGTTGTGGCAGAACCCCTCGAACGCGGCTTCGGCATGACGCTCGGCAACGCGCTGCGCCGTGTGCTGCTGTCGTCGCTCCAGGGCGCCGCCATCAAGACCGTCCAGATCGACGGCGTGCTGCATGAGTTCTCGTCCGTCCCCGGCGTCCGCGAGGATGTGACGAACATCATTCTCAACATCAAGGAAATTGCGCTCCGCATCCATTCGGAAGGCGTGAAGCGCATGGTGTTGAAGAAAGAAGGCGCAGGCCCCGTTACGGCAGGCGACATCGAAGCTTCCTCCGAAGTCGAAGTGCTGAACCCCGATCACGTGATCTGCCACCTCGACCAGGGCGCGGCGATCCGCATGGAGTTCACGTCCGACATCGGCAAGGGCTACGTCGCATCCGACCGCAACCGTCCTGAGGACGCGCCGATCGGCCTGATCCCGGTCGACAGCCTCTATTCGCCGGTCAAGAAGGTCTCATACAAGGTCGAGAATACGCGCGAAGGCCAGATCCTCGATTACGACAAGCTGACGATGGTCGTCGAAACGGACGGCTCGATCCGTCCCGAGGACGCGGTCGCTCTCGCTGCCCGTATTCTCCAGGATCAGCTCGCCGTCTTCATCAACTTCGAAGAGCCGAAGAAGGCCCAGGAAGAGCAGCGTCATCCGGAGCTCGCGTTCAACGCCGCGCTCCTCAAGAAGGTCGACGAGCTCGAGCTTTCGGTCCGCTCTGCGAACTGCCTCAAGAACGATAACATCGTCTACATTGGCGACCTCATTCAGAAGACCGAAGCCGAAATGCTTCGCACGCCGAACTTCGGCCGGAAGTCGCTGAACGAGATCAAGGAAGTTCTGGCGACGATGGGTCTTCACCTCGGCATGGAAGTGCCGAACTGGCCGCCGGACAACATCGATGAGCTGGCGAAGCGCTTCGAAGACCAGTATTGACGAATTCCTTCTCCCTCTGGGAGAAGGTGCCCCGAAGGGGCGGATGAGGGGATTGTCTCCAAGCCCCTCACCCTAGCCCTCTCCCCAAGGGAGAGGGAACTGCAAGGCGAAGGTGAGGCCATAGAACCTCCCGCGCCGAACCGGATGGCGAAGGCCAACGGTCAATTCAAGCCTTGCGGCATGTGCTGCGGGCCAACAATGTAAGGATGAAGACACTATGCGACACAAGAAGCTTGGCCGCCGCTTCGGCCGTCACGTCGGCCACCGTCAGGCAATGTTCTCGAACATGGCCGCAGCCCTCATCAAGCACGAGCAGATCATCACCACGCTGCCGAAGGCGAAAGACCTGAAGCGCGTCGTCGACAAGTACATCACGCTCGCAAAGCGCGGCGACTTGAATTCCCGCCGCCTGGCGATTGCCCGCCTCCGCGACGAAGACATGGTCAAGAAGCTCTTTGACGTGCTTGGACCGCGCTACAAGACCCGCAACGGCGGCTATACGCGCGTGCTGAAAGCTGGCTTCCGCTACGGCGACAATTCTCCGCGCGCCGTGATCGAACTCGTCGATCGCGATGAGAGCGTGAAGGGCGCCGAGGACAAGGCCCGTCACGAAGCGTTGCTCGCTGAGCAGGCTGCTTCGAACTGAGGCTCATAAGCCGCGAGCGTCCGTCTCGCTGGCATCGTCCAATTAAAAAACCCCGGCGCTGGAAAGCGCCGGGGTTTTGCTTTGAGGGCCATGTCGCGATCGGATAGCAGGCGCGGGATGTGTTCTGCAGTCGATGCGCGTGAATTAGGCCCTCTTCAGCCGGGGGGAGACTAATTCCTTGGCTGTTACAGCAGTGTGACGTTAGTAGGGCAATCGCCAATGCCTTGAAATTGCTGAGACGCCAGCTGTTTGTTGCCGATCGGACATTGCCATGGGCAAGCGTTCCGATGACTATCCGATCGATCGGAGCGCACGGGGCGCACCGGCGGCCGATAGGTGGCTCACCCCATGGCATCACATCCACCGGTCGTCGTCACGGGCGCGTCCGGGCTCATCGCCAAGCATACGATCGCCGAATTCCTGCGTCGCGGCTTCGCCGTACGGGGAACGCTTCGAAGCATGGAGAAGGCGGAGGAAGTCAGCCGCGCCGTGGCCGCGCTCGGCTGCGATGCCGGCAAAGTTTCGTTTATCGTCGCTGACCTCTCGAGCGACGGCGGATGGAACGAAGCCGTCGCCGGCAGTCAGATCGTCGTCCATACCGCGTCGCCATTCCCCATCGCTCAGCCGGATGATCCGGAAGAGGTGATAGCGCCGGCGCGCGATGGAACCTTGCGCGTCCTCCGGTCCTCAACGGTCGCAGCCGTTGCACGCGTCGTCCTGACCTCGTCGACGGTCGCGATCTTCTATCCGAGCGGCGTCGCAAAGGGGCACGTTTATTCCGAAGACGATTTCTCGGACGAAACGCGCAGCGATCTGACGCCCTACATCAAGTCGAAGACGATCGCCGAAAAGATCGCCTGGGACTTTATCGAGTCGACGCCCGGCGCCCCGGAGCTCGCCGTCATCAACCCGAGCTTCGTGCAAGGCCCCGCTCTCGATGGCGATCTTTCGACGTCGCACGAACTTTATCGCATCATGGCGCGCGGCACCTACCCGGCCGTCCCGAAAATCAGCTTTCCGGTCGCGGACGTTCGCGATGTCGCCGCCGCGCACGTCGAAGCCGCACTGACACCGCAGGCAGCCGGAAATCGATATCTGATCGGAGAAGGCCACCTGAGCCTCTATGAACTCGGGCAGATCCTGGCGCGCGAGTTGCCCGATCTTCGCTCCAAGGTTCCGAAGTTCGAGCTGCCCGATGCCGCTGTGAGAGCCATGGCGCTCGTCGATAAGAAGATGCGGACGGTTCTCCCGGAACTCGGCGAGAAGAAAGATTACACGAATTTAAGGGTGAAGACGGATCTCGGCCTCGAGTTCCGGTCCGCTGATGCGGCTGCGACGGCCGCGATCCGGTCATTACGAGAGCTTGGATTGATCTAGCCACCTTCCCGAACATATTTCTTCCGTTCGATTCGACTTGATTGAGCCCGTTCGATATTTGAACGGCACAGTTTCCCACCTGGAAGAGCTCATCGATGAAAATGAAGAACGTCGTCATGGTTTGCGCCGCAGCCGTTGCTGGCTTGAGCATTGCGCCGAAGCTCTTCAGTCCAACCGAAGTCTCCTTCGCCCAGGAAAAACTGCCACCGCCCTCGCGCGAGGCCACGCAGTATTCCTTCGCCCCGATCGTGAAGAAGGCCGCGCCGGCCGTCGTCAACGTCTACGTTCGAACGCGCGTTCAGACATTCGACTCCCCGTTCGCCAACGATCCGTTTTTCCGCCAGTTCTTTGGCCGCGCGCTCGGCCGCCCATCGGAACGGGTGATGAGCTCTCTCGGCTCCGGCGTCATCGTCAGTCCTGACGGCCTGATTGTTACGAACACCCACGTGATCAAGGGCGGCGGCGATACGGCGATCCGCGTCGCGCTTTCCGACAAGCGCGAATTCGACGCGAAGGTCATTGCGCAGGATGAAAAGGCCGACATTGCCGTGCTGAAGATCGACGGCGCCAGCGCGGAGAGTTTTCCCTATCTGCGGTTCGACGATTCCGACAGCCTCGAGGTCGGCGACCTCGTGCTTGCCATCGGCAATCCGTTCGGCGTCGGACAGACCGTGACGAGCGGCATCGTCTCCGCCTTGTCGCGCTCCGAGGTCGGACAATCCGACAGCCAAGTCTTTATTCAGACCGATGCCGCGATCAACCCCGGCAACTCCGGCGGCGCGCTCGTCGATATGACCGGCCGTCTCGTCGGCATCAACACGATGATTTACTCGCAGTCCGGCGGCTCCGTCGGCATCGGCTTCGCGATCCCCTCGAACCTCGTTCGTATCTATGCCGAAAGCGCAGCCGGCGGGCGGAAAGTCGAAAGGCCCTGGATCGGCGCCAAGCTCGAAGCCATGTCGCACGATATCGCGGAAGGCCTCGGTCTCAACCGCGTGTCGGGCGCAGTCGTAACGCGCCTCTACGACAAGGGACCGGCGGCGGCCGCGGGCCTCCAGGCGGGCGATGTCATCACCCATGTCGATGGCGTCGAAGTGATCGACGCACGCGCGGTCTACTATCGCCTGACGACGAAAGGCATCGGCCAGACCGTTCGCTTGACCGTTCTTCGCAGCAATAAGCCGGTCGATGTTAATCTGCCCCTCGTCGGCGCGCCGAAGCCCGGCAAGGACGACGCGAAAAATCTGTCGGGCAATCATCCCCTCGACGGCGCGAGAATTTCAAACATCCTGCCATCGGTCGCCGATGAATTCGGATTGGATCAGACCGACGGCGTCGTCGTCACATCCGTGCGAGACGGGTCCACGGCCCAGACGTTCGGCTTCCAGCCGGGCGATGTCATCGCCGCGATCGGCAAAAACCAGATCGCGGGCGTCGACGATGCCGAGAAGGCCCTCGCGAACCGCCAGCGGCTATGGCAGATCTCGGTCAGGCGTGGCGGACGTGTTCTGCAACTCCAGGTCCCAGGCTGAACGGCAATCTTTCGCCGTTAACCGTGATGCACGACGGGGGCGCCTTGTCGATAAGCTGACAAATTCATGGCCGAGGGTCGTTCCGCGGCTTCGCCGCCGCTATAGCGTAAGTGTGCGTCATGGAGTTCGCCGATGTCCGATAATCGTGGTGTGCTGATCATTGGCGAAGGCGCCGTATTGAAGGGCGAGGTCAAGGACGGCCGCAAAGTCGAGATTTGGGGCTACGTCGAGGGCAAGGTTTCCGCGTCCGAAGTCCTCGTCCAGGAAGGCGGACAACTCTTCGGAACCGTCAACTCCAGCACCGCTGAAATCCGCGGGCAGGTCCAGGGCGACGTGCGCGTGCAGCAACTCATCCAGATCAAGAGCACAGGCCACGCGGCGGGCAAGATAAAATACGGCCGCTTGTCGATGGAGGAGGGCGGCGAATTATCGGCGCATGTCCGCAACATCCCGCCGGCGATCAGCGGCGATCTCGATTTGACGGTTCAGAAAGGACGCTCGGTCCGCATCACCACGGCCGACTTGAATGCCGTGGATCCGGACGACAAGCCCGAGGATTTGCACTTTCAGATCTCGAACGCCGCCGGCGGCTACATCGCGCTTGCAAGCGCCCCGAAGCACCCGGTCTCGTCGTTTTCCCAGGCCGATATCGAGAAGGGCACCGTTTATTTTGCTCACGACGGCTCGGACGCGCAGAAGGCCCGGTTCGATGTTCAGGTCACGGATCTCTCCGGCGCCAATTCCGGCCCTGCCAAGACGGTCAACGTCGCGGTTCGGAACTAGCCGGTTCGCGATCCTCGGGCTCGCCTTACGGACGAGCATGGAATGAGCGCGCGATATGTCATTCTGTCGGGCTGCTCCGGCGGCGGAAAGTCGACGCTCCTCGCCGAGCTTCGACGGCGAGGCTACAACGCCGTCGATGAACCCGGCCGGCGCGTGATCAAAGCCGAAATCGACGGCGGGAGACGAGCGCTTCCTTGGGTCGACCTCGCGGCGTTCGCGCGGCGCGCGATCGAAATCTCCATCGAGGATCGTAACGCGGCAGCAGACCTACCGGGTTGGGTGTTCTTCGACCGCGGCCTCGTCGACGCCGCCAGTGCATTGGAGCATGCAACCGGCGAGTCTGCACTGGAACGGCTCGGATGGCTGCACCGCTACAATCCGACAGTCTTCCTTACTCCGCCTTGGCCCGAAATCTATGTCCCCGACTCCGAGCGTAAGCATGACTTCAAGGCTGCAATATCCGAGTACGAGCGGCTTGTGCAAACGTATCCGGCGTTAGGCTATCGAGTGGTTGTGCTTCCGAAGATGAGCGTCGAGAGGCGGGCTGACCTTGTTTTGGCCGAACTGGGAACGGCATTCACCTGAAACCGGCCCTCGCTCAGGCCCGGCAAGAAAGGTGGAAGAGACAGCTTTGCCATTTGGACGGCGGCCGCTGAGCCTTATATAACCCCGGCATGGCCAATCTCTTCGAAGCTGCCGGACTGGAGAAAAGCGCACCGCGTCCGCTTGCCGACCGGCTGCGCCCGAAAACGCTCGCCGAGGTCGTCGGCCAGGACCATATCGTCGGACCCGACGGCACGCTGACGCGCATGTTGAAGAACGGCCGTGTCCCAAGTCTCATCTTCTGGGGACCTCCGGGCTCGGGGAAGACGACAATCGCCCGCCTTCTCGCCAACGAAACGAAGCTCGCCTTCGAGCAGCTCTCCGCCATATTCTCCGGTGTCGCAGATCTGCGCAAAGCCTTCGATCGCGCCAAGATGATGCGCGAGCAGGGCAAAGGCACGCTGCTTTTCATCGACGAGATCCATCGTTTCAACCGGTCGCAGCAGGATAGCTTCCTGCCGTACATGGAAGACGGCACGATCACCCTCGTCGGCGCGACGACCGAGAACCCGTCGTTCGAGCTCAACGCCGCCGTTCTTTCGCGCGCCAGCGTGCTGGTGCTGAACCGCCTCGATGACGCGAACCTTGAAACGATCCTGGCACGCGCCGAAACCGAGGTTGGCCGTCCGCTGCCTCTGACCGACGACGCCCGCACTGCGCTGAAGGGCATGGCCGATGGCGACGGCCGCGCCATTCTCAATCTCGTCGAGGACGTCTTCGCCGCCGCGCCGGCCAAGGCCAAGCCGCTCGATCGCGAAGCTCTGGTCAAGCTCGTGCAGCGCCGCGCGCCGCTCTACGACAAATCGCGCGAAGGCCATTACAATCTGATTTCTGCACTGCATAAAGCCGTCCGCGGCTCCGATCCTGACGCGGCGCTCTATTACTTCTGCCGCATGCTCGATGGTGGTGAGGACCGCCTCTTTCTCGCCCGGCGATTGGTGCGCATGGCGGTCGAAGACATCGGCCTTGCCGACCCGCAAGCGCTCGTCGTCTGTAACGCGGCGAAGGACGCTTTCGATTTTCTCGGAAGCCCCGAGGGCGAGCTGGCGCTGGCGGAAGCCGTCATCTATGTTGCGACGGCGCCGAAGTCGAACGCCAACTACGTCGCCTTCAAAGCCGCGATGCGGGCTGCGAAGGAGCACGGATCGCTGTCGCCGCCGAAGACGATCCTCAACGCACCGACGAAGTTGATGGAGGAGGAGGGCTACGGCTCCGACTACCTCTACGATCACGATCAGCCGGACGCATTCTCGGGCCAGAATTATTTTCCGGACGAATTCCGGAAACGCCCGCGATACTACGATCCGCCCGAGCGCGGCTTCGAGCGCGAAATCAAGAAGCGCCTGGACTACTGGGCGAAGCTCCGCGCCGAACGGAATAAATAATCACAAAGTCCGACCAAGCGTCCCATCGTACCGGCGATTTTTAAGTTTTGGTAAGTCCGTTAGCGGTCGAATTCCGCTACAAGCAAACGGCTGGCGAAATACGCCTGCAAATTTTCTATACTATACGTTCTGTGCTCCCTTTGCGTCTTCGCATTTTTCTGGATGGTCAAGATGGCTCAAGAAGATTCAACGTCCGCGTCGCAATCGCCGACGCCGACGCTACACCCGATTGCAATCACCGATCTCCGGCCAACTCAGATGACTGTCGGCATGCGAGAGGTCGAGCAAAAGCGCCAGGACTGGCGCGGCCTGGCGCCCACCAAGTCGGGCCAATTTCTCGGCCGTCACATGATCCCCGTCGTTCGCGGCCCGAAAGGCCGCTACTACGTGATCGATCATCACCATCTTGCGCGTGCGCTGTACGAGGAAAAAGTAGAGCAAATTCTCGTCTCGCCAGTCGCCGATCTCCGCGCCCTGGACAAGGATGAGTTCTGGACGTTCATGGACAATCGCAACTGGATGCATCCCTTCGATGCCGACGGACAGCGCCAACCCCGCACGTCTCTTCCCAAAAGCGTCGCCGATCTCGTAGACGATCCCTATCGCAGTCTGGCGGGCGAGTTACGGTTTGCGGGCGGATACGCCAAGGACACGACGCCCTTCAGCGAATTTGTCTGGGCTGACGCGTTGCGTCGCCGGATCGACGTCAAGACCGCTAAAAACGACTTCGAAACGGCACTGCAGAAAGCCCTCGACTTCGCCAAGAGTCCCGACGCCGGCTATCTGCCGGGTTGGTGCGGCCCGCACGCGAGAACGTAGACCAAGTCATGAAGTCAGAAACGGAGGCTAAGAAGGCCGTGGTTGCAGCCGAGCAGCACGTCGTCGAACGATTGAACTGGCTCCGCGCCGCCGTGCTCGGCGCAAACGACGGCATCCTCTCCACCGCGAGCTTGATAGCCGGCGTGGCCGCTGCCGATTCCTCGCCCAAATCCGTTATAATTGCGGGCATCGCCGGGCTCGTCGCGGGCGCGCTCTCGATGGCGGCCGGCGAATATGTATCCGTCAGCTCGCAGGCCGATGCCGAAGGGGCGGACCTCGCGCGCGAACGCAAGGAGCTTGTCGAGCAGCCGGAATTTGAACTGCAGGAACTCGCCGATATCTACACCAAGCGCGGTGTCGAGCCTTCGCTCGCACGCCAGGTTGCCAAGCAGCTCATGGCGAACGATGCCCTCGCCACCCACGCGCGGGAAGAACTTGGAATTTCAGAAATAACCAGCGCCCGCCCCATCACCGCTGCCCTTGCCTCGGCCGCGTCGTTCGCAGTTGGCGCTGCCGTGCCGCTGGTGGCCGCAATCGCGGCCTCCGGAGGCCACGTGACGCTGATTGTAACCGTCGCCTCGCTCATATGCCTTGCGGGTCTGGGCGCGCTCGGAGCCCGCGTTGGCGGTGCAAATGTTTGGCGTGCAATCGTGCGTGTCACGTTCTGGGGCGCCCTGGCGATGGCCGTCACGGCAGCTATCGGCCATCTTTCCGGGTATGCGGTTTAACTCCGTCGAGGATGCCGCTCTTCCTACCTGAAACTATCGGAGCTATACGGAACCTTACTTATCGTTGGGATTCCGCATGAGATTACTGCTTCTTGCTTCGGCGGGCGGTGCGATCGGCACCGGCTTTCGTTTTTTGATTAATCGGGTTTTCGCCCATGCGGGCCTGATCGAATTTCCGTGGGCAACGCTCACGATCAACGTACTCGGATCATTCCTCATGGGCGTGCTGATTGAAACGCTCGCGCTACGCTTCAATGCCTCCAACGAACTGCGAACCTTTTTCGCGACGGGCATCCTCGGCGGCTTCACAACATTCTCGGCATTCTCGCTCGAGTTCGCCACGCTCTATGAACGGGGCACTATGGTGGCGGCCTTCGGCTATGTGCTGGCATCTGTAATCTTGAGCTTGCTCGCGATCTTCGCTGGACTGTCCGCAATGCGCTGGGTGCTCGCATGACCACGGCATCTCCCAAAGTCGAGACGCTGCGCGTCGCCGACAGCGAAGACGATATGCGTCTCGATCGCTGGTTCCGCGTGCATTTCCCGGAAGTCGGCTACACGTATCTGCAAAAGCTCCTGCGCTCCGGCCAAATTCGCGTCGATTCCAAGCGCGCCCAAGCCAACGATCGCTTACGCGCCAAATCCGAGATCCGCGTTCCGGCGATCGTCCGTCAGCCGAAGAAAGCGGCGCCCGGATTGCAGGCGCCCCCCGGCGTCTCCAAGGGCGACCGTGACGCCATCGAGAAAATGATCCTGTTCGAGGACGAACATGTGCTCGTCCTCAACAAGCCGTTCGGCCTCGCCGTACAGGGCGGCACCGGCACGAAAAAGCACATCGATGGCATGCTCGAAGGCATGGCCGATCGTTTCGGCGGTGAACGCCCGCGCCTCGTTCATCGCCTCGACCGCGATACGACCGGTGTGCTGCTCGTCGCCAAAACCCGCGACGCCGCCGCGAAACTCGGCAAGACGTTTCAAACACGTTCCGCCGCAAAGACCTATTGGGCGCTCGTCAAAGGCGTGCCGAAGCCACCGCAAGGCAAGGTGGAGGCTGCGCTCGTCAAAGCCTCGGGTCCTGACGGCGACCGCGTGCGTAAGGCGAAGCCCGGCGAGCAGGACGTCGCCATGCACGCGACGACGCATTATTCCGTCATCGACCGCGTCGCGCACAAAGCAGCATGGGTATCGCTTAAGCCCGTAACGGGCCGCCAGCACCAGTTGCGTGCGCACATGCATCTCATCGGCCATCCGATCGTCGGCGACAACAAGTACGAGGGCGACGTGAACATGCCGGCCGAAAACATCGAGAAGAAGCTGCATCTCCACGCCCGCCGCCTCGTCATTCCGCACCCCAAGGGCGGTAAGACGATCGATGTCACCGCCCCGTTGCCGGCGCACATGCGGGGGACGTGGGAGCTTTTGGGCTTTGATGAAGAAAAGTTCGAGTAGTTTAAGGAAAATCCGAGACTTGCCGGTTGGTCCGGCCGCGTCAAACCGGGCTCTCGGCGGTGCGAGAGCCCGGTTTTGCATCGTCCTTCACGCGTGCTAAATACCCCGCATGAAGCTCGTTGTTTTCGATTGCGACGGCACGATCGTCGATAGCCAGGCTGGCATCGTGTTGTCGATGAATCACGCCTTTTCATCGCTGGGGCTGATTGCCCCGACACGCGCCGCGACGCTCTCGGTCGTGGGCTTGTCGCTGCCTGAGGCGTTTGCAGCTCTTGCGCCTGATCACGACCGCAAAATACGAGCCGAACTCGCCGAGCGCTACAAATCCGCCTTCCGCGAATTGAAGCACGACCCCTCGGAATCCGAGATCCTGTTCCCGAAGGCGAAGGAAACGATCGCCCACATTGCCTTGCGCGATGACCACCTCCTTGGCATCGCGACGGGCAAATCGCGCCGTGGCGTCGACCGGCTGTTCCAGCGCGAAGGCTGGCACGAGAGCTTCGCGACAATTCAAACAGCCGACGACCACCCCTCGAAGCCGCATCCTTCGATGCTTCTGCGCGCCATGCTCGAAACCGGCACGACGCCGGATCTGACCGTCATGGTCGGAGATACGACCTACGACATGGAGATGGCCCACGCTGCGGGCGTCGCGGCGATCGGCGTTGCATGGGGCTATCATGAAGTCGCCGCGCTGCAGGAAGCGGGCGCGCATCTGATCATCGAGCGTTTCGAGGATCTTCCCGAGGCAATCGATCGAGCCCTCGCCGTGGAAAGATGTGAAGCATGAGCATCGGTACTGGCAACGGCAACGGCAATGGCAACGCCGGTCCGGGTTCGGGCTCGGCGCGTCCGTCGGGTGGTCCTCGCAGTCCCATCACCGACAGCCTCGCAAAACCGCTTCCCAAACGCTTCTATAAGGACGTGACGGTCGGAGGCGCCGCGCCGTTTCAGATCCTTCTCGACGGCCGGCAAATCAAGACGCCGAAGAAGCGTCCGCTCGTGGTTCCGGCGCGTCCGCTGGCAGAGGCCATTGCCGAGGAGTGGCGGGCGCAGACGGACGTCATCAATCTTGCGAAGATGCCGTTGACGCGCTTCGCCAACACCGCGATCGATGCTGTGGCCGATACGCTCGATGCTGTTGCCGCTGATATCACCGCTTACGCAGGGAGCGATCTCGTTTGCTATCGCGCGGAGACGCCTCAGCAACTCGTGGAAAAGCAATCCGAGCACTGGGACCCGATCGTCGCCTGGGCGAACGAAACGCTCGACGCGCATTTTCAGGTCGTCACGGGCATCGTTCACGTGGCCCAGCCCGAAGCATCTCTCGTCGCGTTCTCGGAGGCTTTGCCCCGCGACGCGTTCCGGCTTTCGGCAATGCATGTCATCACCACGCTGACGGGATCGGCGTTGATCGCGTTGGCGTTGTTCCAGCAATGGCTGAGCCCCAAAGCCGCGTGGGAAGCCGCCCACGTCGACGAGGACTATCAGATCGCACTTTGGGGCGAGGACGCCGAAGCAGCCGCCCGGCGGCGCGGCCGTCATGCGGAATTCGACTCCGCCAACCGTTTCCTCGCGCTCGTCGCCCAGTCTGCCTAGGAGGTCTGCCTAGGAAGCTTGCCGCCGTAGCGGCGTCGAGCGGGTTGCCAGCACCTTGTCGATCCGCCTGCTGTCGAGATCGACCACCTCGAACCGCCAGCCGCTGATGTCGATGTATTCACCGGTCTTCGGAATGTGCTGCAGTTGGGCGAGCACGAAGCCGGCAACGGTCTCGTACGAACGGTTTTCCGGAAGCAGGATACCGATCTTGTCCGCCATCTCATCGACGGGCATGGCGCCCGACAGCAACCAGGAGCCGTCGTCGCGCTCGACCGCATAGGGCTCCAATCCTTCCGCGTCTGACTTGAAGACGCCAGCGATCGCCTCGAGAATATCGGCGGGCGTGACCAACCCTTCGAAATCCCCGTACTCGCCATGGATGAGAGCCATGGGAACTTCCGCATCGCGCAGCACCGACAAGACATCCAGCGCCGCGCTCGTCTCAGGGATCATCGGCGCCTTGCGGATGTAGGCCTGAACCTCGAACGGCTTGCCCGCAAGAAGCCCCGCCAACAGTTCGCGCGTCTGCACGACGCCGATCATTTTGTCGGGCGAGCCTTCGCCGGCGGGCAGGCGCGAATGCGGCGTCGAAATCAGCCGATCCTTGATGGCAGCCTCGGTCGCGGTGATATCGATCCAGTCGACATCGGTGCGCGGCGTCATCAGGCCGACGACGGCGCGGTCCGCAAGGCGCATGACGCCCGAGATGAGTTCGCCTTCGCCGCTCTCGAGCACACCCGCCGTTTCCGCCTCGGCGATGAGCGTTTTGATCTCTTCGTCGGTGACCTTGTTTTCACGCTCAGGCGACAGCCCGAGCAGGCGAAACACGAAACGCGTCGACGTGTCGAGCAACCAGACGACCGGTCTCGCAGCTTTGGCAAACCCGGTCATGATCGGCGCGACGGCGCACGCGATGCCCTCGGCGTTGCGCAACGCCAGCGTCTTCGGCACCAGCTCGCCAGCGATAACCGAGAGATAGGTGATGGTCGCGATAACCGCGCCGAAGCCCAGCGAATTCGCCACGGTCTCACTCAATCCGAGGCTCCGGAGGTATGCGGAAGCATATTCGCCGAAAGTCTCGCCTGAATAGGCGCCGTTGATGATGCCGATAAGCGTGATCCCGATCTGAACGGCCGATAGAAAGCGCCCAGGATCGGCAGAGAGGGCGATGGCGCTGTGGGCCCCAGGCCGGCCAGCGGCGGCCATCGCCTTGAGACGGGGGTGGCGGGCGGAGACAATCGCCAGCTCGGAAAGCGCGAAAAGGCCGTTAACGAGGATAAGGGCCAGGACGATGAGTAATTCGGTCACAAAGTTGTCGGCCGACGGACTGCGTCCAAGCCACTCCCAATTGTTGAAAGCGAAATCTATGGCCTCGCCGCCCTCAAATCAAGGGAGTGCCCAGAGGCGCCATTAATGGGCGTTTCGGTCAACATCGCGCCGTCGAGGCTTGCTCTTAGGCCGCCTTTCGAGAAAACTTGCGCAGTGATTCGGTTAAGGGTCAGTGCCCTATGCTCCATGCGCCGCGCATCCCAGAGCTCGCGCAACGCGACCGGTTCGTACGCCGCGCGGTCGCGGAAGGACGCGTGCTGACGCTCGCGGACGAAGAAAACGCCTCCGTGCCATCGCAGAAAGTTGCGGGCAGGACTGTACAACTCTTCTGGTCGAGCCCGCTCGAAGCCGAGCGCTGGGCCGAGGCATTGGCAGGCAATAGCGAGCTTCAGGATCTCTCGCTGGAAGTCTTCGCAACCGATATTCTGCCGGGCATCGCGAAGGCGAAAGGGTTCGCCGGCACGGATTGGGTTTCTGACCCCATCGAGGCCGAGATCGATCCGCGCGATCTTCTGATCCGGCTGCAGATCGAGGCCGTGCCCCCCTTTGCCGCCGCCGCTCGCGCGAAGGGCGAGGTCTATTTCGTCGGCGGGGAGGATAGCCCGCTGGTGACGCCGGGCGCTCAAAAGCCCCGGTCGGCGGACCGGCTGCACGTCTTTTCCGCCCGTGCCGACGCCGAAGCCCACATGAAAAAACTGGCCGGTAAGAAGGTCATCGCCGATCCGATCGCCGACTTCGTGGGGTCGACACTCCCCTGGGCGGCCGGAAAGGGACATGCGGTCGTGATCGAGCCGATCCGCGGCGCCGGTTTCGTTGAGGTAAAGACCGCCGATTTCGTGGCTCACCTCAGCAAAGAGGCTGCCGGCACCCCCTAAAACCGGCCATTTCCGCACCCAAGGCCGCCTCCCGCACCACCCTTCGCGCGTCGCGACAACTCATCGTTTGCGCTGTGAGGGAGCCATGCTAGAGAGCCGTTCCGGCACATTTTTCGAGCCAGCCAAGGGATTCCATGAAAGACATCATCGACGAGCTTGAGAAGCGTCGCGACAACGCCCGTCTCGGCGGCGGCCGCGCCCGGATCGACGCCCAGCACGCGAAGGGTAAGCTGACGGCGCGCGAACGCATCGAGCTCCTGATGGACGAAGGCTCGTTTGAAGAGTTCGACATGTACGTCGAGCACCGCTGCACCGACTTCGGCATGGAAAAGACGAAGGTTCCGGGAGACGGCGTCGTGACCGGCTGGGGCACGATCAACGGCCGCGTGGTCTACGTCTTCGCCAAGGACTTCACCGTGATGGGCGGCTCGCTTTCCGAGACGCACGCGAAGAAGATCACGAAGATCCAGGATATGGCGCTGAAGAACCGCGCCCCGATCATCGGTGTCTTCGACGCCGGCGGCGCCCGCATCCAGGAGGGTGTCGATGCTCTGGGCGGCTACGGCGAAGTATTCCAGCGGAACGTGCTGGCATCCGGCGTGATACCGCAGATCTCGGTCATCATGGGCCCGTGCGCGGGCGGCGACGTCTACTCGCCGGCAATGACCGACTTCATCTTCATGGTGAAGGATACGAGCTATATGTTTGTCACCGGCCCCGACGTCGTGAAGACCGTAACGAACGAAAACGTCACGGCGGAAGAGCTCGGCGGCGCCAAGGTGCACACGACGAAATCGTCGATCGCCGACAAAGCCTACGAGAACGATCTCGAAGCGCTGCTGCAGATGCGCCGGCTGATGGACTTCCTGCCCTCGAGCAACAAGGCGGGCGTTCCGGCTATTCCGAGCCACGACAGCCCGGACCGTATCGATCACTCGCTCGATACGATCATCCCGGACAATCCGAACAAGCCCTACGACATCAAGGAACTGATCCTGAAGGTCGTCGACGAAGCCGATTTCTTCGAAATTCAGGAAGCCTTCGCGAAGAACATCGTCACCGGCTTTGCGCGCATGGAAGGCTCGACAGTCGGCATCGTGGCAAACCAGCCGATGGTGCTCGCCGGCGTGCTCGACAGCGACGCCTCGCGGAAGGCCGCACGGTTCGTGCGCTTCTGCGATTGCTTCGACATTCCGATCGTGACGTTCGTTGACGTCCCGGGCTTCCTGCCGGGAACGGCGCAGGAATATGGCGGCTTGATCAAGCATGGCGCGAAGCTGTTGTTCGCCTACGCCGAAGCGACCGTGCCGAAGGTGACCGTCATCACCCGCAAGGCCTACGGCGGCGCCTACGACGTGATGAGTTCGAAGCATATCCGCGGCGACGTGAACTATGCCTGGCCCACCGCCGAGATCGCAGTGATGGGTGCGAAGGGCGCAGCGGAGATTCTCTATCGCTCCGAGCTGTCGGATCCCGTGAAGATCCAGACGCGCATCGATGAATACAAAAAGCGCTTCGCCAATCCCTTCGTTGCGGCCGAGCGCGGCTACATTGACGAAGTCATTACGCCGTCAGCAACGAGAAAGCGCCTTTGCCGCGCGCTCAACATGCTGCGCAACAAGACGCTCGAAAATCCCTGGAAGAAGCACGACAACATTCCTCTGTAGTCGTCGCTAAAGCTCTGACATCGAAAGCCATCCTCGGCGTACCGAGGATGGCTTTTTTACGCACCGATTGCTGTAAATCGCTCTCTCTACAGATCGACCCACACGCCTCCGCGCCAATAGCCGTGGCCTTCGTGCTCGCGCCACCGGTAATGCGTTGCATCGGAATCGCGCCACTTCCAGCTATCGGGGTGGATGCGAAGATGTAGGTCAGGCGCGTATTTGTGGCGCTCCTTGACGTGCCAGCAGTCGCCGTCGCCGTTGCAAACGATATCGGCTGATGCCGTCGTCGCGGTCAAGGCAAGCATGCTCGCGCCCAAGAGAGCAGCAGTCGTCACAAGCTTCATAAGTCATCTCCTTTCCGTCTGCTTCAATCTCAAGGCAAACCGGCTCGCCGCTTGATGGTTTCCGCGGCTTGAGCAAGTTTAATCTTTCTCGCAACGCGCTGACGAAGATTGGAAAAAAGCTATCCCGTGCGCTGCGGACGGTCGCCACGATCGCCGCTTGAATCCGCGAGCCGCTAACTCTGAGTAGGCCTTGCGAATTGCTGCACCGCTGCAGCCGCAGTCCAAAAGTTCCCCTGCTACCAGCGGAAAATGACGCTCCCTCACGCCGCGGAACTCAATGAGTCCGGCGCGCGTTGCTTGCCCGAACACAGTGATATGGAGGACCGCATGGGTGGTAATCTCATTTACTACGCGATCGTCTTTTTGATTGTCGCGATCGTCGCAGCCGCTCTTGGTTTTGGCGGCGTGGCGGGCACCGCCATTTCCGGCGCTCACCTCCTGTTGATGGTCGCCGTCGTGTTTATCGTCGTTGGCCTTCTCGCCAGCGTTCTTCGCAGAGGCGTCTAGACATCGATATCCTTGGCGATAAGCCAAGGCAGCGGTTCTTCGTCCGATAGAACCGCTGAGGCCCCGGCGTCCGACAGCGTCGGGGCTTAGTTTTGCGAAGCACCTAGCGGGATGTGGGCCTAAGCATCGCGTAGCCGGTGGCATTTCGAAACCGCTCCCGGCGGGCTTTCGGCATGAACATCGACTGCAGGACAAACATCAGCTTCACCGGCATGGGCAACTCGATCGGTCTGCCGAGGCGATCCGATTCCTCGCTGAGATAGCGGATATCGGCTGCGCGCCAGCCATGTGCCGCGAAAAATCCCGACCAGTCGTCGGGCCGAAATTTGAATGGCGCATTTTTCAAGCGCCTGCCCATCATCCGCTCGCGCGCCATTATCAGCTCCGGCGAGAAGAAGTCGACAATCCAACCTGCCGCATGATCAAGAGCGCGCAAGTCGTCGGCGAGCGCGGCGACTTGCTCTTCCGTCAGATAGGGAACGACGCCTTCGGTCAGCACCAGCAATTTCTTTGCGTGCGCGTTTGTGTCGGCCAAGAGCTGCCGCCGTGCCACCGCATCAGCCAGATCGCACTTCACCCGCGTCAGCTTGAAACGCGGCGCCTCTTGCGCGAGACGCTCTTCTTTGTATTCGATGACATGAGGATAATCGGCTTCGATCCAGGTAAGGGAAGCGGGAAGATCCAGGCGATAGGGTCGCGTATCGAGTCCTGCGCCGAGGTTGAGAACCGTGTCCACTCCTTCATCGACAGCCGTGCGAATGAAATCATCGATGATGCGCGTACGGATAGCGATGACCCAGCACGACATGAAGCCGCGCGGCATGGCTTCGGCAATCGACTTTCCGCGGTCGCCGGCAAGGGTCCCGGCGAGTGGATCGCGAAAAAGGGCGTCGTTTCGTCTCGTCTCGACGCCCCGGTAATGTGCAACCCAAAAAGCCGTGTCGGAGACGCTGTCGACCGTCGCATTTGTCATGTGCATCGTCCTCGTCCGTGTGCGGGACCAGCCGATTAAGCTAGAATTGAGGTGCTATTTGGAGCGCGCACGGCTCACACATAGATCATCTTCACGGTCATGCCGCCATCGATCGTGATGTTCTGGCCGGTCATGAAATCGGCGCTCTCGGCGAGAAACAGACACGCCTTGGCGATATCGTCCGGCACGCCAACCCGGCCGGCAGGATGCTGCTCATTGTCAGCTTTCGAATGATGCGGTTCTTTGGCCCGGCCGGAGAATTGCCAATCGCTCGTCTCGATCCACCCGGGGCTCACCGAATTGACGCGAATGCCATACGCCCCAAGGCTGATGGCCATGCCGCGGGTCAGCGCCAGGATCGCACCCTTCGATGCGGTGTAGGCTTCCGTACCGGCTTCCGACATGAAGCCGCGCGTCGATGCAATATTGATGATCGCGCCGCCGAGCTTGTGCTTCACCATCTCCCGCGCGACGGCCTGCGAGCACATCACCGCACCGCGGACGTTGACCGCCTGCACGCGATCGAACTCCTCGATCGGAAGTTCGAGGAAGGGCTGGTTAGCGCTGATGCCCGCATTGTTGACGAGGACGTGAGGACAGCCGAGATCCTTGCCCGTGCGCGCTATCCATCGCGTCACGTCGGCCTCGAGTGATGTGTCGGCGCGTTCGTAAAGACAAGGCGTTCCGAGTTCTCGGATGTGCGCCGCCGCTTCTTCGCCGGCATCCGCAACCGGATCGGCGAGCGAAACGACATAGCCTGCTTTGGCGAACGCATAGCCGATAGCGCGCCCGATGCCCTGAGCCCCGCCCGTGATCGCGACGACCTTCGCACTCATACTGAATCCTCAGTTTTCTGCCGACGCGGCAATTTTATCGGCGCGCTGAGATTGACGGAAGCTGCGGGAAGTCGTCAACGAAGTTCCAGCGTCGCCGGCATGCCGAACTTCGGCGGCATCGTAATCTGCGGCTTGATGTCGATGACCGCATCAGGGGCGAGGGTGAACTTGTATTTTTGCCCGACGGTAGCGAGCACGATCATCGCCTCCATCGTCGCGAAGTGACTGCCGATGCACAGCCGCTGTCCGCCGCCGAAGGGGTAATAGGCGAACTTCGGCAACCGCGCGGCCAATCCATCGAGCCAGCGCTCGGGCAGGAATTGCTCCGGCTTCGGAAAGTATTTCGGGTCCCGGTGGCTGACCCATTGGCTCATCAGGATCGTGTATCCGCGCTTGACGCGGTATCCCCCGAGTTCGAGTTCTGTCATTGCCTCCCGGCCAATGGCGTACACGGGCGGATAAAGCCGCATCGCCTCGTTGATGACGGCAGACGTGTACGGAAGCGCGGTGAGATCCTCCGCATTTGGGGATCTCCCGCCAAGAACGCGCCGCCACTCGTCCGCAAGCCTTCGCTCGGCTTCCGGATGCTGCGAAAGGAGGTACCAGCTCCAGGTGAGCGTCAACGCCGTCGTCTCATAACCAGCGAGATAGAGCGTCATGGCTTCATCGCGGAGCTGTTGGTCGCTCATGCGCGATCCGTCTTCGCGCTGGGCCATGATCATCGTCGAGAGGAGATCATTGGCGAGCGGACGAGACCGCTTCTGCGCGATGAAACCGTCAACGAGCGCTTTGACGTTCGCGATGGCGCGGCGCAGTCTCAAATTCGTCAGCGTCGGCATCCAGAGCGGCAGTCGAATGGGGGCGTCGACGCGTGCCGTCAGAGAATCGAAGGTCTCGATCAGGCTCGCATCCACCTTTGCCCGATCGCCGTGATCATCGAGGCCGAAAAGCGTTTTGAGAGCGATTGCACTTGTAAGGCCGCTGAATTCAAATTCGAGGTCGACAGCTTTACCGGGGCTCCACTCCGCAAGCATCGCCGTCGTGAGTTCGGCCATGATCGGCGCATAGGACAACACCAGCGCCTTCAGGAACGACGGTTGCATCATGCGCCGCTGACTGAGCCAGAAATCGCCCTCGCTCGTCACGAGCCCGTTGCCGAGTATCGGTTTGAACGCGCGCGCGCCGAAATGCTTGATGTAGTGCCGCGCATCGGTCACCAGAACCTGCTGGATCAGCTCCGGATCGCTGACGAGAAAGACGCGCCACCGGCCAACGCGAAAGCTCGCGACTGGCCCATATGTCTGCGCAAGATCGAGAAAGAAGTCGACCCTGCGAGGTCCCATCTGAGCGGCATTGCCGCCGATCAGAGTCCCTTTGGGACCTGGCGGCAGACCGGCTTTCGCGATTGTGATCGATCTGCTCATGACAGCATCGCAACAGCAGAAAAATCGATGTTCAAAAATTACGTTGACACATTTCTGGTGTGTCGAAGTCGATGGAATTTAAGAAGCGGCAAGTGCCGGGTATCCATTTTCAGCTGTGACCAAACCTCCGGGTTTGCGCACATTCGTGTAAGCGAAATTACGCTTCGCCCGCGTCCTTCGCGGCAAGTGATCCGACAGCCGACCAATCGAGATTGTCGCCGCCATTTGCGAGCAAAGTTAAAAAGCGGTCGCGCAGCAGGCTGGCGAGCGGCAGCGGCACGCGTAAGTCCTGCCCCGCAGCGAGCGCCAGTCCAACGTCCTTCAGTCCGAGCGGAGCGGCAAAGCCCGGCGGCTCGAATTTCCCGTCGGCGATCAGCGTGCCGTAAGTCTTGTAGACGGGCGCGCCAAAGAGCGTCGATGTCAGGATCTCGAGATACTGGTGCTTATCGATGCCCGCCTTGCCAACAAGCGCCATGGCTTCGCCGAGCGATTCAATCACGGCGGCGATAAGAAAATTGCCGCTGAGCTTCACGACGTTCGCCGCTTCCGCCTGCTCGGAAATCGTGAACGTCTTTTGTCCGATGGCGTCCAAGAGGGGGAAAACTGCCTTTACGGCATCGCTCTTCCCGGCGGCGACGACGAAGAGCTTTCTTGCCGCCGCCGCTTCGGGGCGGCCGAATACAGGGGCGGCAACGTAGAGCTGACCTTTTTTGCCGTGGTCGTCGGCCAGCCGCTTCGAGAGCGCGACGCTGATCGTGCTCGACGAGATATGGGCGGCACCCTTATTGAGCGTCGCAAGCAAGCCGCCGTCCCCGTACACCACCGCCTCGACGGCCTTGTCGTCAGCCAGCATAGTAAAGACGGCGTCGCCCCTGCAGGCGTCGCTCGGCGTCGCTGCGATTTTGGCCCCTTCGGATGCCAGAGCCTCGGCCTTTGCGCGCGTGCGGTTATAGACGGTGACATCGTGTCCGGCCTTGAGCAGGTTGGCCGCGATGCCGGAACCCATATGCCCCAAGCCGATAAATCCGATTTTCATGCGTCCTCGCAACTTGGCCGTGGTTCGGCCGATCGCGTCAAATGGCCATTTTCCGGCTTATCCGGAGCCAGGGAACCGGTCGAGCGGCGGCTCCGTGGCACCAAACTCTCACATAGACAATTAGGCTTTATGGATTGTTCCGGAAGACGTACATCGGCGCGCTTTTCGGGAGGTCGGGTCGAAAAGTTGATCGATGGCCGGAAACTAGCGGTATCCATGCAGCTTTATGCGTGCTATCGACGGCCCATCGAACTTTGGCCGGATATTGCGAGGCACTCAGCCTCTGGCGCAGCCAAGCGCACAGACGTCTTTCCAAAATCGAACTGTGAGGCCGGCGTATGCGTCCGCATTGACGCATGGGACAGCCTCAACCATCAGAGCCTAAAGGGAACATTCTATGATCACGGGTACCGTGAAATTCTATAACGATCAGAAGGGCTACGGCTTCATTGCGCCGGACCAGGGCGGGAACGACGTGTTCGTTCACGCAACTGCTCTCGAGCGCGCCGGCATGCGCGGCCTTTCGCAGGGCCAGAAGGTCGCTTTCGAGACCGAAACCGATCGTCGCTCGGGCAAGATTGCCGTCAGCGTCATTCAGAGCGCTTAAGTGACATTGCGCTGCGGGTAGGGCCGATGGCCTTCCCGGCGGTGTCTGTCGCTTTTTTGATCTAGGTCGCATAGGCCGCGGGTACGCATGCGTATTCGCGGCTTTTGCTTTTCACGTCATGCCATCCCGCGGCTCAAATCTGGCTGCGCGCGAAGTTCTGCGATCGTCTTCCGAAGCTTTTCGGTCTCGGCGCGCGCATACGCATCGGCCGCATGCCGCCCGAGATTGACCAGCATTTCCCGCTCGTTGGAATCGATGTCGGTGCCTGCCTCATGCGGGCCGTAAAGCATAACGGCATACGTATGAACACGGTTCGCAGCTGGAACCGCGAGGATCGGTAAATCGAGCCCGGCCGGAAACCTGGCCTCCTCGGCTGCGGCCTTTTCGAAGCTGCTCGTCTCGCCCTCGAGCAGATTTTTCATCGCTCCCTCGCCGGGACGTAAATCGCGCACCGCCTTGTCATCCCAGCCGACGCTGGTGGCCTCGAAGCGATGAAATCCGCTCTCCGTCCCTCGAAATGTCGCCGCCGATGCAAGCTTCAGGGCTCTGGCGACGCCATCCGACAGAAGCTGGTCGATCTCTTCCGCCGTCTTCGCCCGGAATATGGCGCCGGTGATTTCTTTTTCCGTCTTGTCGAGCACGCGATTGAAATAACTGTCCGCAAGCTCGACCGACCATTCATGCAGCCTGCTTATGACGAAGAGAACGAGGGCGCCGATAACGAGCCACGACCAGCCGGGGAGATCGACGAACTCGTGCAGATGTTCCGCTTGCTGATGAAGAAGCAGCGCAGGCAAGCTCGTCATCAGCGCCAGAACGGTAACGCGCCTGAGCGGTATCGCGACGTTGACGACGCGCTGGCGGCGTATGGCTTCGACGACGAAAAGGCACAAGATGCCATTCACGAGATAGAGAAGCCCGACGACATCCTCCGGCAGAACGAACCCGTCCCAATTCGCAAAAAGCGTCGTGTATTCGTTGAGATCGGCGATGACGAATGCGGGAAGTCCGATCAGGCATCCCCACATCACCCATCTGAGGCGCTGATTGTCCTTGGGCGAGAGCGAACTACGTCTCTTGAGTAGGATCGCGACGGCGCCGACGCTCACGATAATTCCGAATAGGATCGTTGCCCGCATCAAGAGTTCGGTATGAAAACCGAATGCGTTGCCGTAGGCGGCCAACTGAACGACGGCCACGACGGCGGCGAGCGGAGGGAGCGCCCGTTCGAAACGTTCCCACGGCGGCTGAATCGCCCCGGTCGGGGCTCGCATCACGAACACGAGCAGGCCCGCGTAGCCGGCGGCTTGTGAAAGGCTACCGAGTACGTTCTGCCCGAGAAGCAACAAGGGCCAGCGCTGCAATTGCGCATAAAACTCGTAGGACTGCCCGGGATTGTACCAGATCACGTAGAGGAAAAAGCCCCAGGTCATACGGCTCGGTCGCGTCCAGACCAGCCATCCGGCGGCGAGTATGACGGCAATGCCCGCAATCTGATCGAGGACCAAAACCAGACGGGCGAACCAGTTTGTCGGGCGCTGTTCCGCGATCAGCGTCACGTCCCGCGCGTCCCCGGTCGCTGTCGGCAAAAGATTGATGGTCGTCTGCCGCCCGGGCAACACATATTCGTTGCCGCCGACCGCCGCTATCGTGCTCGCGCAAACATACGCGTCATAGGGAATGCAGCGCATGCGCGTGAAGTCGAGGTGGTCCCCGGTGCGCACACCGGCCCTCCAGGCGGGTGATTGAGCCTCGCTATCGAACGGTCCTGCGACGTCATAGATCAGGCCGTTGCTGTCGGCGTAAAAGCCGAACGAGCCGAGTGGGCGAACTGCGCGCACGAAGTCCGGCACGATCATCGCGAGTGCCCAGATGAGCAGTCCGAAAAAGATGACGCGGTGGCGTGTCATGGCATTAGCTCAGACAATAGGTCTGTTGTTGCATGGGGCGTACCAAACCTTTCCGCTCGTCGCGGCATGGTAAGATGCAGCCGGGACCGGCGGCAAGGCAACGCAAAACGTCCCTTCGTCATGGAGTTAACAGTTTCCCGTCGCCGAGGCCGATGAGATGTTCAGCCTACAGCCGCACGAGATCATTTTTATGCGCTCGACCGTTTAAGAATGGAGAACGTCCGCAATGGAAATGCAGTTACACCCAAGCGTGCTCGATATAACGGTGCGTCTTGGCCTGACGCTGATAGCCACCATCCTCATCGGTCTGAATAGGGAAAGTGCCGGCCATGGAGCGGGGCTGCGCACTGTTGTCCTGGTCGGCCTTTCCGCGTGCATCGCCACGAGCCAAGCCAACATCCTGCTCGGCGTCACGGGCAAAACCCCCGACCTGTTCGCAACCTTTGACGTGATGCGTCTGCCGCTTGGCATTCTCACCGGCATCGGCTTCATCGGGGGCGGGGTCATCCTGAAGCACGGTAGGAATGTGTCGGGTGTAACGACCGCCGCAACGATTTGGGCGGTGACGGTCATTGGCATCTGCTTCGGAGGAGGTCAGATTCTGCTCGGCAGTGCGGGCACGGCGTTGATCATCCTAACGCTGTTGATCCTCCGCTGGATCGATATCCGCATCCCGCGCGACCATCGCGGAGAGCTTATCGTCGCCTCCAGTTTGGACCAACCTCCCTTTCCGGATTTGGGAGAGCTTTTGCGCGGTTCGGGTTACCGCGCCCAGTTCCAGGGGTTGAGCCGCAACGCCGGTTCCGGAGAGACCTTACTGAGGTTCGAGCTGCGCTGGGCGCAAAGTGAAATCGAGGAGCCGCCTCTCGACATTCTGAAGCAAATCCGGCCGGACTACGAAGTGAGAAGCTTCGAGGTGTTCAAGGAGTCGGAGCATTGAACGCAACGATCCGCCTCCAAGTCCCGGTCAGCTGATATCCACGTTTCGCAGTCGAAGCGCATTCCCGATCACGCTTACGGACGATAAGGCCATCGCCGCTGCCGAGATGATCGGAGAGAGAAGCAATCCGAAGACGGGGTATAGAATGCCCGCCGCAATCGGCACACCGCCCGCGTTATAGATGAACGCGAAGAAAAGGTTCTGCCGGATGTTCGACATCGTCGCCTGCGAGAGCTGACGCGCCCGTGCGATCCCTTCGAGGTCGCCTTTGACGAGGGTAATGCCGGCGCTTTCGATCGCAACGTCGGTGCCGGTTCCCATTGCGATACCGACATCGGCTGCCGCGAGCGCCGGCGCATCGTTGACGCCGTCGCCGGCCATCGCCACCGCATGACCTTGTCTCCGGAGCTCGGAAACGAACTTGGCCTTATCCTCGGGCAGAACATCCGCCCTCACGTCATCGATGCCGAGCTTGGCGGCGACGGCCTTCGCCGTTGTGGCGTTGTCGCCCGTAAGCATGACGACGTGCACGCCGCTTTCCTTGAGCTTCCGAACCGCTGACGGCGTCGTCGCCTTGATCGGATCGGCAACCGCGATGATGCCGGCGGCTTTGCCGTCAATGGCAACGTAAATGGCCGTCGCGCCGTCGCCGCGAAGCTTTTCCGCATCGGCGGCAAGAGCGGATGTATCGATACCTGCCTCGTCGAAGATCGTGCGATTGCCGATGACGACATTGCGATTGTCGATGACACCGGACACGCCCTTGCCCGATGGCGAAGCGAAATCGCGAACTTCGGACAGCGCGATATTGCGCTCGCGTGCGGCCTGGACGATCGCCGCCCCGAGCGGATGCTCGCTCGCCTGCTCGAGACTCGCGGCGAGCCTCAGAAGCTCGGCATCGCTGATCGGCGGTACTGTCCGGACCGCGGTCACCGTCGGCTTGCCTTCGGTGAGCGTCCCGGTCTTGTCGACGACGAGCGTATCGATTTTCTCCATCCGTTCGAGCGCCTCGGCATTCTTGATCAGCACGCCGGACTGCGCACCGCGGCCAACGCCCACCATGATGGACATCGGCGTTGCGAGGCCGAGCGCGCACGGGCAGGCGATGATCAACACCGATACGGCGGCGACGAGCGCATACGAGAAGCGCGGCTCGGGGCCAAACATCATCCAGGCGGCGAAGGCAAGCACCGCAACTCCGATGACGAGCGGCACGAACCATCCGGCGACTTGATCGGCGAGGCGCTGAATGGGTGCGCGGCTGCGCTGGGCTTCGGCGACCATTTGAACGATGCGCGCGAGCATCGTATCGCGGCCGACCTTTTCGGCTCGAATGATGAGCGCGCCCGATCCGTTGATCGTCCCGCCGATGACTTTCGCTCCAGCACTTTTCGAAACGGCAAGCGGCTCGCCGGTCACCATCGATTCATCGACGTTGCTCTTGCCGTCGGTGACGATGCCGTCGACGGCGATGCGCTCGCCGGGCCTAACGCGCAAGAGTTGGCCGACCGTGATCGCATCGATCTGCACCTCTTCGTCCGAACCATCGGGCTTGAGGCGACGCGCCGTTTTCGGTGCGAGATTGAGAAGTGCGCGAATAGCGCCGCTCGTTTGCTCGCGGGCTCTGAGTTCCAAGACCTGCCCGACGAGAACAAGCACCGTGATGACGGCAGCAGCCTCGAAGTAGACAGGAACGGCGCCGTCCATTCCGCGCAGCGATGCCGGAAAAATTTGCGGAAACAGGGTCGCGACGACGCTGTAGATCCACGCGACGCCTGTCCCAAGCGCAATCAACGTGAACATGTTGAGGTTGCGCGTTTCGAGCGATTTCCAGCCGCGCTCGAAAAACGGCCATCCCGCCCAGAGCACGACAGGCATCGCCAGCGCGAACTGCACCCAGTTCGAAACAGTCGGACTGATGATGTGATGCAAATTGAAAAGATGGCTGCCCATCTCGAGGATGAAAACGGGAAGGGTAAGCGCCGCGCCAATCCACAGCCGCCGCGTCATGTCCTGAAGCTCGGCATTCGGGGCAGCTTCGGCGGTGACAAGCTCGGGCTCGAGTGCCATGCCGCAGATCGGGCAGGAGCCCGGGCCAACTTGCCGGATCTGGGGATGCATCGGGCATGTGTAGATGGTGCCCGCGGGAACCGGCTCCGCCTTTGCGGCTTCCGGCGTCAGATATCGCGCAGGATCGGCGACGAACTTCGTCCGGCATCCGGCGGCGCAGAAGTAATAGGTCTTTCCGTCATGCTCGGCGCTGTGCTTCGCCGTGCTCGGATCGACTGTCATTCCGCACACCGGGTCTTTCGCCTTGGCAGACGTATCACCCGCATGCTCGTGCGCAATATGTCCGTGTGCAGCATGGTTGTGCGAGCAGCAGCTCTTCGCAGGAGTTTTCGGTTCGGGCCCGGTTTTCGGCGTATCGGCGGTCATGACGCAATTCCTAGCTGAACCCCGGCATCTTCCGAGGCCATTCTCGGAGTTGACACATATACCCCCATAGGGTATAGGTCAAGACATGGACAAACAATCGAAAGCTGCATGTCTCAAGCGCCTCAACCGCATCGAGGGCCAGGTTCGCGGCCTCGCGAAGATGGTGGAGGAGGGGCGTTACTGCATCGACGTCGTCACGCAGATTTCGGCCGTTCGGGCAGCGCTTCGGCGCGTCGAGGAAGAAGTGCTGCGTGATCACGTCGCCCATTGCGTCGAGCATGCGATCGCGAGCGGCGATGCGGCCGATCAGCGCCGCAAGGTGGCCGAGCTGATGGACGTGCTCGCGCGAACCTCCCGTTGAGGCGATATTGCGACCGCAAATAAGGCAGCTGCGAACGCGCCTTGAAATGCGCGATTGCGTGCGCACTCAGTCACCCAAACCTTTGCCAGTACGCAAAGTTCGTAATGTGATTTGAATCGTATGCCGTACCCTTTGCCATTTGTTTGCCACGCCAATGACCACTTCGCGCGCGAAGCTCTCGCGATGGAACCTGACAGTCTTCGTGAATGTTGGGCCGGAGCGAGTGAGCTATGGGTGCGCGGGGTTCTATGAAATCTTTTCTCTTTGCGATCATTGCGGCGTCGGCGACGGTCGGTGCATCAAGTCATGTCTTCGCGCAGCAGTGGGATCCCTGGGGTGGCCCGCGGCGTCCACCCGTGCAAGTCCTGCCTGACGACGACGATTCCTATGCCGATCCTCAGGACGATCGTTATTCGAACGAGCGCGGCTACGAAAACCGCGTGGGGCCGCGCGTCGACAACCGCCAGAATTATCGCGATGACGATCCCCGGAGATACGATCCACGCTACAACGGCGATCCCGGCTACGGCGACGACGATCGCGACGGCCCGCGCTACGACGATCAGCGCTACAGCGAACCAAGTCCCGCCGGCCGGGACTATTTTAACGATCGAACGACACCGGCTTCGCGCTACTTTAACGAGCGCGACGATTACGGCGCCTGGGATGCTGCACCCTCTCCCGATGACGAAGCACGCCTCAGCAAGACGCCCGGAACGACCGGCGGTGATAGGCCCTACATCAGACCTGTTGCGCCCGCGCAGGTGGCCTTCAGCGGACCCTATTCACCGGGATCGATCGTCATCGATACTGGCGCGCGAAAACTCTATTACGTGCTGAGTTCGACGTCGGCCTACGCCTATTCGATCGGCGTCGGGCGTCAGGGCTTCACATGGACTGGCAAGGAAAAGGTTTCGCGCATTGCCGATTGGCCCGACTGGTATCCGCCAGCCGACATGCGGCGGAGGAAGCCCGAGCTGCCTGAGCGCATGCTGGGCGGCATGCGCAATCCGCTCGGCGTAAAAGCAATTTACCTCGGCAATACGCTCTACCGCATTCACGGCACCAATGACCCGAAGTCGATCGGCAAGGCAGAATCGTCCGGCTGCTTCCGCATGCTGAACGAGAACGTGCTGCATCTGGCGTCGCTGGTGCGCCCTGGAACCGAAGTCACCGTCGTCCGTTCGCTCAGCGGCAAGATTGCAGCGAATGCAAAGGCAAAAGCCGCGTCGCCGCCGCGATCGTATGCGCGCGGCGCGAACGCCCCTATGGATGATTACGATCCGTATAACGGTTGGCACTAAGTGCGCTGCGCGGCGTGGAGGGCTTTGAATTCCTCCATGCCGAGTGTTGCGACCGTGTTCAGATTGTCGTCGAGAATTTCGTAGACGAGGTTTTCGATGTTCCGGTTGCTGAAGAACGCAATCACGTCTTCGTCGCCACCGCCCTCGCGATGCGGCTCGCCATCCGCCGTTCCCGAGACATAGGCCCCGGTCGGCCGGATTTCCTTCAACTCGCCGTTCGGCCGGTAAATGCGCAGTTCTCCGCGAAGCGTCAGCGTAATGTAGTCGGCCTTGTGCCGGTGCAGCGCGATCTGGGAATTGGCGTCGAACTTGAAGAGAATATCGACGATGCGCTTTTTCTCGTCGACCGCGCAGATGTGATAGGCGAGGTGCGGAAAGCCTTCGAGCGTGTACCAATCAATATGATCTTCGAACGGAACCGTCATCTGGGGCTTCGCGTGCAGGGCTGTGGTCATCGGTTTTCCCGGTTTCTTGGTTTGGGGTAGCACGCGCATAAACCGTGCGCGCTCATAACGCTAACGTGACTTGAAGCCGCCTCCACTGCTTGCCATTTTGCGCCACGTTTGAGGGAAACTTTAGCCCGGCAGCAGCGATGGCGCCCCGTCTTTCAGGAGTTACCAGGGCAAGCTCACTTGGCCCCATAGCAACATTCATGGAATGCCATGGCGGCTCGATCGCGCGGGTGCTTCGCAAGGTCGATTTGCCGTTTGCAATTCTGGAGCAGCGCGAATTGATCGTGCCGCTTCGCGAGCAATTTCGCCTGCTCGAGAAAGCGGCTCGCGAGACCGGCGATGCGTACTTCGGCGCGCGCCTCGGCCAGGCCGTGAAGAGTGAGGACCTGAGCGCGTTCGGTGCCTGGGTATGCAAGGCTAAAACGCTCGGCGATGCGATGGTTCGCGCTCACGCCGGTCTGAACGTGATGCTGCAGACGTCGACGGTTCTCACCGTCTCGCGTCACGGACCGCGCGTCCGCTGGTCCATCGAGTTCGTCGAACCGGAAACCGACGGGCGGCACCACAACGAGTTTCTCGCACTTGGCTACGCCATGGATGTTGTGCGCGGTTACGCCGGACCCGGTTGGCGTCCGAACGTGGTAATGACCGCGCTGCCTCTGGGCTCGCCCCGCGCGCAGCTTGAGGACATTTTTTCAGCGAACATTTCGCACGGACACGCGGTTCCGGCGATCGAGTTCGATGCCGCCCTGCTCGGGAACATGATCTATTCGGGAAGATCGGCATCGGACGAATGCGGTGTCGGCAGTGAGCCGCCTGTTCCCCGTCAAAGCGATGTTCTGGCGACGACGGTTGCGGTGACGGAGCTAGCTCTGCACGAGGGCTATCCGCGCATTGCCTGGGTCGCTGCCAAGCTCGGCACGACGCCCCGATCGCTGCAGCGCCGGCTTGGCGAGAACGGCACGTCCTTCGTCGACCTCGTCGATGATCTGCTAAGCCGCCACGCGAAGCGGCTTCTGCAGGAGGGCCGGACGTCCGTGACGGATATCGCTTTGAACCTCGGCTATTCGGACCCTGCGCATTTCACCCGCGCGTTCCGCAGGTGGACAGGACAATCGCCCCGCGCGTACCGACATGCTGCGATCCATGGCTAATTTCAGCCATGGCTCCACGTGGTGAAAGGCGAACGGGCAAGGCTTGAGTTCTCGTAGCGCGGGTCGCTCGTCACTTCATCACCGACCCATGGAGGCAGCGTGATCGATTGATCGGCGCTCTCGAGTTCGACTTCAGCCAGAACCAAGCCGGCGTTTGCTCCTTGGAAAACGTCCACGGTCCAGATGTTGCCCTCGAAGGGAACGTCGTAGCGAACCTTCCTGATCGGAGACTCCATGCTGAACTGCCGTAGCATCTCCGCAGCATCGGCTTTCGGTATCTTGTATTCGAATTCCTGCCGCGACATCAAACCCGCCGCATTCGCACTCTTCAGCGTTACGTAGCCGTTGTCGCCAAAGATGCGAACGCGGGCTTTCACCAGTGGCGTGCGCGCGAAATAGCCCTGCTCGATCGGCGCGCAGCCGATCTCAAATTGCCGCCAGCCTTCGTCGCGCACGACAAATTTTCTTTCAATTTCGATTGCCATTCGATCTCCGCCAGAGAAGCAGCCGTTAAAGGATTGTGGCTTCAGACTAGGTAGGGTGCCTATTGGTTCAAATCCACAGGTAGCGCGTGGATGCGAAGTTAATGTATCGCTGCATTGCAGGCTGCGGATCGGCGGGGCCGCTATGCATCTTACGGCTACCAACGGCGGCGCCGCGATGGAATATATCGAGCTGCCTGAAATCGTTCGAGTTCGGGCTCAGACCCGCACAATTTGAACTGGATTGATCCGATGAAAGTAGATCTTACAAACAAGACGGCCGTCGTCACGGGCTCGACGGTCGGCATAGGCCTCGCGATCGCAAAGGGTTTGGCGCGGGCAGGGGCCAAGGTGGTCATCAACGGCCGGCGTCAGGAAAGCGTCGATAAGGGCATCGCCGCCGTCCACCATAGCGTCAACGCGGCAGCGGTCTCGGGAGTTGCAGCCGACGTCTCCACTGCCGAAGGCTGCGCTGCCCTCGTCAAGGCGGCTCCGGCCGTCGACATCCTGATCAACAATGCCGGCATCTTCGAACCGAAACCGTTCTTCGAAATTACCGACGCCGATTGGATACATTTTTTCGAGACGAACGTGATGTCGGGCGTGCGCCTGTCGCGGGCACTCATTCCGGGAATGCTCGAACGAAATTGGGGGCGTGTGATTTTCATATCGTCGGAATCGGCGGTGAACATTCCCGCCGAGATGATCCATTACGGCCTCACCAAAACCGCGCAGCTCTCGCTCACGCAGGGCCTCGCGCAATTGACGGCCGGAACGAACGTCACCGTCAATTCCGTATTGCCTGGCCCGACGCGATCCGAGGGCGTCGAAGACTTTCTGAAAGCCATGGCCACAGCGAACAGCAAGACGCCCGACGAGATGGCCGCAACGTTCGTCCAGACGCACCGGCCGACATCGCTCCTCCAGCGCTTCGCGACAGTCGAGGAGGTCGCGAATATGGTCGTTTACGCCGCGTCGAAGGAAGCCTCGGCGACGAACGGTGCGGCGCTACGCGTTGAAGGCGGCATTCTCAGAACGATCGGATGAACCAAAAAGAAGAGCCGCCTATCGCGCGACGGGCGGCTCTTTCGTCAGTTATTCATGAACGTCTAATTCGCTGGCACATCGACCTTGACGCCTGGAGCATCGACACGCGTACCGTGCTCGTCCTTTTCGACGTGAGCGAACGGCGCATCGACTTTCGTCTCGCCGGTGGCCTTGTTTGTTTCAATGCGTACGGCCGGGACGTCGACCAATACGTCGGACTGCGAGCGCTGATAAGCAGCGACGCCGCCCACGACGGCAATCACGGCCACAACACTCAAACCTACATAGATCATGAGCTGGCGTGCTTCCATGGTGTCTCCCATTCCGGTTCGTACCGGTCTGGTGTAACGCCTGAACCCGGGGAAACGTTCCGCAACGATACAGTTAAGGGGGCGCCCCGTGCAGGGAGACCTCCAGCACGGTCCCCCCGGTCGCAGTCGATCTCAACGCATAAACCCTTTTATTTTCAGCGGGGGTCCGTGCAATTTCCACCGCATTTGAAAGGAAATTGCCAAGCTTCGACAACACGAGTTCCCCCGGCGAACAGGCCGTGAGAACGGCCGACGTGCCGGGCTTCAGCTCCCGCGTCCTCCCCGCGAAGGAATAGCTGACGCCGCCGCTCGATAAGTTCATCACTTTGAAGGAATAGATTTCTGTGGCGGGCCGGCCCAACAGCTCGACCGAAATGAACTTTGGCTTCGGACCGGGCGCACGCGCAACACCCACGCCGATCTCGGTTACGGAGGCGCGCATCATGTTGGTGCGGTGTGGAGGTGAATTCATCCAACCCGCGATAGCCTGAAGTGCAAGGGCGCCGGTATCGAAGCCCTGGCTGTTTTCGTCCATGGCGAGATTTTCGGCGATGTCGCAATGCTTGTAGCCGGCGCTCTCCGCGCGTTGGGCAGGCGTGCGTCCGTCCGCCGAATGGGAGAAGGTTCCGCTAAGCGCCACCCGTTCGGCGTAGGCACGCGCGGCTCTTGCAAGTATCGCGTTGACCTTCAATGGCGCGAGCTTCTGGTCTTGCCGCGCCTTGTTCGTAATTTCGACGATGTGCTGTTCGACCTGCGGCAGGTCCGGCACGAGAGCTGCCATTACCCAATTACATCCCGCTGAGCTTGATAGTGTTGGAGATTTAGCTGCCGTCGTCCTTCGATGCCACCGGTCCCGGCGAGCTACGGTCCCTCTTTGTGGAAGAGTGGCCGGCCGGCACCTGCGGCACGCCATTTTGCGTCCAAATGGCGCGGCGCAGCGCACCGGCCGTAGGACGCAAGGTCGCCCAGGCTTGAGAGCGCCCCGGCGGCGCTGTAGGGAAGCGCCATGACCACAAAACCGATTCTACCGGGCGAGGGCCCGATCGAGCCCGTCGAACTCCGGACCGCTCTTGAAGAGCGTTATCTGGCTTATGCTCTGTCGACGATCATGCATCGCGCGCTCCCCGACGTGCGCGACGGCCTGAAGCCTGTCCATCGCCGCATCCTCTATGCGATGCGCGAGCTGCGCCTCAATCCGGAGGGCAGCTACATCAAGTGCGCCAAGATCGTCGGCGAGGTGATGGGCGACTACCACCCGCACGGCAATGCCGCGATCTACGACGCCCTCGCGCGTCTCGCGCAGGATTTCGCCGTGCGTTATCCGCTCGTCGACGGCCAAGGCAACTTCGGCAACATCGACGGCGATAACCCGGCCGCCGAGCGCTACACGGAAGCGCGCATGACCGAGATCGCCGCGCTCATCCTCGAAGGCATCGACGAGGAAACGGTCGACTTCCGTCCGAATTACGATGGCCGCGTCGAAGAGCCGGTCGTATTGCCGTCGGCATTTCCGAACCTGCTTGCCAACGGCTCGACCGGCATTGCCGTCGGCATGGCGACCAGCATTCCGCCTCACAACGTCGACGAGCTGTGTCAGGCGCTTCTGCATCTGATCAAGCACCCGAACGCGACGATCGAGAAGCTCGTCGAGATGATCCCGGGGCCCGATTTTCCAACCGGTGGCGTCATCGTCGAGCCGCGAGAGCAGATCCTCGAAGCCTACAAGACCGGCCGCGGCGGTTTCCGCGTCCGCGCCCGCTGGAGCAAGGAAGAAACCACGCGCGGCGGTTATCAGATCGTCGTGACCGAGGTCCCCTACGGCGTCCAGAAGGCGAAGCTCGTCGAGAAAATCGCCGATCTGATGAGCGAGAAGAAGCTGCCGCTCCTCGGCGACGTGCGCGACGAAAGCGCGGAAGAAATTCGCCTCGTTCTGGAGCCGAAGAGCCGCACGGTCGATCCCGTTCTGCTGATGGAAAGTCTGTTCCGGCTGACGGAGCTCGATGTCCGCGTCAGCCTCAACATGAACGTGCTCTCGGCCGGCCAGATCCCGAACGTGCTCGATCTGCGCGACGTGCTTTGGCAGTGGCTCGAGCATCGCATCGAAGTTCTGGTTCGCCGCTCGACGCATCGCTTGAAAAAGATCGAGCACCGCCTCGAAGTCCTCGACGGCTACCTGATCGCTTACCTCAATATCGATGAGGTGATCCGCATCATCCGTCGCGAGGATGATCCGAAGGCAAAGCTGATCTCGAAATTCAGCCTCAGCGAAGTTCAGGCCGAAGCCATCCTGAACCTGCGATTGAGGTCTTTGTCGAAGCTCGAAGAAGTCGAGATCCGCGCCGAGCACGACAAGCTTTCGAAAGAGCGCCGCGAGCTGAAGCAGCTTCTGAAATCGGAAGAGCTGCAATGGGAGCGCGTCGCGGGAGAGGTCAAGGAAACGCGCGAGAAATATTCGAAGAAGACGCCGCTCGGTAGACGCCGTTCAACCTTCGATGATGCGCCGGAGGTAGAACTCGATCTCGCGGCCGCCCTGGTCGAGAAGGAGCCGATCACGGTCATCCTGTCCGAGAAGGGCTGGGTCCGCGCCATGAAGGGCCATCAGGACGACCTGTCGAAGCTTGAGTTCAAGCAGGGCGACGAGCTGAAGCGCGCCATCAAGGCGTTCACGACGGATAAGCTCGTTCTGTTCGCGACGAACGGACGGTTCTTCACCCTCGAGGCTGGCGCGCTTCCCGGCGGCCGAGGCCACGGCGAGCCGTTGCGCTTGATGATCGATCTCGAGGAAAATCACGACGTCGCGGAAATTTTCGTCCACGATCCGGCGCGCAAGCTGCTCGTCGCATCGACCGGCGGTTACGGGTTCATCGTCCCGGAGGAAGAGGTCATCGCCTCGACCCGGAAGGGCAAGCAGATCCTCAACGTCACCGAGCCCGAGGAGGCGCGCGTCTGCGTTCCGGTCGAAGGTGATCAGGTCGCGACCATCGGCGAAAACCGCAAGCTTCTGATCTTCAAGCTCGACGAAGTTAACGAGATGACGCGCGGTAAGGGCGTCATCCTGCAACGCTTCAAGGATGGTGCGCTGTCCGATGTCCGCGTCTTCAAGAAGTCGGCCGGCCTGACCTGGCTAGATAGCGCAGGCCGCGAATTTACCTTGTCCTGGAGCGAATTGAAGGAGTGGGTCGGCGACCGCGCGCAAGCAGGACGTGTGGCGCCGAAGGGATTCCCACGATCCAATTCATTCGGTCCGCGCTTTTAGTTCGGGATGTTGATTGCCGGCGCTTGTCGCAATGCTTGAGCAAAGCTACGACTGCCGGCCATGGGTGGGCTCAGAAGACGTGCGGCCATCGCCGCAGCCGGAATAGGTCTTGCGATTGTTGGGGGCTGTCCCGGTCTCCGGGCGGACGAAACCCCGGCGACGTGCAGCAAGGAAGAATTCGAGTCCGCCGTCGAAGCGGCGGCCGGAAGCCTGCGCGACTTGAACAATCAGAACCGCCCCGTCTTCCAGGAAAAGCTGCGCGAACTGAAAGAAAAGCGCCACTGGTCGCATGACGACTTCATCGCGCAGGCAAAGCCGTTCGTGAAAGACGATAAAACAGCCGTCTACGACAAGACGGCGGACGAATTGTTATCGGCGATCGCCTCGATGGGGCAGGAAGGTTCTGCCGCAGCTGCGCCCGACTGCGCGTTGCTGCTCGAGCTTCGCGCGCGCATGAAGCTGCTCGTCGACACGCAGTCGGCCAAATGGATTTACATGTTCGAGAAGCTCGATTCCGAGCTCGCGAAATAAGCCAGGCAGGCTTCAGTCGTCGTCGTCGCTGGAAATCCGTTCCCACCGGTCGGGCCCGAGACGCTCTTGCGGTTTGAAGCGCGTCTTGTAGGCCATTTTCCGCGAGCCATCGATCCAATAGCCGAGATAGACGTGCGGCAGTCCGATCCGCCGCGCGAACGCGATGTGTTCGAGGATCATGTAGGTGCCGAGCCCCGCGTCCGCATCCGCGGGATCGTAGAAGCTGTAGACCATGGAGATGCCATCGGTGAGCCGGTCGCAAAGCGCAACGGCCTTCAGCGGCCAGGAGTCGAAATCGAGATCCGTGGCGTCGGCAGGCTTCTGCCGGTATTCGGTGAGGAAGGTTTCGATCACCGTATCTTCGACCATCATCCGATAGTCGAGGATCGTCATGTCCGCCATTCCGCCATCGCTGTGGCGTGCATCGATGTAGGCGCGAAAGAGCCTGAATTGCTCCATCGTCGGCGTTGGCGCCGTACGCTGAGCAATGAGTGATGAGTTCCTGTTCCAGCTCCTGCGCATCGAGCGGTCTGGTTGGAATTCATCGACGAGCACGCGCACCGAAATGCAGGCTTGGCAGCCTTCGCAGTACGGTACGTAGGCGATGTTTTGACTGCGCCGAAAACCTGTCGTGAGCAGCCGGTCGACCAGTTCGGGCGGCTTGTCGTGCGTCAGGTGCGTGAAGAGCTTGCGCTCAAGCCGGCCCGGCAAGTACGGGCAAGGCTGTGGAGCAGTGACATAGAACTCTGGAAACTTCTTTTGCTGCTCCGTCATTCCGACGCGTCCCTCGGGCTCGAACCGACCAAAGATGATTGGAGTAAGGATGGTCCAAATTCAAGGTATCCGAGCTTACTACGCAGCATCAAAGGTAAACCGCAGGCAAATTTATCGAATTCCTTCAGAAAAGATCAGTTATTTCAAAAGTTGGAACAACAGACAGACTTGTACCCACCGAAATTTTGCAAGCAAAACGCTCTCGCGGGCTAGGGATGTTTGTACCATGCCAAGTCGGTCCTGAACACGGGATGAAGCCTCCGCGATCCGGGAATGACAGATCGCACCGCGGCGCGATCGCCTCGCGCACGCAGGGTCTTGGAAAAATCCAGCTTGGCAGGTGGGTAAAACTCGGGACGCCTTAAACCTTCAGCGTCGGTTCCACGGCTTTTCGAACGCGAATGTCGTCCGCTCCAACTTGGCTCGCCAGTGCATAGAGCGTGCAGGCGAACACGATGGCGACGGTGATGATCCCGATCCAGAGCGCCGAGCGCCGGACGAACCAACCGACGGTCGGTGCAGGAGTAGCGTGCACGCCGTCGAACGCTGCACTTTGGGCTGCCTCGGCCCCGTGATTAATCATATTCCGATCTGCCGCCTTACAAAGTCCGCCCCGCGACTCACCCTAGTCACATCGCTCCGACACCCCACCTTGCACAAGTTCGGTGTTGGCCATTTCGGTAAAAATCGAATCAATTGTTGCCTTCGCGCATGCTTATCGAATGCGATAGCAATCCTGGCAAGGCGGAAGTGTGGCACAAGCGATACGATTTGAGGGCCGATGCGGGGTCTTTCGGCCACATTCCTGAGGCAAATCCCTCGTGACTTCAGAATAGGCAAGACCTGCGACAGCCGTGTTCTTGTGCGATGTATAATTTCCTTCATACTTGGACAATTCTTCCCGCGAATGAACAAAAAGCAGACATGAGGAACCGCCCAGGGCTAACCGGACCGCTTTAACGAGCGGTCGGCCGACCAACACCTGGAGGTCCTATGATTGAGCTTGTCTTCGCCGTCTGCATGGTTGATCAGCCGTCGCGTTGCAGAGATGTCACCCTGAATTTCGAAGGCGACAGGGTCAGCGCTCAGCAGTGCATGTCGAACGGCCAGATCGAGATGGCCAAGTGGGTCGGCGAGCACCCGAACTGGGTCATCCAGAAATGGCACTGCGGGATCGCGGGGCAGTTCGCAAAGCTCTAAGGATCATGAGGCTGCCGGCCGGACTTGGGGTCGGCGGCCGATAGATGCAGCGTGCCAGTGACGGTGCGCTGTGGGCATGGAATACGGGCTTGCCGTTCCGGACCACCGCAACGTCAGGGTGCACTGGCGAGCGTCTTTGATAGCTATCGAGAACGCGGCGCGACCAGCGCCGTCGCCCGAGAGCGGCGAAACCTCCATCCCATCAAAAGATTGTCCAAAACGTGCCCGCGCCGTCTTCACCTTTGACCTCGAAGGCAGATATGAAGCGGCACGAACGTCGTTTGGGGTTGAAGCGGCCCGGCCTTCTGGCCAACATCTAGCCGGGTAGTGTATCAGTTTGAAAAATATCTCGATTGACGCCGCGGTCTAAGCGGCCTGATCCCGTGCTATGCTTAGCGCTATGGATCAACGCACCCAGAGAGACTATATTCGGTGGAGAGGCCCCGAGCTGGCCCGTTCTGGGCAGTACCGGGG